>NZ_JADPJF010000103.1:165778-182523 GCF_023073295.1 Bradyrhizobium sp. 23 | reverse complement strand
CCGCCGGTAACAACAACAACGGCTCGGCGGTCTGGACCTACACGATTCCCGACCACGTCTTCGACTTCCTCGCGGCGGGCGAAACGTTGACGCTGACCTACAAGGTCCGCGTCAACAATAATTTCTCGGTCAATCCCGAAACGTCGACCATCGACATCACCATCACGATCACCGGCACCAACGACAAGCCGGTGATCACCACCAGCGTTCCGACCATCATCTTCGAAGGCGGCACCAGCGTGCCGGGTGGCCCGCTCACCAGCGATGTTCCCACGTCGGGCACGCTGAGCTTCGACGACGTCGATCTCACCGACAAGCATACGGTGTCGGTGGCGTTGAGCAGCGCGACCCTGCCTGACGGCACCGTTCCGCCGGGGCCGCTTGCGGCGTTCCAGAGCGCGATGTCGGTCGCGATCGCGGCGGGCGCCGATAGCACCGGAGACGGCACCGGCACCATCAACTGGTCGCTGGCTGACCTGCCGGTCTATCTCGCCGACTTCATCCCCAAGGGTGAGGTGCTGACGCTGGTCTACACCGTGACGCTCAAGGACGCGCAAGGCGCCACCTCGCAGCAGACCATCACCGTCACGATCACCGGCACCGACGCTCCCGCCGTGGTGTGGATCGCGACCGACAAGCCCGGCGCTCCCTCGGGCGGCTTCTGGAAGGATGCGGCCAACTGGGCAACCGGCACGGTCCCGACCATCAATGACGACGTCATCGTCATCACCGACCAGCTGCATGGGCTGACGCCGTCCTATCCGGTGACGATCGACACGGCAGCCTTTGCCAAGTCGATCACGATGAACGACTACGACACCGCGGTCGGCCACAAGGCGCCGGAAGTCATCAACAAGAGTGCGTTGACGATTGCGGGCGAGATCAGCCTCAAGGCCGATTCGAAGCTCACCAATTTCACGGCAAGCACGATCTCGGTTGGTGGCAAGGCTGAGTTCCTGGACAGCAGCGTCCTCACCAATGCCGGCTACCTGACGCTCAAGGGCGGCGGCGATTTCGCCAACGGCACCACAATCACCAATTCCGGCACGATCGAGCTGTTCGGCGGCACGCTGAAGACGCTCGCCGGAATTAACAATGCCGGCGGCACGCTGAAGGCCGATGCCGGCACGACGCTGATCGTCGACACCGCCACCATCAGCGGCGGCACGGTCACCATCGCCGGCACGCTGGAACTCGACGGCAGCAGCGTCCTCAAGAACGGCACGCTGAACAATTCAGGGGCGGTCAACGTCAAGGGCACGGCGGATTTCGCCCACGAGACCGTCGCAAACACGTCCGGCGGCACGATCAAGGTGCTGGCGAATGGCTGGCTGACGATCGACCAGGGCTCCGGCGTCGCCAACACCGGCAACGTCACGGTGGACGCCACCGGCAAGCTGACGGTCAACGGCGCCACGATCAGCGGCACCGGCACGGTCACCGGCAACGGTGAGATTGATCTCACCGGCGCTGCGGTGCTGAGCGGCAGCATCCTGAACAACAACGCGGTCTTTAAGGTCAGCGGCACCGGCAACGTGCTGGACCACGAGACGGTCACGAATGCGAGCACCGGCACGATCGAAGTGCTGGCGAACGGCGCGCTGACGATCGACCAGGGCTCGACGGTCGCGAATGCCGGTAACGTCACGGTCGATGCCAACGGCAAGCTGACAGTCAATGGCGCCACGCTCAACGGTGCCGGGACTGTCACCGGCAACGGCGAGATCGACCTGACCGGCGCTGCCGTGCTGAGCGGCGGCATCCTAAACAACAACGCGGCCTTCAAGGTCAGCGGCAGCGGCAACGCGCTGGACCACGAAACGATCACGAATGCGACGACCGGCACGATCGAAGTGCTAGCGAACGGCGCGCTGACGATCGACCAGGGCTCGACGGTTGCGAATGCCGGCAACGTCACGGTCGATGCCAACGGCAAGCTGACGGTGAACGGCGCCACGATCAATGGTGCCGGTACGGTCACCAGCAATGGCGAGATCGATCTGACCGGCGGCGCGGTTCTGAGCGGCGGCATCCTGAACAACAATGCGGCCTTCAAGGTCAGCGGCACCGGCAACGCGCTCGACCATGAGACGATCACGAATGCGAGCACCGGCACGATCGAGGTGCTGGCGAACGGCACGCTGACGATCGACCAGGGCTCGACTGTCGCGAATGCCGGCAACGTCACGATCGATTCCGCTGGCAAGCTGACAGTTAACGGCGCCACGATCAGCGGTACCGGGACTGTCACGGGCAATGGCGAGATCGATTTGACCGGCGCTGCGGTGCTGAGCGGCGGCATCCTGAACAACAACGCGGCCTTCAAGGTCAGCGGCACGGGTAACGCGCTAGACCATGGAACAATCACGAACGCGGGCACCGGCACGATCGAAGTGCTGGCGAACGGTGCGCTGACGATCGACCAGGGCTCGACGGTCGCGAATGCCGGTAACGTCACGGTCGATGCCAACGGCAAGCTGACGGTCAACGGGGCGACGATCAACGGCACCGGCACGGTCACCGGCAATGGCGAGATCGATTTGACCGGCGCTGCGGTGCTGAGCGGTGGCATCCTGAACAACAACGCGGCCTTCAAGGTCAGCGGCACCGGCAACGCGCTGGACCACGAGACGGTCACGAACGCGAGCACCGGTACGATCGAAGTGCTGGCGAACGGTGCGCTGACGATCGACCAGGGCTCGACGGTTGCGAATGCCGGTAACGTCACGGTCGATGCCAACGGCAAGCTGACGGTCAACGGGGCGACGATCAACGGCACCGGCACGGTCACCGGCAATGGCGAGATCGATTTGACCGGCGCTGCGGTGCTGAGCGGCGGCATCCTGAACAACAACGCGGCGTTGAAGGTCAGCGGCACCGGCAACGCGCTGGACCACGAGACGATCACGAATGCGAGCACCGGCACGATCGAGGTGCTGACGAATGGCGCGCTGACGATCGACCAGGGCTCGACGGTCGCGAATGCCGGTAACGTCACGGTCGATGCCAACGGCAAGCTGACAGTTAACGGCGCGACGATCAGCGGTGGTACGATCAACGGTCTCGGCACGATCGATGTCACCGGCGCCAGCAAGATCGATCAATCGGCGACGCTGAGCACCACTGCCGTGACGGTCGAGAGCGGCGTCATCCTGACGCTGGATGACGTGATAGTTGCGGGCACCGCAATCGCCAATCATGGCACGGTCAAGGTCGATGCAGGCAGCAAGCTGACATTGAACGGTGCGAGCCTGACAGGCGGCGCGCTCACCGTTTCGGGCACGCTGAATTCGACCGGCACAACTGCGATTACCGACGCCAACATCTCGAACAACTATCTGATCGAGGCAACCCTGGGCGCGTTGACGCTGCTGGCGACGACCTCCGCAAGCTCGATCGCGAATGGCGGCATCCTCAGGGCCAATGGCGCCGAGCTCGACATCAACGGCGAAGCCATCGCAAACACCGGCACGCTGGCGGCGATCAATCATGGGACACTGAAGCTGATCGGGATGACGGTGACCGACACCGGCAGCGGTAGTGTCTCGGTCGAGTCCGGCTCGGCACTCGATCTTCAGGGCGCGACCATCGACGGCGGCACGGTGACGATTGCCGGTACGCTGGAATCGACCGGCACCAGCGCCATCGACAATGCCGACATTACCAACACCGGCACGATCACGGTCACCAGCGGTACGCTGACGATTGATCCCGCCACGCTTCACGCCATCACCAATCACAATCTCATTCAGGCGAAGGGCGGCGTGCTCGACGTCTCCGGTGAGGATATCTCCAACACTGCGGCTCTTGAGGCAGTCAACCACGGCACGCTGAAGCTGGCAAATCTCACCGTTAGCAACAGCAGTGCTGGGTCGATCACGGTCGACGGCACCTCGAAGCTCTATCTGACCGACGTTTCGATCAACGGCGGCAGCCTGAGCAATGCCGGCAATCTCTACAGCGCCGGCGTCGATACGGTCACGGGCAGCGTCACCAACACTGGCATCATCGAGGTCCAGAGCGGCATTCTCGACCTTGCGGGCGGCATCGCCGGTTCAGGCAAGGTAATCGTCGATGTTGGCGCGACGCTGGAGTTTTCGGGCGCGACCGGTTCGATCCACATCGTCAATTCCGGCTCCATCGTGGGCGCCGGTGGCAATGCGGCGATCCACATCCAGCAGGATACGACCGGTTCGGTGATCAACAATTCCGGCACCATCGGGCCGCCCGCCGCTTCGAGCGTGACCTCCGCGACCGACGCGATCATCGAGATCGGTGGCAGCCTCACGATCAACAACACCGGCCACATCAACGGCAATATCTCGGTCGCCAGCGCGACCTTCAATAACGAGTCCGGCGGCACCTGGACGGTCGCCGGCACGAGCGCCTTCGGCAATGCGTCGTCGATCGTCAATGACGGTGTCATCGATCTCCTCAACGGCGCCTCGATCTCCCTGGGTGGGCCTGGACTCGTCAATCACAGCCACATCGACAGCTGGGGCACGGCGTCGATCTCGGGCACCATCAGCAATACCGGCAGCATCGAGGTCCATGATGGCGAGCTGTCGCTGTTCGGCTTGCTGACCGGCACGGGCTCGGTCACCGTCGATGCCGGTGCGCTGCTGAAGCTCGAAGGCACGGTCGCGCAGACGATCAACCTCGCGGGCGACGGCGCCGCGGTTGAGATCGATACGGATACGTTCGGCGGATCGATCGCGGAGCTGTCGGCGAACGACACGATCGACCTGTCGACGATCAAATACGGGCTCGGCACCAGCGCGGTCTATGTTGCAAACTCCAATCCCGCGACCGGCGGCGTGCTGACGGTGACCGATGCGGACGGCAATCACATCAGCCTGAACCTGGCCGGCGCCGACTACAGCAATGCCCATTTCGCCGGGAGCGACGACGGCACTGGCCACACGCTGATCACGATGACCGATGACCACGCCCCGGCCTTCACCGCCGGCGGCGTGCTGGCGGGGGGCGTCTCCGAGCAGGCGGACGCCACCGGTGACTTCGCCACCTCCGATACCTCAACGCCTGCGACCGGCGCGATTGACTTCACCGACATCGACCTGACCGACCTGCCGTCGGCACAGATCACCGGCCAGGACGTGACCTCGCTTGGCGCCGATCACAGCACTAACCTCACCTCGTCGCTCTCGCTTGACGAGATCGCGGCGCTCAAGAGCGGGCTGACGCTTCTGCCGCAGGCCGGGCTGAACAATGGCATCGTCACCTGGAGCTATTCGATCGCCGACGGCGCGCTGGACTTCCTCGCCAAGGACCAGACCGCGAAGGTGGTTTCTACCATCACGAGCACGGACGATTACGGCGAGACCGCCACAACCGACGTCACGGTCACGATCACAGGCAAGAACGACGCGCCGACCTTGGCCGCGGTCACCACGGATCCGCTCGTCGATACCTCCATCGCCGACAGCTTCTCGGACGTCACGGGAATGCTGGTCGGAACCGACGCCGACCATGGAGAGACGGCGGGGCTGACCTATGCCGTTCTGAACGCGGATAGTCATGGGACGACGGCTGGCCTGTACGGCTCGCTGACGGTCAACGCGAACGGCACCTACACCTACGTTCCCGATGCGGCTTCGATCAACGCGCTTTCGGAAGGCCCTTGTTCGGACGTCTTCACGATTCAGACCACGGACGCGCAAGGTGCTGTCGGCACGGCATCATTCACGGTTGCCGTAACAGGCGCCAACGACGCTCCGGTGTTGACCGATGGTAGCATCGGGCAGCTCACCGATACGTGCGCAGCGGATAATTTCTCTGACCTCACCGGACAGGTGGTCGGGACCGATGCCGACTCCGGCGATACGCTGACCTACACCTTGCTGAACGCAGATCACCAGGCAGTCGGAGAGGTCACGGGTCACTATGGCGCGCTGGCGCTCAACACGAACGGCACCTACACCTACGTTCCCGATGCGGCTTCGATTAACGCGCTGCCGGGCTGCTTGCACTATTCCGACAGTTTCACGGTCCAGGTCACGGATGCACATGGCGCCGCCTCCACGGCGATATACACGGTGGACCTGACGGGCGCCAACGACGTGCCAACGCTGTCCGCTCTCAACCTCGGCAAGCTTACGGACACGGCGGCGACCGACACCTTCTCCAATCTCACCGGAAATCTCGCGGGCACCGACGCCGATGCCGACGAGACGGTGACGCTGACCTATTCTGTCCAGAATGCGGATAGTTGCGGGACGGCTCCAGGACACTACGGCGCGCTGACGGTCCACTCTGACGGCAGCTACACCTACGTTCCCGACGCGGCTGCGATCAACGCGTTGCAAGAAGGGCCCTTCGCGGATACGTTTACGGTCCAGACGACGGACGCGCATGGCGCGACCGGCACTGCGACACTCACGGTGGACGTGGACGGCGCGAACGATGCGCCGGTAATGGACGTCAACCAGATCAGCCTCACGCATGACGACGCTCAAGTCACTGTGCACGGTATCTCGGCCACCGACTCCGATGCGGCTGCCAATGAAACCTTCACGCTCGTTGCCTCCGGCTCGGGTAGCAATTTGAGTCCGGCGTCGACGTCCGATACCTTGGCGCATATCAATTCCGCGCTGCAGACCGTGACCTACACTGATGCAAGTGAAGGTGCGGCCATACAGACGGTCACGCTCACCGTGGCCGACAGTCACAACGCAAGCAAGACGGTTAGCCTGCTCTTTGGCACGGCCGGGCAAGATGACTTCATCGGGACAGGCCATCAGGACCAGTTCGTGTTCGCCGCCAGTTCCAACAACGATACGATCACCAATTTCACGCCCGGTCAGGACCATATCGACTTGTCGGCAGTCGTGACCGCCAGCGATTTTGGGGCATGGATGGCGCAGCACGTGGCGGCTTCGCCGACCAATTCCGCTGACACCCTGGTCACGATCAACGCTTCGGACACCATCCTTCTGAAGGGTGTCGCCCACCTCCAGGCGAGCGACTTCATCGTCCATGCCTGATTGCTGCATGATGGGCCGCGATCGTCGGCAGGCCCGATCCACGCTGCCGTTCACCGCCAAAGCGTGATATCCAGCCACCATGAAACGTCTCAAGATCCTGCGGCGGTGGTTTGCGCGCAAGTTCGGGTTTGCGCGGCTGATGTGCCTTGCGCTGCTGGTCGTATTTGCCGGCGCTCGGCTCTGGGATCCGCCTCCGATCCAGGAACTGCGGCTGCGCACGTTCGACATGTTTCAATTGATCGATCCGCGCCAGAAGACGGCGCGGCCGGTCACCATCGTCGACATCGACGACAAGAGCCTCGCCAAGCTCGGCCAGTGGCCGTGGCCGCGGACGCGGATCGCCGACATGATCCAGAACCTCACCAATCACGGCGCGGTGGCGATCGGCTTCGACGTCGTGTTCTCGGAGGCCGACCGGCTCAACCCGGATCTGGTCGCGAGCCAGATGCGCTACCTGGACGACGCCACCCGCGCCAAGCTGCGCGAGCTGCCGAGCAACGACCAGATCCTCTCCGAAGCGATCAAGCGCTCGCGCGTGATCCTGGGCGAGACTGGGCAGCGGGCGATTTCGTCCGAGGTCGACAAGTCGCTGCCCTTCACCGGCGTCGCGACGGTCGGCGAGGAGGGCGCTGAGCGCTTCCTATTCGAATTTCCCGGGCTGTTGCGCAACGTGCCCGAGATCGAGAAGGTCGCGGCCGGCCGCGGCCTGTTCTCGATCAAGACCGAGCGCGACGGCCTGATCCGGCGCGTGCCGATGATCATGCGCGCCCAGGGCATGGTCATGCCTTCGCTGAGCCTCGAGATTTTGCGCGTCGTCACGGGCACGCCGACCTTGCTGGTTCGGACCGACAAGACCGGCGTGCGGGCCGTGCGTCTCAAGGGCGTGGAGATCCCAACCGACAGGAACGGTCAGCTCTGGGTGCATTACGCGCGCCAGGATCCCTCGATCTACGTCTCGGCCGCCGACGTGCTCGACAATACGGTGCCGCCTAACAAGATCGCCGGCAAGCTGGTGCTGATCGGCACCTCGGCGGTTGGGCTCAACGACATCAAGACCACGCCGGTGTCCTCGACCATGCCCGGCGTCGAGATCCACGCCCAGGTGCTGGAGAGCGTGCTGAGCGGCGCGGTGATCTCCCAGCCGAACTATGCGCTCGGCGTCGAGCTGCTCGCCGCGCTCGTCATCGGCTTGCTCGTCATCATCTTCACGCCGAACCTCGGACCAGTTCGCCTCGTGCTTGCCGGCGCGACCTTCGCCGCTATCCTGATCGGAGTGTCCTGGTTCTTCTATGCGCAGCACCGCTATCTCATCGACTTCACTTATCCGCTGCTCTCGACCACCGCGATCTATCTGACGCTAATCTTCGCCAGCTTCGTGCGCGAGCAGCGCCAGCGCGTGCAGATCCGCGGCATGTTCGCGCAATACATGTCGCCGGTGCTGGTCGAGCAACTCGCGCAGTCACCGGAAAAACTCGTCCTCGGCGGCGAGGAGCGCGAAATGACGATCATGTTCTCCGACGTGCGCGGCTTCACCACCATATCGGAAACCTACAAGCACGATCCGCAGGGCCTGATCGCGCTGATGAACCGCTTCCTGACTCCGCTGACCGACGTGATCATCGATCAGAAGGGCTATATCGACAAATATATGGGCGACGCCATCATGGCGTTCTGGAATGCGCCGCTCGACGATGCCGAGCACGAGGTCAACGCCTGTGAGGCCGCGATCCAGATGTTGGAGAAGATCGACGCGGTGAACAAGGACCGCGAGCAGGAGGCCATTGATGGCGGTCACGTCTACATCCCGCTCAATGTCGGTATCGGTCTCAACACCGGCATCGGCGTCGTCGGCAACATGGGATCCGACCTGAAGAAGAACTATTCGGTGCTCGGCGACAGCGTCAACCTGGCCTCGCGCCTGGAAGGCCAGTCGAAGGAATACGGCTTTCCCATTATCGTTGGCTCGCGCACCGCGCTCGCGGCCAAGGACAAGTTCGCGATCCTCGAACTCGACTTCATCATGGTCAAGGGCAAGACCGAGCCGGAGGTGATCTATGCCATCGCCGGCCGCGAGGATGTGATGCTTTCAGGCGCCTTCCAGCGCCTGCGCAACGTCACCATCGAAATGCTCGCCTGCTATCGCAGCCGCGACTGGCAGGGCGCGCTGGACGCGATCGACCGCGGCCGCAGGAGCGAGGATGCCGACACGCTGGAAAAGCTGTTCAAGCTCTATGAAGTGCGCATCAAGGAATTCCAGGTCAATCCACCGCCGGAAGGTTGGACCGGGGCCTATGCGCTGCTGACGAAATAAGGGAGGCGCTTGCTAGCGGCTAAACCCTCGGTGTCGTCCCGGCGCAGGCCGGGACCCATACTCCGCAGCAGAAGCTGTACGCCAGATCGGAGTTGGCTGTCGTTGCCGAATTCAACTCGGTGGTTATGGGTCCCGGCTACGCCGGGACGACAGCGGTGTTCGACGCCGCAGGCCGTCGCCTTAATAAGAGGTGTCGTCCTGGCTTTCGCCAGGACGACAGTGGTGTTTGCGGAAGCGGGGTGCCGACCTTGAGCCTCACTCCGCCCCGATCGTCGTGAGATCCTGGAACCAGTGCTGCGCCTGCACGAACTGCTTGACCTTGGGCGACAGCGCATGCGGGTTGGTGTCGTGCACCACCCATACCAGCGTGGCGTCGTCGACGATCAGCGCGTGCGCCTGCGCCAGCAACTCGTCCTGCTTGGCGCTGTCGAAGGTCTGCTTGGCCTCGTCGATCAGCGCGTCGGCCTTCGGGTTTTTGTAGCCGCCCCAGTTGACGCCGACCGGCGCGATCTGGCTCGAATGGAAGAAGCGGACGATGGCGTAGAGCGGGTCAGAGGTGACATAGGCGATGTTGTTGGCGGTGATGCCGGCGTTCATCTCGTCGGCCGCGCCCTTGCGCCAATGCGTATAGAGTGTCTCGAGCTCGACGACCTTGAAATCGATGTCGATGCCGGTCTCCTTGAAGCTCTGCTGCAAAAATTCGTTCATCGGCAGCGACAGCATCTGGCCGGTGCCGCCCTGTGCGATGATGAAGGTCGCTTTCAGCGGCTTCGCCTTGGAGTAGCCGGCTTCCTCGACCAGCTTCTTGGCGGCTGCGACATCGTATTTCAGCTCGAAGCTCGGCTTGCCGAACCAGGGGCTCGACGGATCGACCTGTCCCTTGGCGGGTTTCGCAAGGCCATTCATCAGGCCCACCACGGCTTCACGATCGATCGCGAGGTTCAGCGCCTTGCGCAGGCGGATGTCGGTCCAGGGCGAACCCGGCAGCACGCTCAGATGATAATTCCAGACATGCGGCGTAACGTTGTCGACGAGCTTCATGCCGGCGGCCTTGAGCTGCGGCACGGCATCCGGCGCCGGCGTCTCGATCAGATCGACCTGCCCGGCCAGCAGCGCATTGGTGCGCGTCAGCGCTTCCGGCATCGGCACCAGCACGAGCTTGTCGACCTTGGGAATACGCTTCTTGTTCCAATAATCCGGATTCTTCGTGAGCTCGGCGAGTTCGCGCGGCACCAGTTTTGTCAGTTTGAACGGGCCGGTCCCCGAAGGCTGGCTCGCGAACTTGTCCCAGTCCTTACCGAGCTTCTCGTATTGCGCCGGGCTGGAGACCAGGAACCACAGCATCTGATAGGGAAAGAAGGAATCGACCGTCTTGGTGGTGATCTCCACCGTGAAGTCGTCGATCTTGGCGTAGCTCGCGACCGAAGGCAGGCGGGTCTTGACCTGCGCACTCTGGCGCTTGTCGAATTGCGGCGCCTTGTCATTGAGCACCTTGTCCAGATTCCAGATCACGGCGTCGGCATCGAACTCGCTGCCATCGTGAAACTTCACGCCCTTGCGCAAGGTGAAGCGCCATTTGGTCTTGTTCTCGGCATCGACCCTCCACTCGGTGGCCAATCCGGGCACCAGCTTTCCCGGCCGGTCGGCGACGTCCATCTCCCACGCCACGAGCGGATCGTAGATGGTGTAGGCCGTGAACTGATAGGCGCCCGCGCCGCGATCGGGCTGGCCGGTCGTCAGCGGGATGTCCGCCATCGAGATGCCGTAGCGCAGCACCGTTTCGGCGCCCGCCGGAATCGCGGACAACGCCAGTGCAAGCACGGCGAAACAGGTCGATAGTCGGATACGCATGGGCCAAAGCTCCAAGGAAGAATTCAAGGACAATCGGAGCCAAACCTGCAATCTTGATGCCAGAATAGGCAGCGAGGTGCTTTCGCCGACGTGTCATCACAAGGACTTGTCGTCGCAGGGGCAATTTGCAGAATAAGTTTCCCCATTGGCATAGGCATTGCATACGATTGCATCAAAATTAGTCATCGAAGCCGGAAAAGGATTGAGTCAATGTTGATCAAGAAAAACAAGACCCGCGCGGCGCTGATCGCGTTGCTGGCGCTCAGTAGCGCGGCTGCGTGGCCGCGCGCGGCCACTGCCGAAACCGTGCTGCGCATCGCCATGACGGCTGCCGATATTCCGCGCACGCTGGGCCAGCCCGATCAGGGCTTTGAAGGCAACCGCTTCACCGGCCTCACCATGTATGACGCGCTCACCGGCTGGGACCTTTCCTCGGCCGACAAGGCGAGCGTGGTGATCCCCGGCCTTGCTACCGAGTGGAAGGTCGACGATGCCGACAAGACCAAATGGACTTTCAAGCTGCGGCCGGGCGTCACCTTCCATGACGGCTCGCCGTTCAATGCGGACGCCGTGGTGTGGAATGTCGAGAAGGTGCTGAAGCAGGACGCGCCGCAATTCGACGCCAGCCAGGTCGGTGTCACGGCCTCGCGCATGCCGACGCTGGCATCAGCGAAGAAGGTCGACGACATGACGGTCGAGCTCACCACCAAGGAGCCCGACAGCTTCCTGCCGATCAACCTCACCAATCTCTTCATGGCGAGCCCGGCGAAGTGGCAGGCCTTCTACGACAAGGCGGAGGGCGCCGACGCCAAGGCCAAGTCGCAGGCCGCATGGACCGCGTTTGCCAAGGACGCCGCGGGCACCGGCCCGTGGAAGATGGCGGGCTTCACCCCGCGCGAGCGGCTGGAGCTGGTCAAGAATGCGAGCTACTGGAACAAGGACCGCGTGCCCAAGGTCGACAAGATGGTGCTGTTGCCGATGCCGGAGGCCAACGCGCGCACCGCGGCGCTGCTTTCCGGGCAGGTCGATTGGGTCGAGGCGCCGGCGCCGGACGCGTTGCCCGAGCTCAAGCAGCGCGGCTTCAAGCTCTACGCCAACGAGCAGCCGCACGTCTGGCCGTGGCAGTTCTCGCGCGTCGAGGGCTCGCCCTGGAACGACATCCGCGTGCGCAAGGCCGCGAACCTCTGCGTCGATCGCGAAGGCCTCAAGGACGGCCTGCTCGCGGGGCTGATGGTGCCCGCGACCGGCACGTTCGAGGTCGGCCATCCCTGGCGCGGCAGACCGACCTTCGAGATCAAGTACGACAAGGCTGCTGCACAGAAGCTGATGCAGGAGGCCGGATTCGGCCCGAACAAGAAGCTGACGGTGAAGACCCAGACGTCTGCGTCCGGCTCGGGCCAGATGCAGCCGTTGCCGATGAACGAATATATCCAGCAGGCGCTGGCCGAATGCTATTTCGACGTGCAGCTCGATGTCATCGAGTGGAATACGCTGTTCACCAACTGGCGCCGCGGCGCCAAGGATCCCAGTGCCAACGGCTCGAACGCGACCAACGTCACCTATGCGGCGATGGACCCGTTCTTCGCGCTGGTGCGCTTCCTGCAATCGGGCATGGCGCCGCCGGTCTCGAACAATTGGGGTTTCATCAACAATCCCAAATTCGACGAGCTGGTGAAGAAGGCGCGGCAGACCTTCGATCCCGCCGCGCGTGACGCCGCGCTCGCCGAACTGCACGCGGCCTCCGTCGATGACGCGGCCTTCCTCTATGTCGCCCACGACGTCGGTCCCCGCGCCATCAGCCCGAAGGTGACAGGCGTCGTGCAGCCAAAGAGCTGGTTCATCGACTTCTCACTGGTGTCGATGCAATAGTTCCCGCCTCATACGCAGTGCACCCTCTCCCCTTGCGGGAGAGGGTGGCTTCGCGCAAGCGAAGCCGGGTGAGGGATCTCTTTCCGCGGATGACCCTCTCTCTTTTTCGTTAACACTGCATCCGGGGTTAGAGCCCTCATCCGGCGCTTTGCGCCACCTTCTCCCACAAGGGGAGAAGGGAAGAAAAGAAACAACGTGCTCGCCTATATCGCCAGACGCATCGTCTACGTCATCCCGATCGTCATCAGCGTCGCGCTGGTGTGTTTTCTGCTCGTGCACATCACGCCGGGCGATCCGCTCGTCGCGGTGCTCCCCGCAGACGCCTCGCAGGAGCTCGCCGCGCAGCTCCGGACAGCCTATGGTTTCGACCGCCCGCTGCCGGTGCAGTTCGGGCTTTGGCTGCTCCGCGCGCTTCATGGCGATCTCGGCAATTCCATCGCCACGGGCCGCCCGGTGCTCGCCGAGGTCATGCGCGCGGTCAGCAACACGGTCACGCTGGCGATTGCGGCGGCGATCATCGGCTTCACCATGGGCATCCTGCTCGGCCTGATCGCCGGCTATTTCCGCGAGACCTGGATCGACAAGCTGGCGACCTCCTTTGCCATCGCCGGCGTTTCGGTGCCGCATTACTGGCTTGGCATGGTGCTCGTCATCATCTTCTCGGTCCAGCTGAACTGGCTGCCCGCTGTCGGCGCCGGACCCGGCGGCTCGGCCGCCTGGGCCTGGGACTGGGCGCATTTGCAATATCTCGTGCTGCCAGCGATCACGACCTCGGTGATCCCGATGGGCATCGTCACTCGCACGGTGCGCGCGCTGACCGGCGACATTCTCAGCCAGGACTTCGTCGAGGCGCTGCGTGCAAAAGGCCTGCATGAGCGCGGCGTGTTCCGCCACGTCATCAAGAACGCCGCCCCCACCGCGCTCGCGGTGATGGGACTTCAGCTCGGTTACATGCTCGGCGGCTCGATCCTGATCGAGACGGTGTTCTCCTGGCCGGGCTCGGGCTTCCTGCTCAACTCCGCGATTTTCCAGCGCGACCTGCCGCTGCTGCAGGGCACGATCCTGATCCTGGCGCTGTTCTTCGTCTTCCTCAATCTGATGGTCGACATCGCGCAAGCCGCGATCGACCCGCGCATCAAACGGGGTTAGCGATGAGCGAGCTTCCGTTGTCCGTCACCAGCGATACGGCGCTTCAGTCCGCGCCCGCGACCAAGGCGCGCGGCTATTGGGCGACCGTCGGCCGTCGTATCTGGCGTGACAAGGTCAGCATGGTCTGCGCGCTGGTGCTGCTGCTGATCTTTCTCTCCGCGATCGTTGCGCCGTGGCTCGGTCTGGAAGATCCCTACAAGGGCTCGATGATCCGCCGCCTTCGGCACATTGGCACATCCGGCTACCCGCTCGGCACCGACGAACTCGGCCGCGACATGCTGGCGCGGCTGATCTATGGCGGCCGGTTGTCGCTTCTCATCGGCATTTTGCCTGTGATCCTCGCCTTCTGCATCGGCACCTCGCTCGGCCTCGTTGCCGGCTATGTCGGCGGCAAGCTCAACACCGCGATCATGCGCACGATCGACGTGTTCTACGCGTTTCCGTCCGTGCTGCTGGCGATCGCGATCTCGGGCGCGCTGGGCGCGGGCATCCTCAATTCCATCGTGTCGTTGACCGTCGTGTTCGTGCCGCAGATCACCCGCGTTGCCGAAAGCGTCACGACGGGGGTGCGCAACATGGACTTCGTCGACGCCGCGCGCGCCTCGGGCGCGGGACCGTTCACCATCATGCGCGTTCATATCCTCGGCAATGTGCTCGGTTCGATCTTCGTCTACGCGACCAGCCTGATCTCGGTCTCGATGATCCTCGCGGCAGGCCTGTCGTTCCTCGGCCTCGGCACCAAACCGCCGGAGCCGGAATGGGGCCTGATGTTGAATACCTTGCGGACCGCGATCTATGTCAACCCCTGGGTCGCCGCGCTCCCCGGTGCAATGATCTTCGCGGTCTCGATCTGCTTCAACCTGCTCTCGGACGGCCTGCGCAGCGCCATGGACATCAGGAACTAGCCATGAGCGAAACCAACCTCTCCGTCGCAATGCTGGAGCCGATCGAAGACCTCGGCGGCGTCGCCCAGCCGCTGCTCCAGGTCAACGGCCTCACCAAGCATTTCCCGGTTCGTGGCGGCCTGTTCGCCGCAAAGCGCACCGTGCGGGCGGTCGATAATGTCTCGTTCACCGTCGCCAAGGGCGAGACCGTCGGCATCGTCGGCGAGTCCGGTTGCGGCAAGTCGACCACCGCGCGGCTGCTCATGCATCTGATGCCGCGCGACACCGGTGACATCATCTATGACGGCATGAGCGTCGGCCAGTCGCTCTCCTTGCGCGAGCTGCGCCGCGGCATGCAGATGGTGTTCCAGGATTCCTACGCTTCGCTCAACCCGCGCCTGACCATCGAGGACTCGATCGCCTTCGGCCCAAAGGTGCACGGCATGGCCGACGGCGCCGCGCGCGCGCTGGCGCGCGAGCTGCTGGGCAAAGTGGGCCTGGTTCCTGCAAACTTTGCCAACCGCTACCCGCATGAGATCTCCGGCGGCCAGCGCCAGCGCGTCAACATCGCGCGTGCGCTGGCCCTGTCGCCGCGGCTGGTGATTCTCGACGAAGCCGTCTCCGCGCTCGACAAGTCGGTCGAGGCGCAGGTGCTCAATTTGCTTGCCGATCTCAAGAGTGAGTTCGGCCTGACCTATCTCTTCATCAGTCACGACCTCAACGTCGTGCGCTATATCAGCGATCGCGTGCTGGTGATGTATCTCGGCGAGGTCGTCGAGCTCGGCCCGGTCGACCAGGTCTGGGACCAACCGGCGCATCCCTATACGCGCGCACTTCTTGCCGCGATGCCGTCCTCGGATCCGGACCGCCGCACCGAGACGCCGCCGATCACGGGCGATCCGCCCAATCCGATCGATCCACCCTCGGGCTGCCGCTTCCACACCCGTTGCCCGTTTGCGGAGCCGCTCTGCGCAAATGCGACACCAAAACTCACCGCGCTCGATAGAATGGGCCACGAGGCCGCGTGCTACATGGCGATCCCGGGTTCAGGCCATCGCCGCGCGCCGAAGGAGGAAACCGCATGAGACCGACGACAAAAGAGATCAAGGCGACGGCACAGGTCGCCGGCGTTCCCGTCGACGACGAGATCGCGACGCGCATCTCCAATTCCATCGGACCGGCCTTCGAGGGCTTTGCGGCCATTGCCGGCACGTTGCCGTTCGATCTCGAGCCCGCGCTTTATCCGATCGCGCAGACTGCCAAGGTCTCGAAATGAGCACCGAGCCCGCATTGATGACGCTCACCGAGGTCGCGCGCGCGATCGCGATGAAGCAGGTGTCCTCGCATGAGGTGACGCGTGCGCTGCTGCATCGCATCGCGCAGTGGCAGCCGCACCTCAACGCCTTCATGTCGATCGAGGCAGAGGCAGCGCTGAAGGCCGCCGATGCCGCCGACGCCGAACTCGCCAAGGGGGAAGTCCGCGGTCCGCTGCACGGTGTGCCGCTCGCGCACAAGGATATGTATTACGACGCAGGTCACGTCGCGACCTGCGGCTCGTTGATCCGCCGCGACTTCGTTCCGACAGTGACCTCCACCGCCTTGCAGAGGCTGAAGGACGCCGGCCAGGTTCGCCTCGGCACGTTGCATCTCGCCGAATTCGCCTATGGCCCGACTGGC
>NZ_JADPJF010000103.1:140342-165696 GCF_023073295.1 Bradyrhizobium sp. 23 | reverse complement strand
ACGCCCATTACGGCCCGGTTCGCAATCCCTGGAACGCTGCGCACATCACCGGCGGCTCGTCGTCGGGCTCGGGCTCGGCGGTCGCGGCGCGACTGACCTATGCGGCGCTCGGCTCCGACACCGGCGGCTCGATCCGCATGCCCGCACATTTCTGCGGCGTCACGGGATTGAAGACCACCGTCGGCCGGGTCAGCCGCGCCGGCGCGATGCCGCTGTCGCAGTCGCTCGACACGGTCGGCCCGCTCGCCCGCACCGCCGAGGATTGCGCGCTGCTGCTGGCGCTGATGGCCGGCCCTGATCCTGAGGATTCGACCTGCAGTCATGAGCCGCTGTCTGACTATGTCGGCGCGACCAAGGGCTCGCTGAAGGGCCTCAAGGTCGGCGTCCCCTCGTCCTTCTATGTCGATGATCTCGACGGCGAGGTCGCGCGCGTGCTGGACGAGACCGTTGCGGTGCTCAAGCGTGAGGGCGCCGACATCGTCACGGTCGAGCTGCCCGATCAGCGGCAATTGTCCTCGGCAAGCCAGCTCGTGCTCGCAGCCGAAGCCGCCGCCTTCCACAAGCGCTGGATGATTGAGCGGCCGCAGGATTATGGTCCGCAGGTGTTGATGCGGCTCCAGAACGGCCTCGCGGTCCCCGCCATCACCTATCTCGAGGCGATGCGCTGGCGCGGACCTGCGCTCGCCGCGCACAACGCTGCCACATCGGGCGTCGACGCGATGATCGCGCCGGCGTCCCCCGTGCCGGCGCCAACGATCGAGGAGAGCGACGTTGGCGGCGGGCCGAATGCGCCGGCGCTGTTGCAGCGGCTGACGCTGTTCACCCGTCCGGTGAATTACCTCGGCCTGCCGTCGCTCACGGTGCCCTCGGGCTTCACCAAAAGCGGTCTTCCGATCGGCATGCAGCTGATCGGCCGCTCGTTCGATGAAGCGACCTTGCTCACCATCGGCGCCGCGTTCCAGCGCGCCACCGACTACCACGAAAGGCTGCCGAAACTTCCGTCATGACAAAGCTCGTCGAGATCTCAGGCCTTAACATCCGCTTCACCGGGGAGCGCACGGTCTATGCCGTGAACGATCTCAGTCTCTCGCTCGGCGACGGCGAGGTGCTGGGCCTGCTCGGAGAGTCCGGCTCGGGCAAGAGCGTGACCTTGCGCGCGCTGATGCGCCTGTTGCCGAAGAAGCGCACGCAGATCACGGGCAAGGTCAACGTCATGGGCCGCGACGTGCTCGCCATGAACGACGAGCAGCTGTCGTCGTTCCGCGGCCAAACCGTGTCGATGATCTTTCAGGAGCCGGCGCTGGCGCTCGATCCGGTCTACACCATCGGCGCGCAGATCGCCGAAAGCGTGGTGCGTCACGAAGGCAAGTCGTATGCGGAGGGCAGGGCGCGCGCACTCGAAATGCTCGAGGTCGTGCGCATTCCTTCCGCAAAACGGCGGCTCGATGCCTATCCGCATGAGATGTCCGGCGGCATGCGTCAGCGCGCGATGATCGCGCTGGCGCTCGCGTGTCGTCCCAAGATATTGCTCGCGGACGAGCCGACCACGGCGCTCGATGCCACCGTGCAGATCCAGATCCTGCTGCTGTTGCGCGAGCTGCAGCGCGAGTTCGGCATGTCCGTCATCTTCGTCACCCATGACATCGGGGTCGCCATCGAGATCTGCGACCGGGTCGCGGTGATGTATGCCGGCCAGATCGTGGAGCAGGGCACGCTTCGCGACATCGTCCGCTCGCCGGTGCATCCCTACGCCAGGGGCCTGCTCGCCTCGACCGTCCACGGGGCCAAGCGGGGACAGCGGCTCGAGACCATCCCCGGCACCCCGCCGTCGCTGGGCGAGCGGCCGCACAACTGCTCCTTTGCGCCCCGCTGCGCCGCTGCCCAGCCGCGCTGCCTGGAGCAATTGCCTGGGAATGTGGAGGTCGGGCCGGGCCGGGCAGCACGGTGCGTGCTGGCGGAGCCGGTCACCGCGCTGTCATGATATTTGGACCGCCAGCGGGGAACGGGGGAACAGCATTCAGACCTCGTTCATCCCGGTTCCGCTTCCATGGAACCGTTCACGGAGAGGGACCTCATTTATGTACATTTCGAATGAAGGCTTGCTTGTCATCCTGTTCGTCGGCCTCGTCGCTGGTTGGCTGGCCGGCAAGGTGGTGCGCGGAACCGGGTTCGGCATCATCGGCGATATCGTGGTCGGCATCGCCGGCGCGCTGGTGGCAAGCTTCCTGTTTCCGAAGCTCGGCATTCACATCGGCACCGGGCTGATATCGGAGATCATCTATTCCGCCATCGGCGCGGTCATCCTGCTGCTGGTGGTGCGGCTGGTCCGCGGCGGCGGCCGGTTCTAATGGCGCCCGGGTTCAATTGATCGAACTTTTGACCTCTCCCCGCCCGGGGAGAGGTGACATGTCTGCAAGAAAAAGCCGCAAGATCGTGAGATTCCGGACTTGCGTGCAAGGTCGGTCGGGGGTGATGTGGGCCATAGGGGTCCCGGGTGTTCGACTGCGTTGAGCGATGAGCGCAAACGCGATGTTAATCCGGGTCAATTACTCCTGAATTTGCCTTTGAAATCAGGGACTTTGGCCCCTACCCGAAAGAGATCAGACTGATGGCAGCCGTTCCCGGCGTCCGCCGCTCAGAGCTCGGTGATGCGCTGCGCGCCTGTCGCACGGCGTTTGTCGGCGTCGGCTTGATGAGCTGCATGATCAACCTGCTCTATCTGACCGGGTCGATCTTCATGCTGGAGGTCTACGACCGGGTGCTGCCGAGCCGCAGTATTCCGACCCTGGTCGGCCTGATCGTCCTCGCCGGTTTCCTCTACATGGCGCAGGGCGTGCTGGACATGATCCGCAACCGGATCTTGGGCCGGGTCGGTACCGCCCTGGACGAAGCCTTGAACAAGCGGGTGTTCGACACCATCGTGCGCCTGCCGCTGCTGGTTGGCAGCCGCAACGAGGGGCTTCAGCCGCTGCGGGATCTCGACAATGTCCGTTCCTTCCTCGGCGGCATGGGACCGAGCGCGTTCTTCGACCTGCCCTGGCTGCCGCTCTATCTCGCCATCTGCTTCGCCTTCCACGTCATGATCGGCGTCACCGCGCTGGTCGGAGCCGTCATCCTGGTCGGGTTGACGCTGGTCACCGAGTTCATGTCCCGCCAGCCGGCGCGCGAGGCGATGGGGCTCGCCGCCCAGCGCAACGATCTCGCCCAGGCCAGCCGCCGCAATGCCGAAGTCATGGTGTCGATGGGCATGGCCGGCCGGATGAACGCGCGCTGGAGCGAGGCCAACGAAAAATATCTCGACGGCAACCAGCGTGCGAGCGACGTCGCCGGCGGTCTCGGCGCGGTCGCAAAAGTGCTGCGCATGATGCTGCAATCGGCCGTGCTCGCGGTCGGCGCCTATCTCGTCATCCACCAGGAGGCGACCGCCGGCATCATCATCGCCGGCTCGATCCTCTCGGCACGCGCGCTCGCGCCGGTCGACCTCGCGATCGCGCACTGGAAATCCTTTGTCGCGGCACGCCAGAGCTGGCATCGTCTGACCCGCCTTCTCGAGCAGATGCCGGCGCAGACGATGCCGACCCAGTTGCAGGCGCCCACCAGCCGCCTCTCGGTCGAAGGTATCGCCATGGTGCCGCCGGGCGACCAGCGCCTCATCGTGCAAGACATCACCTTTGCGCTCGAAGCCGGCAATGGCCTCGGCGTGATCGGACCGAGCGGCTCCGGCAAGTCGTCGCTGATCCGCGCGCTGGTCGGCGTCTGGCAGCCGGTCCGCGGCAAGGTGCGGCTCGACGGCGCGGCGCTCGACCAGTGGTCGTCGGACATGCTTGGCCGCCACATCGGCTATCTGCCGCAGGACGTCGAATTGTTCGGCGGCACCATCGCGCAGAACATCAGCCGCTTCGATCCCGAGGCCACGTCTGACGGCATCATCGGCGCCGCCAAGGAAGCCGGCGTGCACGAGATGATCATCAAGATGCGCGAGGGCTACAACACCCAGGTCGGCGAGCAGGGCACGGCGCTCTCCGCGGGCCAGGCGCAGCGCGTGGCGCTGGCGCGCGCGCTCTATGGCAACCCCTTCCTGATCGTGCTCGACGAGCCCAATTCCAATCTCGATACCGAAGGCGACGAGGCGCTGACCCGCGCCATCCGCGCGGCGCGCGAGCGCGGCGCCATCGTCATCGTAGTGGCGCACCGTCCGATCGGCGTGGAAGCGGTTGACCAGATCCTGGTGCTGCGCGACGGCCGCATGCAGGCCTTCGGGCCGAAGGAACAGGTGCTCGCCCAGGTGCTCCAGCCGCGCGTGACGCCGCCGGCGCCGATCAAGATCGTCAGCGAAGGCGGAGCCAAGGCATGAGCACGATGGCGCTCGGCGGCGCGAAGCCTGCCGCGAAGAGGACCGTACGGCAGTCGATCCGGTTTCACCTGATGCTCGGGCTTGGGATCGTGCTGGTCCTCCTGGTCGGCCTCGGCGGCTGGGCTTCGACGGTGCAGATTTCGGGCGCGCTGATCGCGCCGGGTCAGATCGTCGTCGAGTCCAATGTCAAAAAGGTGCAGCATCCGACCGGCGGCGTCGTCGGCGAGGTGCGTGCTCGCGATGGCGACGTAGTTAAGGCTGGCGACATCGTGGTGCGGCTCGACGACACCGTCACCAAGGCGAATCTCGCCATCGTCACCAAGAATCTCGACGCGGCGCAGGCGCGTGCGGCGCGGCTCCAGGCCGAGCAGCGCGGAATCGACAGGATCGACTACCCGCAAGCGTTGCTCGATCGCGGCAACGATCCCGACGTCAAGGCGCTGCTCTCCGCCGAAACCAAGCTGTTCGACGTCCGCGTCAACGGACGCGCCGGCCAGAAGGCGCAGCTGCGCGAGCGCATCCAGCAGCTCAATGAAGAGATCGAGGGCCTCTCCGCGCAGGAGCGGGCCAAGGACAAGGAAATTTCGCTGGTGCAGCAGGAGCTCGTGGGTGTCCGCGATCTCTATGACAAGCACCTGGTGCAGATCTCCCGTCTGACCACGCTCGAACGCGACAGCGCCCGCCTCAACGGCGAGCGCGCGCAATACATCGCCTCGCGGGCGCAGGCCAAGGGCAAGATCACCGAGACCGAGCTCCAGATCATCCAGGTCGACAAGGACATGGTCAGCGAGGTCTCGAAGGATCTGCGCGAGACCAACGACAAGATCGGCGAAATGATCGAGCGCAAGGTCGCCGCCGAGGACCAGCTTCGCCGTGTCGACATCCGCGCGCCGCAGGACGGCATGGTGCTGCAATCGACGGTGCATACCGTTGGTGGCGTCATCACCGCCGGCGACGCCCTCATGCTGATCGTGCCGCAGGCCGACGATCTCCAGGTCGAAGCCAAGGTCAATCCGGTCGATATCGACAAGCTCCAGATCGGCCAGAAGACGCTGCTGCGCCTGTCCGCGTTCAACCAGCGCACAACGCCGGAGCTCAACGGCGTCGTCAGCCGCGTCTCGCCCGACGTCACCACCGATCAGCGCACCGGCCAGAGCTACTACACCATCCGCGTCTCGCTGTCCGCAGAGGAGGTCGCCAAGCTCGGTGACTCCAGGCTGATCCCCGGCATGCCGGCGGAAGCGTTCGTCCAGACCGGCGATCGCACCATGCTGTCCTACCTGATGAAGCCGCTGCACGACCAGTTCATGCGAGCGTTCCGGGAGAAGTGACGCGCGAAAGCGCGTCATCCCATTCGTCATTGCGAGCGCAGCGAAGCAATCCAGGTCGCCTCCGTGGCGAGATTTCTGGATTGCTTCGCTACGCTCGCAATGACGGGCGGCTTCTTTCTTGCTTTAGTTTTCTTGCTATAGTTCGATTCAGCCCCAGCAAACCCGGCGTCGAACAATGCAATCCATCCAATCTCCACCCTCCGTCGCCACCGAATCCTATTCCGACGCCGGCCTCGCCGTCGCCCGCCTCGAAGAGATCTACGAGCGCAACACGAAGTTCCTGCGCGACCGGTTCGAAGCTTACGTCAACGGCGAGGCAATCACGACGCGGGTGCGGGCCTTCTATCCCTTCGTCCGTATCACCACCGCGACGCATGCGCGGCTGGATTCGCGGCTCGCCTACGGCTTCGTCGCGCGGCCCGGTGTGCACGAGACCAGCGTCACGCGGCCGGATCTGTTCCGGACTTATCTCACAGAGCAGATCGGACTGTTGATCCAGAACCACGGTGTCCCAGTCGAAATCGGCGAGTCCAGCGAACCGATCCCCGTTCACTTCGCCTATCGCCGCGACATCAACATCGAAGCCGCCATCACCACCAGCGAGAACTCGCCGGTGACGCGATCGCTGCGCGATGCGTTTGACGTGCCTGATCTGGCCACCATGGACGATGCCATCGCCGACGGCACTTTCGAGCTCCAGCCCGGCGCGCCCGAACCGCTGTCCCTGTTTCGGGCGGCCCGCGTCGACTACTCGCTGCGCCGGCTCTACCACTACACGGGCACGGATCCAGAGTATTTCCAGAACTTCGTGATCTTCACCAACTACCAGTTCTATGTCGACGCCTTCGCGCAGCTTTGCCAGCAGCGGCTTCAGGCTGGCGAGGCGGGCCTCGATGCCTTCGTCGCTCCAGGCAATGTGATCACGCGCAGCGGCGGCGCGACGACGGGCGTTGCGCCCGCGCGCACGCCGCAGATGCCTGCCTTCCACCTGGCCGCGCCCGGCTATCGTGGTATCACCCTGATCAACATCGGCACCGGTCCGTCGAACGCGCGCAACGTCACCGACCATGTTGCCGTGCTGCGGCCCCATGCCTGGCTGATGCTCGGCCATTGCGCGGGCCTGCGCAACACGCAGCGGCTCGGCGACTACGTGCTCGCCCATGGCTATGTGCGCGAGGACCATGTGCTCGATCGTGAGTTGCCGCTGTGGGTGCCGATCCCGGCGCTCGCGGAGATGCAGGTGGCGCTCGAGGAGGCGGTCGAGGACGTCACCGGGCTCGAAGGATTCGAGCTCAAGCGCCTGATGCGCACCGGCACCGTCGCGAGCGTCGACAACCGCAATTGGGAGATCAGCGGGCCCGATGTCATTCGCCGCTTGTCGCAATCGCGCGCGGTTGCGCTCGACATGGAATCGGCCGCGATTGCCGCCAACGGCTACCGCTTTCGCGTCCCTTACGGCACGCTGCTGTGCGTCTCCGACAAGCCTCTCCACGGCGAGATCAAGCTCGCAGGCATGGCCAGCGAATTCTACCGCCGCCGCGTCGGCCAGCATCTCGAGATCGGCTTAAAGGCGCTGGAACGGCTCAAGCAGCAGGAATCCGAGCGACTGCATTCCCGCAAGCTCCGCAGTTTCGCCGAAGTTGCATTTCAGTAGGCCATGGATTGCCTTTGCTGCTGACAAGCAGCGGGATTTTCGGCATTTTCGGCGCGGGGGTCGACCGGGACGAATTGATGCCACTCATGCGCGACAGGATCATTGGCCATGATCTCGAACGGCTCGCCTTTCGCTTCACCATGCTGAACGACGGCGAGGTCGTGCAGTGCCAGATCAGCGACGCCGCCATGGACGAGCTTGCGGGCATGCAAGGCACCGAAAGCAGCGCGCGGCAGGCCCAGTTCCTGTCGCTGCGCGAGACCATCGAGCGGCTCGCCTCAGACCTCTACGACGAGGCGCCGCGGGTCAGGGGCCATGTGGTGCGGATCTTCACGCGACATTTGCAGCGATAGTGCCGCTCCAGCCTCCGCCGTCATGCTCCAGGACAGTTCATCAGTTGGTCAAGATTTGGTCTTGCCGGGCTTACCTTCCCGCCGGCAGCCATTTCGACGAGCGTCAATTCCTCTAAAGCATTCGCTAACCAAGCAACCGTTTCGCGGCAATCTTAAGACCTGCGAAACCAGACGTTATCCAGCTATGAATTGATGGCCCGTAGAGGTTGGGTCACGAAATGGAGCCTCACGAGTGATCGCGTGACAAAAGACATTGTTGGAATCGACGCGATCCGCGGGCCCGGTCATGACGTCAATCCGAACAAGACGCAGCCAGAGAGTTGGCGGCTTGCAATCGCCGTCGCGATCGGATGTGGACTTGTCGGCCTTGCGCTCCGCTACGTTGCCCGGGAACACGCGACCGATGACGCCATTCAGCATCTGATCCCCTGGTATGTCTTTGCTCGCGATCACGGAGTCGCCGGGCTGGCCGAAGCCTTTACCAACTACACGCCGTTCTACAGCTACCTCCTGCTGATTGCCGCCCGATTTGATTGGCTAGGCGAGCCACTTTCCCTCGTGAAAGCGATCTCGGCAGTATTCGAGTTGGGCTGCGCGATCACTGTGGCCCAGATCGTCTGGCGAGCGACAAAGCTGCCGTTGCGAGCTTCCCTGGCCTTCTGCGCTGTCTGGCTTGCACCGACGGTGATCTTCAACGGCGCGGTGTGGGCGGAGAGTGATTCGATCTGGACGTACTTCACGCTGGTTTCCATCGCGCTGTTCATGCGGGACCGAAATGGCGTTGCGTCATTTGCGATGGCATTTTCGGTGAAGGCTCAGGGCGTGTTCCTGGGACCCTTCGTGCTCGGCATGATTCTGCGCCGCAGGATCCACCCGGCATGGCTCGCCACCGTTCCCGGGATCTATGTGGTTCTCGCCATTCCGGTTCTGGTCGCCGGTAGATCTTTGGCCTCCGTGTTCGCGGTCTATCTGGACCAAGCTCACACCTTCAATCGCCTCACCATGAACGCAGCGAACATCTGGGTGCTGGCTGGCGGACTGCCGTACGCGATCGGAGTCGCCGTCGGCATGGTGCTCGCGGCCGCGAGCGGGCTCGCCTTGTCGATCTTCATCGCGCGCTCTCGACGGGCGGGGCCGGAGTTTATTCTGCTCGTCGCCTGTGTATCGCTCATGCTCATGCCGTATCTGCTCCCGAAGATGCACGAGCGGTACTTCTACGCGTTCGAGCTTGCGTCGATCGCGCTGGCCTGCCTCAATCCGCGCTATGTGCCCTTCGCGGTGATTGCTCAGGTCGACGGCGTGTTATCCTATCTCGCGTTCGAAAACGGAATCGTCCTGGGCGTGCTGCCGGCGGCACTCTGCAACAGCCTTCTCGTGTACTACCTCGTGCATGATCTTTGGCGCGGCGAACGTGGATTTCGCTTTCCGAAGCTTGCTTGGCTCGGCTTCATCGCGTCGACCGCGGGATTGTTCTCCTATCTGGTCATCGAAGGGCCCGGTTTGAACATATCGCCCCTGTACCTGCTCGCCACGGGTCTCGTGACAGCTGCGGCGCTGCTGCTCCTGAAAGAGTCGCGTGGCGACTTGGCCGGCCCGGACCAGTTGCCTTAATCCTGGGCGGCCCGCGTCATCGAGCCATCAGCTGTCAAACATGATCACGCTGCGCAGCGTCTTGCCGGCCTTCATGTTGGCAAACCCTTCGTTGATCTCGGAGAGCTTCAGCTTGGCCGAGATCCAGTCTTCCAGATGCAGCCGGCCGCGCAGGTAGAAATCCACCAGCCGCGGCATGTCGACGCGAAAATGGTTCGAGCCCATCGATGAGCCCTGGATCCTGCGCTCGCGCAGGAAGTCGAAGCCGTGCAGCTCGATCTTCTGGCCGAACGGAATCATGCCGACGATGGTGGCCGTGCCGCCCGAGGCGAGCATGCCGAAGGCCTGCTCCGCGGTCTCCTTGCGGCCGAGCACCTCGAAGGAATGATGCACGCCGCCATTGGTGAGATCGCGCACCTGCTTCACGACGTCGCCGTCTGCCGGATTAATGATGTCGGTGGCGCCCAGCTTGGTCGCGAGCTGGAGCTTGGCCGGGTTGGTGTCGATGGCAATGATGCGGCCGGCGCCCGCGATCTGCGCGCCGTTGATCGCGGCCATGCCGACACCGCCGCAGCCGATCACGGCCACGGTCTCGCCGGCCGTCACCTTCGCCGTGTTCACGACCGCGCCGTAGCCGGTGATGACGCCGCAGCCGATCAGCGCGGCCAGATCGAGCGGCATCTCCTTGCGGATTTTGACGATCGCGTTCTCGTGCACCAGCATCTGCTCGGCGAAGGACGAGAGGTTGAGGAACTGATGCAGCTTCTCGGAGCGAGCCCATTGCATCCGATTGGACACCCCCGGCAGCAATTTCACCGTGGTGTCGGTGCAGAGCACCGTGCGGCCCGTGGTGCAGTTGTCGCAGGTGCCGCAGAATACCGAAAGACAGGTGACGACATGATCACCGGGCTTCACATAGGTGACGTCGGAGCCGACCTGCTCGACGACACCGGCCGACTCGTGCCCGAGCACCGCGGGCAGCGGATGCGGATAAAGGCCTTCCATGAAGTGCAGATCGGAGTGGCAGAGACCTGCGGCCGAGGTCCGGATCAGGACCTCGCGCGGGCCGGGCTTCGGCAGGCTGACATCCTCGATGACTAGGGGCTTGTTGACTTCATGGAGGACGGCCGCCTTCATCGAGCACTCCCTATCGCTTTTTTTGCTTCGAACGTGGGTGCAGCCTACGCTGCCAGGACCAGTTCGCCAACCTCGCTCATGCTGCCTGCACGATCGCCGAGCAGCAGCGCCGCGATCTTCTGCTGCACGGCATTTTCCGTCAGCCGGAACGGATCGCTCGGCGACACCCGGTGATCGATCACCAGCCGCGACAACAACAGCCTGCGCGCATCGCCCCGCATGTCGTGAATACGATGCGCCTCCCAGGCGAGCGCGACGGCACCGGCGACATGATAGAGCAGGCTGGTGGCGCGGCGCGCATCGGCCTCATTGTCGGCCTTTCCCGCGACCTCGCGTGCGAAGCCCACCGCACGATCGGTGAGCGTGTGCAGCCGGTCGCGCCAGGCCTGCGGCACCGAGGGGCTGTCATCGAGGCGAGCATGCAGATCGGCGGCCAGCGCGGATTCGGCGCCGTGGCGGCCGACCGCACGCCTCAGCGCATCGATCGCGACGATGTTGCCGGTGCCTTCCCAGACCGAACCGAGATGCGCGTCGCGGAGCAGGCGGGCGGTCGCGAATTCCTCGATATAGCCGATGCCGCCGCGCATCTCGAGCGCATCGCCACAGACCTTTCGCGCATCGCGGGTGGCGCGGAATTTCAAGGTCGGCGTCAGGATGCGCAGCAGTGCGGCCGCATCCTGGCTGCCGGCCTCGGCGCGGTCGAGCGCGTCCGCAGTGAGAAAGCTCATCGACAACGCCTGCTCGACCGGCAGCATGATCTTCAGCATCTGGCGCCGACCTAGCGGCAGGTCGATGATGCGGTTGCCGAACACCACGCGGTTTTTCGCCACCGTCATCGCGTCATGGTAGGCCCGCCGCATCAGCGCGGTGGATTTGACGCCATTTGAGAGCCGCGACGAGTTCACCATCTCGGCCATCTGCACGAAGCCGCGGTCGAGCTTGCCGACCGCGTAGGCGATCGCGCCTTCGAGCTTGATTTCACCCGAGGCCATCGAGCGCGTGCCGAGCTTGTCCTTCAGACGCACGATCCGGTAGTGGTTCTGCGAGCCGTCGTCGAGGAAGCGCGGCATCAGAAACAGGCCGACTCCGCGCGTGCCGGGGCCGGCACCTTCGGGGCGCGCCAGCAGCATCACGATCTTTGCGTCGGCGTTCGAGCAGAACCATTTTTCGCCGGTGAGGCGCCAATGGTCGCCTTCCTGCACGGCCGTCGTGGTCAGCGTGCCGACATCGGAGCCGCCTTCCTTCTCGGTCATGAACTGGCCGCCCTGGGTCAGCTTGCTCATGTCGGTCTGGGTTAGTCCGTCGAGATATTTCGCCTTCAGCGCCTCGCTGCCGAAATTCGCGAGCAGCTTGGCGCAGCCGTCGGTTACGTTGATCGGGCAACCCATGCCGAATTCGGTCTGGTTGAACAGGAAGGTGAAGGCGTGCTTGGCGACGACAGGATATTTGTCCGGCCAGCCCATGATGCCCTTGCGGATCGAGAGCGCGTGGATGCCGAACTCGCCGAAGGCGGCCTTCTCCAGCTCGCGATAGGCCGGGTGGTATTCGATCCACTGCACGTCGCGACCGAACTTGTCGCGCTGGTGCAGCACCGGTGTGTGCCGGTCGGCGAGCCGCGCGCATTCATCGAGCACGCCGCCGGCGAGTTCGCCCAGCCGATCGAGATGCGGCTCGATGTGGCGGAATAGCGTCTCCGGTAGATGAATGCGGAGGAGATCGGTGAGTGCCTGATCGGCGCGGTAGAAATTCATGCCGGTGGTATCGGGAGCCAGCAGTCCGGATGGTGCGGCCGCGACCTGTTTTGGCTGCGCGGGGGCCGGCTGTCGCATGATCATCCTCTTCGTTTCCGCCTTGCGGTCATTTTGCGCTGATTTGGCGCTTGCCGCTTGTGATGATGTCGATCATGCTCCAGTCGCGAAAGCGGATAAAGCCGCAAATTGTCAGGGAGGCATGATCGCCGTGAGGGCGCAATTCGCTCTGCGGAATTATGATCGTCCCGGCTGGTTGTCCGCGCGGACCGTGCATAGATCAGCGGCTTCCCGTCTTCGAGAGATCACGCCATGGAACACCCGAAATACAAGATCGCCCTCATCGTCGGCGCCGGCGAAGGCCTGAGCGCCTCGCTGGCGCGGTTGTTGTCCGCCCAGGGCATCCGCGTCGCGCTGGCCGCGCGAAAAATCGAGAAGCTCGGCGCGCTCTGCAGCGAGACCGGCGCCAAGGCCTATGCCTGCAACGCCACCGAGCCTGATGCGGTCGAACGCCTGTTTGGCCTGGTCGAACGCGAGATCGGCATGCCCGACGTGGTCGTCTACAACGCCAGCGGCCGCGCGCGCGGGCCGTTCGTCGATCTCGTTCCGGCCGACGTGGCGAACGCCATTGCGGTCAGTGCCTATGGCGGCTTCCTGGTGGCGCAGCAAGCGGCCAGGCGCATGCTGCCGAACCAGCACGGCGCGATCCTGTTCACCGGCGCTTCGGCAAGCGTCAAGGGCTATGCGCAGTCCGCGCCGTTCGCGATGGGCAAGTTCGCACTGCGCGGGCTCGCGCAGAGCATGGCGCGCGAATTGTCGCCGCAAGGCATCCATGTCGCCCATTTCGTGATCGATGGCGGCATCAGGAGCGCAGCGCGCACGGAAGCGCCGGAGAAGCCGGATTCAATGCTCGATCCCGATGCCATCGCGGAGAGCTACTGGAACGTGTTGCAGCAGCCGCGCAGCGCCTGGAGCTGGGAGCTGGAGCTGCGGCCCTGGGTGGAGAAGTTTTGAGGCAAGCTGCCGTAGGGTGGGCAAAGGCGCATAGCGCCGTGCCCACTATCAACGACGAAACAGCAATTGGTGGGCACGCTTCGCTTTGCCCATCCTACAAGGGCGGGAATCATGTCCACGGAAACCACCATCGATACCGGCACCAGTGAACTCCTCTGCGTGATCCGCGATCGCGTCGCATTGATCACGCTGAACCGGCCCGAGGCGCGCAACTCGCTGTCGGACGCGCTGACCCCGGCGCTGCGTACGATGATCCGCTCCTGCGGCGAGAACCCCGATGTCGGCGCGCTGCTGATCACCGGCGCCGGCGAAGCGTTCTGCGCCGGCGGCAACGTCAAGGGCATGGGCGCGCATCGCGACCCGAAGAAGCTGGAGATGTCCTTTGACGACAAGGTCGCCGATCTCCAGGAGCGGCAGCGCCTGCTCACCGGCGCGCTGGTGTCGGTGCGCAAGCCGACCATCGCGGCGCTGCCGGGGCCGGCGGTCGGCGCGGGGCTCGCCATCGCCATGGCCTGCGATATCCGCATTGCCGCGCAATCGGCCTTCGTGGCCACCGGCTATGCGCGCATCGCGCTGTCCGGCGACTATGGCATCGCGTGGCTGTTGACGCGCCTCGTCGGCACCGCGCGGGCGCGCGAGCTGCTGTTCACCGGCGATCGGGTCGATGCTGTCAGGTGCGAGGCCATCGGCCTCGTCAACCGCGTGGTGCCCGATGACAAATTGCAGGCGGAGGCCTTTGCACTGGCAAAATCCCTCGCTGAAGGTCCGCGCCTCGCGTTGCGCTACATGAAGGACAATCTCGACGAGGCCCTGCTGTTCGACTTCGAGACCGCGCGCGACCACGAGGCCGAACGTCTGGTTCGCCTGACCACGACCGCCGATCACAAGGAAGCGGTGCAGGCCTTCATCGAGAAACGCAAGGCGGTGTTCACGGGGAAGTAGCGGCGCAAAAATGCCCGGCTCTGGTTTTCGCCAGGCCGGGCTCGAGTGGTGTCAGGCCGAGGCTGAGGGGCTATCGGCCTGACGGGAAAGAGCGACGAGGCGCCAGCTCGCGCAGGGAATGTCTTTCGGTGCGACGGAGATCTCCTTGTCGAAGCGCACTAGCTTCCAGTCGTCCGGATGGTTGACGAAGGCGAAGTCCGATTTACGCGCGACCGAGATCATGGCGGCGTTGGAGCGCAGCGTGTCGCCGAACATGTGGTCGGCGCCGAGCGCGGCCGCGCGGCATTCAAGATTCTTCATCAGCACGGTGGCGATGCCGTGGCCCTGCCAGCGGTCGGCAACCGACAGACCGAATTCAAGCGTCGCGGTTTCGGCATGCAGCGCATAGCGCGCTTCGGCGACGATGGTCTCGAAGCCGTCGACCATCATGGTCGCCACCACGGTAAAACGTTCGCGCTCGCCGATTTGAAGGAATTCGTGCAGCAGGCCCTGCGGCAGTTCGCTGATCGCGCCGAAGAAGCGGTTGTATCGGGACCGCGTCGAGAGCGAGCGAAAATAGTGCTGGAGCTCCTCGGTGTCGCGCGGCTCGACGAAACGAACGCGCAGCGCCTCGCCGTGTCGCGTGCGCAGCGTGTCCGAATATTGCTTCAGATCTTCCAGGCGAAGGGTGCTCATGACACGCGCCCCCAAGGGGACCAAAGGGGAAAGGGACCGCCGGCGCCCCCACAGTCAGGCGGCGCCGGCCTGGCGGCCAATCAGGCCCGCCAGAAGGGTTTGTCGGCCTCGTAGGCGACATCGCTCCAGGACAGTCCGACGTCCTGAAGGTCGCGCGCGGACCAGTTGGTGAGCTCACGCCGGGTCCGGTAACGCTCGTGCCAAACGTGAAGCGTCTCGCCGATCTGGTGGATCAGCCCTGGCGCATGATGATTTGTCATCGAATTCTGGGTCAAAGTAGACATTGCCAGCTCCTGGAGCTAAGTTGACCGCTAATATCTGCTTCCGGGTGCACTGCGACAAACGACAATTTGTACTCTTTCGCATGAAATAACGTCATGTATCCTGCTGCCAGATGACTGCCAGATTGCCCTCCCTGAATGGATTGCGGGCCTTTGAGGCCGCCGCGCGCCATCTCAGCTTCACGCTGGCGGCGTCCGAGCTGAACGTGACCCAGACCGCGATCAGCCACCAGATCCGCAGGCTCGAGGAGGAGCTCGGCATCCGCCTGTTCGTCCGGCAGAACCGCGCGCTGGCGCTGACGGCCGAGGCGCGCGACTATCTGCCGGGCGTCCGCGCCGCCTTCAACGACCTCCGGCTTGCCACCGATCGGCTGCTGCGCAAGGACGATGACAAGGTGCTGACGGTCTCGACGCTGGCTTCGCTCGCCGCAAAATGGCTGCTGCCGCGGCTGACCGATTTCCAGGAGCACCATCCCGGCATCGACGTCCGTATCACGACCTCCACCAGCCTCGTCGACTTCCAGCGCGACAATGTCGATGCCGCGATCCGCTACGGGCGCGGCCAGTGGCCGGGCTTGCGCGCCGACTGGCTGATGGCGGACGAGCTGTTTCCGGTCTGCAGCCCGTCTCTGCTGCGTGGCGACAAGCCGTTGCGCTGTCCCGAGGACCTCAAGAGCCACATGCTGCTGCACACCTCCAACGCCAACAGCGACGACTGGCGGCTGTGGTTGACGGCGGCGGGTCTGCCGGCCGACATCGCCAGGCAGCCCGGCATCACCTTCGACATGATCTTCATGACCATCCAGGCCGCGATCGACGGCATCGGCGTGGCGATGGGGCGGACCTCCTATGTCCAGGACGACATCGCCAAGGGGCGACTAGTGGTCCCCTTCAAGATCGCGCTGCCGGCCGATGCGGGCTTCTACCTGGTCGCGCCGGAGGGGCGCCGCGAAGCGCCGAAGCTCGCCGCATTCCGTGAGTGGATGATCGCGGCAACGCGGAATAAGGCCTGAAATCGTGCCGGCGCATGTCCGCGCAACCTGCTTCTCGCTACAGCTCCACCACGACGTAGTCGCTCTCGATCTTCACGGGTATCGTCTCGGCGACATACGGCCCCTTCACCACGCTTGCACCCGGCTCGACATGGGCCGGGTAGGCCTTCACGCGGAAGCGGCGAGGGTCGCAGTAGGACTGGCCGGTGCGGATGTCGAACTCCCAGCCATGCCAGGGGCAGCGAATGATCTCGCCGAGCTTGGTATATTCGATCTCGCCCGGATCCTTCGATTGCGCGAGCCCGATCAAGGGTCCCTCGCACAGCGCAGCGCCCTGATGCGGGCAGCGGTTCATCAGGCCGAAATATTCACCCTTGATGTTGAAGATTGCGATCGGCCGTCCGTCGATCTCCAGAAATTTTCGCGTGCCGGGCGGAAGCTCGTCGACCGCGGCAATCACATGCCGCGCCATCAACTGATCCCGTACAGCTTCTTCGCATTGCCGAGATAGAAGGCCTCGCGGTCGTCGTCGCTGACGCCCGCGGGCAGCACGCGCGACGGCTCGTCGTAATCCCAGTGCGGATAGTCGGTCGCGAACAGTAGCCGGTCCCAGCCGATCCACTTGATGACATCGAACAGATCCTCGCGCCGCTCCGGATCCTCCATCGGCTGCGTCGTCCACCACACCTGCTCGCGGATATATTCGGACGGCGGCCGCTTGACATGCGGCACCTCGCTGCGCAGGCGCTGCCAGACTTTGTCGAGCCGCCATGCTAGCGACGGCGCCCAGCCGAAGCCGGCCTCGATCATCACCATCTTCAACTTCGGGAAGCGCTCGAACACGCCCTCCAGCACGAGGCTTGCGAGCGCCGATTGCTGGCACTGCGAGTGGCCGACCATCTCCTCGATGTAATAGGAGGGCCAGCCCGACGGCGTGATGGGGTTGCCGCCGAAGCCGAAGGCGTGGACGCCGACGGGAAGGCCGGCCTCTTCCGCAGCCTGATAGATAGGCCAGTAGCGACGCTGGCCGAGCGGCTCGACATTGCGGCTGAGCAGCAGCACCTGCACGAAATTCTTGTCGCCGGCACGCTCGCGGATTTCCGCGGCGGCTGACAGCCCGTCCTCATTGCCGACGACGATGGACGCCTTCAGCCGCTTGTCCTTGCTGGTCCATTTGTCGATCTGCCAGTCGTTGATCGCCGAGCACAAGGCCGCCGAAAGCTCGTGATTGCGGATGCCTTGCCCGGTGTTGAGCGGATTGAGCACGCCGAGCTGCACGTTGTTGGGATCGAGCAGCTGCTTCTGCATGAAGGACAGCGAGGAGCCCTGCGGCCCGCCTTCCGGCGGATAGGCGTCGCGGCGCGAGGCGTTGGGCTGGGCCTTCGGATAGGGCGGGCCTTCCATCATGCCCTGATAGGCATGGACGCCGTACACTTCGAGATGATGCTGCCAGCGTTTGGCCAGGTAGGGATAGAGCTCGGCGCGGGTCGCGCGTGCCGGATGGATGTCGCAGTCCGCGATCGCGGTTTTGACGGCCAGTGGGGAAGCGGCTTCGGAGCTTTCGCGGAACTGAATATTCATCGCCTTGCCTCCTTTGGCAGCGGCTAAGTCAGGCGGGGATAGGTCGCATGCGGATTATCGATCATGATCTTGCGCACGAGATCGGGGGTGAGACCTGCGGGCAGCGCCTCCTGGCCGTCGAACTGCCAGTGCGGATAGTCGGTGGAGAATACGACCAATTCGTCGGACTGCATATGATCAAACAGGCGAATTAATGTCGCCTCATCCGGCGGTGCATCGAATGGCTGCAACGAGAAGCGGATGTTGCTGCGCACAATGTCCAGCGGCGCGCGATCAACCCACGGCGTCTCCATCCGCACCCCACGCCAGAACTTGTGCAGGCGCCATAGAAATGGGGAGATCCAGGACACCCCGGATTCAAGCATCACCATCTTCAGCCGCGGATATTTGACGAACACGCCCTCGACGATCAGGCTGGTGAGCTGGGTCTGGAACGCCTGGGCCTGACCGGCATAATCCTCGATGTGGTAGGAACCCCAGCCCACGGCGGTCGGCGGATTGTGATAGGCGGAACCGGCATGAATGCCGATCGGTAATTCCAGCCGTTCCGCCGCCTCGTAGATCGGCCAGAGCGCGCGCTTGCCGAGCGGCGTATCGCCCATCACGAGCATCAGCACCTGCACGAAGCGGCGGTCCGTCGCACAGCGCTCGATCTCGGCGACGGCCTTCTCGACGCTTTGGGTGGGGATCACGATCGAGCCGCGCAGCCGCGGATCGCGATCGAGCCATTCCTTCACGAGCCAGTCGTTCAGCGCGCGGCAGAAGGCGGCCTGCAGATCCTCTGAAAACACCATCTGCACGCCGTAGAGCGGATTGCAGATGGCGTGCGAGAGCTGGAAGGGATCGAGCACATGGCGCTGCATGTCCGCCAGGCTTTCACCCGGCTTGCCGCTTTCGGGGCGCCAGTCGGGCCGCGCCGTGATCGGCGAGTTCTGCGGGTAGGATTGCGAGATGAGATCGACCATGCCGCGCGTCGTCACCTGATCGCGCCAATACTCGTTCAGGTACGGCAGCAGGCTGGTCAGATGCGGCACGGCCGGATGCACATCGCAATCCACTCCGCCGGCGATCAGGGACGCCATGACGTGTCCTTCACGTTTCCTCGTCGCGTCTTTCCCGCGGGCAGAGCTTGGCCGCTCCGCCCTTTGGCCGCCATTCAAGCAGGCCTGCCCGTTGGCTGCAACTCGGCCAACGGCGCTGTCATATGCTAGAAAGGCCGAGCTCGGTTGCGAAGCAATAAGGGGTCAAGGAATGAAAGAGCTCGTCGGCATTGCGGAACAGGTCGCAGCGAAGCTGATCGCGCGCAAACAGACCATTGCTGTTGCGGAATCCTCGACCGGCGGCCTGATCTCGGCCAGCCTTCTCGCGGTGCCCGGCGCGTCCGCTTATTTCCTCGGCGGGGCCGTGGTCTACACTCGCGATGCCAGGCGCGTGCTGATGGATATTTCGGACGAAGGAATGAAGGGCTTTCGTTCCTCCTCGGAGCCCTACGCGCAATTGCTGGCCGGGCAGATGCGCAGCCGTTTCAACTGCGATTGGGGCCTGTCGGAGACCGGGGCGTCCGGTCCCACCGGCAATCGCTACGGCGATGCGGCGGGCCACAGCTGCATGGCGGTCGCCGGGCCCGCAGTCGAGGTGATGACGCTTGAGACGGGCAGCAACGACCGCTTGGCCAATATGCAGACCTTTGCAGCGACAGCGCTGAAATTGCTGCTGAAGAATCTGGAGCGGTGAGCTCGCGGCCTCCCGAATATCTGGCTGTGCCGGAGAATGTGTGGTGTGACGCGCTCTTTACCGCGACACGTGCGCCGACACCGCCAGCCACGTCCCGTTCGTCTTCGCCCAGCAATCGGTATAGCGCCCGGTGGCCTGCTGGCCGTCCGCATTGGTGTAGCTCGTTGCCGCGTGGATGATGGCGAAATCACCCATGATACGGATGATGACGTCGTGCTCTCTGAGGTTTCGGATCGCAATCGGCCGCGCCGTCTGCTTCAGGAAGGCCTCGCGATCGACCAGCGTCTTGTCGGGATTGGAGCAGTAGAACTCCGGCGCCAAAATCTCGTCGAAGCGCTTGACGTCGCAATTCTGCACCGAGGCCACATAGTCGCGGTTGAGCGCGGTGAGCTGTTCGAGGTCGTTGCTCATGGGGTTTCTCTCAGTCATTGAACAAGGGCGGCGGCACGAACCCGCCGAACTCGCGTTCGATCAGCTCGGCGAGCTTCAACGGCGTGTGGTCCTCGAGGAAGGGCCCGATGATTTGCACGCCGACCGGCAGGCCGTCCTTCGATAGGCCGAGTGGAACAGCCGTTGCCGGCAGGCCCGTCAGCGTGGCGATGCCGGGCCACGCAAGCTGGTCCGGATAGGCGTGGTCCTTGCCATCGATGTTGATTCGGCGCTTTTCCTGCTCCGGCGAATGATCATGCGGATAGGCCGGCGTGGGCATGATCGGACAGATCACCGCATCGAATGTCTTGAACAATTGCCGCCATTGCGCGCGCAGGCCGGCGCGGGCGCCCTCGTCGAATACCCAGGCCTGATGCGTGCTGGTGATACCACGCAGCCGTTCGGCAGCGAGACTCTTGTCGTCGGGTGAGAGCTGCGCTGCACCGGCACGCGCGCGCGCGAGATTGTCCGGCGGAAGGAAGGCGCCGAGGAAGCTCATCAGCATGCGCATGTAGAGGCGAGAAGCCTCCGTGAAGTCCGGAAACAGCGGACTTTCGCGCGCGACGCGCGCGCCCGTGCCCGTCAATTGCCCCGCCAGTTTTTCGATCGCGCCGCGAATATCTGCATTCGCAGGCAGCAGCGGATGGCTGTCGATCACCAGCACCCGGAAATCCTTCAGCGCGCGGTGTCGCGCCTCCGGCAGCGCGAGCTTGTATCCGATGCCCAGGTCCAACGGATCGGGGCCTGCCATCACGTCCAGGAGCAGGGGCAGGTCGACTGCGCTCCGCGCCATCGGACCGATCACCGCCATATCGCGCTCCATCGGGATGGCTGGAAAGGGCGGCGGCGTGTGGCCACGCGTTGGACAGAGATTGTAGGTCGGCTTATGCGCATAGACCCCGCAATGGAAGGCGGGCACGCGCAACGAGCCGCCGATGTCGGACCCAAGCGAGAGTGGTCCGTAGCCTGCCGCGAGCGCCGCAGACGAGCCGCCCGACGAGCCACCCGGCGTGCGGCCGAGATCGAACGGATTGTTCGTCGTGCCGTAGATCTCGTTGTAGCTCTGCCAATCCGCCAAGCCCACGGGGACGTTGGTCTTGCCGAGGATGACGCCACCGGCCTCCTTGACCCGGGCGATCGACAGCGCGTCCTCCGCCGGCTTGAAATCTTTCTGCGGCGTCCAGCCCCAGGTCGTGGGCAGGCCGGCGATGTTGTAGGATTCTTTCACAGTGATGGGGAGACCGAGCAGCGGCTTTCGCTCGCCGCGCGCCAATGCGGCGTCTGCCTCGCGTGCGGCGTCCAGCGCACGGTCGAAATCCCGGACGCAGATCGCGTTGACCTTGCTGTCGTGCCGTTCGATGCGGTCGATCGCATCCTGCGTGAGCTCGACCGCGGAAACCTTCTTGGCCGTCAGTGCCGCCGACAGCTCGACCGCGCTCTTGAAGCTCCATTCGGATTTGGCCATCCCGCATCTCCTGTTCTTAGCGTGGAACAATGATGCGCAGTTTGGCCCAGCACCGCAACCGCCGTTTGATCGCGATTGACATCTGAGCAAGACGGAACGCGGTGAGCCAAGCAACCACTCGCAGTCATCGCCCGGCTTGACCGGGCGATCCAGTATTCCACCGGCGCCGATTGGACACGGACAGGTCGCGGCGTGCTGGATGCCCGGTCAAGCCGGGGCATGAAGGCGTCCTACGCCGCTCCGATCAATATCCCCACCGCCAGCACGATCGCGCCGCCGAGCACGATCTGGAACACGGCCTGGAGGAACGGCGTGTCCATGTAGCGCGCGCGGATGAAGGCGATCGCCCACAATTCGAAGAACACGACAATTCCGGCGATTCCCGTCGCGATCCAGAATGCGTTGGCCCAGCTATCGGGCACGAGATAGGGCAGGGTGTGCCCAAGCCCGCCTAGCGTCGTCATCAAGCCGCAGGTGAGACCGCGCAGCCAGGGCGAACCACGCCCGGTCAGCGAGCCGTCATCGGACAGCGCTTCCGCAAAGCCCATGCTGATGCCGGCACCGATCGAGGCGGCGAGGCCGACCAGAAATGTTTGCCAATTCTGATGCGTGGCGAAGGCAGCCGCAAACAGCGGCGCCAGCGTCGAGACGGAGCCGTCCATCAGGCCGGCGAGACCTGGCTGCACATATTGCAGCACGAACATGCGCCGGTTGGTGCGGTCTTCCTCGGCGCGCACGTCTGAACTCAGGATCCGATCCGTCAGCTTCGCCGCCACCTCTTCGTGGCCCTTCTCGGCCTCGGCCAGATCGCCGAGCAGGCGGCGCACGCCGACATCCTGCGCCTGTTCAGCGGCCTTCACGTAAAAGCGCTCGGCCTGCAATTCCATTGTCTCGACCTCCTTGCGGATGGTGTCGAGCGACAGGTTTTTGGTGAGCCAGACCGGACGGCGGCGCAGGAAGCCTTTGACGTCCTCGCGGCGGATCGGGGGCAAATGCGGACCGAAGCGCTGCTCGTACATTTCCAGCAGCATGTGGCGATGGCCGCGCTCTTCCTCGGCCATCTGTTCGAAGATCTTGGCGGAGTCCGGATAGCGCTCCTTCAAGTCTTCGGCGAAGCTCATGTAGATGCGGCTGTCCTCCTCCTCGGAGGAGATTGCGACCGCAAGCACCTCGCGCTCGGTCAGATCGGCAAAATTCTTCACGGCGGCCCTGTCTGATTAGTTTAGAATAATTCTAAACTATATAGGGCGCTTGGGTTACCGGGTCAAACCACGCCGCGGCTCTTCGCCAGGAAATCGAGCAGCAGGCGGCTCACCTCGGCCGGCTGCTCCTGCTGCACCCAGTGACCGGCGCCATCGACGAGGTGGCAGCCCAGCAGCTTCGTGCAGGCCCGCGCCTGCATGGCCTCGAATACGCCGGGACGCTGATAGGTGCCCCAATCCTGCTTGCCCGAGATGAAGCAGGAGGGGATGTCGATGTTGCGGCCGGCCAGCAATTGGAGCTGGCTGTTGAATGCGCCCGATGTGCCGCAGCGGTACCATTGCAGGCCGCCCTGGAATCCAGTGCGGCCATATTCGGCGCTGTAGTAGCCGAGCTCGCGGTCGGGCAGCCATTGATTGGCGGCGATTGCGGCCTGCGAGGGCATCTCCTTCGCGACCGTCTCGGCCATGGTCTCGTTCAGGTCCATCACATAATAGGTCGGCAGCTTCGCAAGCTCGTTCGCCGACCAGGATTTCAGCGGATATGGCTTGTTGTCGGTCCAGTCCGCGCTCTTGTGATGATAGTAGGCGCGCAGGAAATCATGCACGCCCTGTGGCGCGCGGTGCATGTCGGCATTGGCCGGGCGTGTCGCATAGTACCATTGATAATGCTTGCGTGGACGCGGCAAGGCGGCGAGCTCGCGATGCACGGGGTCTTCGGCCGCTGGCTTTACCGGCGTGTCGACCGTGTTGAACGGCAGCGGCGGCGCTCCGCCGAATGGCGCGCTCATCATCGTCACCGAACGAAATACGTCGGGCCGCATCAGCGCGCACCAGGCCGCGACTGGGCTGCCGAAATCATGTCCGACCACGTCGACTTGCCTGTAGCCGAACGCCGACACCAGCCCGAGCGCATCCCGCACCAGGTTGAAGAGCGAAAAGGGCGCGAGATCGCCGTCATACTCCGCGCTCCATCCCGTCGTCCGGCCATAGCCGCGCTGGTCCGGCGCGATCACGTGATAGCCAGCCGAGCTCAGCGCCGGCATCACCTTTCGCCAGGAGAAGGCAAGCTCGGGAAAGCCGTGCAGCAGCAGGGTGCAGGGCCGCCCCTTGGTCTCGAAGCCGGCCTCCAGCACATGCATGCGCAGGCCGTTGATATCGTCGACATAGCGTGAGCGGATGCCGGCGGGGAGCGGGATGTCGGGGAGCATTGTCATTTGCTTTCTCCACACGGGTGGAATCGTAAGGAGGGCAAAGGCGCGCTTCGCGCGCCGTGCCTACCATCATTCTACAACGCGTTTGGCATGGTGGGCACGCTTCGCTTTGCCCACCCTACGATTGCGCCATTCGACTACACCGCCGCGCATACGAAGCCACTGCCCTTGCGCCGGATCTTCCCAACGGACGGCGACGGGAAATGCGCGGTGCAGCACAGCGTGTCGGTGTCGCAATAGCGTTCCAGGAAGCTGCGGCGCGTCGTTGCCGCCCTGGCTTGATCGAGGTCGAACTTGACCGACAGCTCCGGATAGAGCGTCTGGATCGGTGAGTGCATGAGGTCGCCGGAGAACACGGCGTCGTCCTTGCCGTGGCCCATCGTGATGGCGATATGGCCCGGCGTGTGGCCCGGCGTCGGCAGGATGCGGACGTGATCGCCGATCTGGTGATCGTTGCCGACAAGCTCGTGGCGTTTGGCCTCGACCACCGGCAGCACGCTGTCGGCGAAGGGCGGCACCTCCGCCTTCGCGTTCTGCTCGGTCCAATGATCGAACTCCTGCTTGGCGAAGACGTAGCGCGCTTTCGGGAAGGTCGGCACCCAGCGGCCGTTCTCCAGACGCGTGTTCCAGCCGACGTGATCGACATGCAGATGCGTGCACATCACGAAGTCGATGTCGTCAGGCGAGAATCCGGCAGCGTTGAGTCCGCGCAGATAGGTGTCGTCGGTCTTCATGTTCCATTTCGGGCGCTGCGGCCGCGGCTTGTCGTTGCCGATGCAGCTGTCGACCAGAATGGTGTGGTGCGGCGTCTTGATCACATAGGACTGGAAGCACAGCATCAATGTGTCGCCGTCATCCAAGGCTTTCGCCTCCCTCATCCACGCGCGGTTCTCGGCCAGCAGCTCCGGTGTCAGCCCCGGCAACATCTCCAGCGCCGGGACGAACGAGGTTTCCTGCTCGATGATGCGATGGATGGTGAGATCGCCGACCGCGTATTTCAGGCTCATATGAACTCCCGCGCTTTACGCCGCCGGCGGCACCGAGATCTTCACGGAGGGCCGCTCGAGCATCTTTTGATGGAAGGCATCGAGCTTCGGATAGGCCTTGCGCCAGCCGCAATCGGCGAAGCGGAAGTCGGCATAGCCGAGCACGCAGACGAGGCCGATCTGCGAGATGTCGAACGGACCGTTGAGGACATCGGGCATGTTCTCGAAGCGCGCCATGCCGGTCCAGGCCCGATTCCAATGGTCGTCCGACCACGCCTGCCATTGCAGGCCCTGCGGTCGCACCATCTTCTCGTAGCGGCACAGCAGCATGGAATCGAGCATGCCGTTGATCAGGGAATGATTGGTCTTGGCCTTCCAGCGCCGCGGACCGTAATCGGGGATCAGGCTGCCGCCGGCCATCTCGTTGAGGTATTCGACGATGACATACGAGTCCAGGATGACGTCGCCGTCATTGGTGATCAGCACCGGCAGCTTTTTCAGCGGCGTGATGCGTGAATAGTCCTCGTTGGCCGTGCCGGGCGCGACGCTCGCCGGCGTGAGTTCGATCTTGTCGATCAGCCCGAGCTCGATCGCGGCGATGCGCACCTTGCGGGCAAAGGGCGAGGCGGGGGAGAAGGTGAGCTTCATGGGACAATTCCCTGCGATCGGTCTTGA
>NZ_JADPJF010000103.1:128949-140228 GCF_023073295.1 Bradyrhizobium sp. 23 | reverse complement strand
CCATCCACGCGCTTCCGCGTGGCTAGACTGTGAGACGTGGATGCCCGGGACAAGCCCGGGCATGACGACGAGTGTGCGCTGGCCGAGGCTTACGCCGCGACGATCTCCTGGCGCTGCTCGCCAAGACCCTCGATGCCGAGCGTGATGACGTCGCCGACATTGAGGAAGGTCGGCGGCTTCATGCCGAGGCCGACGCCGGGCGGGGTGCCTGTCGTGATGATGTCGCCCGGCAGCAGCGTCATGAACTGCGAGACATAGGAGATGCACTTGGCCATCGAGAAGATCATAGTCTTGGTCGAGCCGGTCTGACGGCGCTGGCCGTTCACGTCGAGCCACATCGGCAGGTTCTGCACGTCCTTGATCTCGTCCTTGGTGGCGAGCCAGGGGCCGAGCGGGCCGAACGTGTCGTGCGACTTGCCCTTGGTCCACTGACCCAGGCGCTCGATCTGGAAGGCGCGCTCGGAGACGTCGTTGCAGACGCAGTAGCCGGCGACGTGGTTGAGCGCGTCGGCTTCCGAAACGTATTTTGCGCGGGTGCCGATGATCGCGGCGATCTCGACCTCCCAGTCGAGCTTGGTCGAGCCGCGCGGCTTCTCGATGGCGTCGTTCGGGCCGGACAGCGAGGTGTTGGCCTTCATGAAAATGATCGGCTCGCTCGGGATCTCCGCGCCGGTCTCCTTGGCGTGGTCGCTGTAGTTGAGGCCGATCGCCACGAATTTCGACATGCCGGTAACGGGGGCGCCGAACCGCGGCTTGCCGGAGACGGCGGGCAGCGAGGCGGGATCGAGCGCCGCCAGCTTCTTCAGGCTCTCGGGCGAATAGGCCTCGCCGGTCAGGTCCTTCACATGCGCCGATAGGTCCCGCAACTGGCCGGATTTGTCGATCAGGCCGGGCTTTTCCGCACCCTTCTCGCCATAACGAACAAGCTTCATTCTCGTTTCTCCCTGGAATGGACCGATCGGTTAAACAGCTTCATGGAACAGGGCGGCGGGAAATTCAACCGCTCAAAGAGGGCGCATTGCAGCCCTCTCGATTCGGGAGGTTCGTCCGGGGCACGAGACTAGGCCAGCGCCTCGAACCTGAATGCGTCCCCATCCCGCTTGATGTGCCCGGCCGAAAAGTGCCCGCCGATCACCAGCGTCGGGGTGTCGGCAAACCGGCCGAACAATTCGCGCCGCGTCGCGGCAGATTGGCTCTGATCGGAATCCGCGTTCGAGGACCAGCCGAGATGCGCCATCTGGCAGGGATGATGGGCGACGTCGCCCGTCAGCAGTCCCTGCTCGCCGTCCGACCGGATCAGAACGCTCATATGCCCGGGGCTGTGGCCGGGGGTTGGGATCATGCTGATCTCCTCGCTGAGCCGGTGGTCGCTCGCGACCAACTCCGCCCGGCCGGCATCGACGATCGGCTTCACGGAATCGACAAACACGGCCTGCTTGTCCGGCTCGGTGGAGTGGTCGCGCCAGTGCTGGTATTCGGTCTTGCCGAAGACGTAGCGCGCGTTGGGGAAGCTCGGCACCCATTTGCCGTCGACCCATTTCGTGTTCCAGCCGACATGATCGACATGAAGATGCGTGCACAGCACGGTATCGATGCTGTCGGGCGGAAAGCCCGCCGCAATCATCGTCTCCAGGAATGGTGTGGTGCGATTGTTCCAGGTCGGGACGTTGCGGCCCTGCTTGTCGTTGCCAAGTCCGGTATCGACCACGATGCGGCGCGAAGGAGTTTCGAGCACCAGCGAATGGATCGACATTTTCAGCCGGCCTTCTTCCGTGGCGAAATGCGGGATCAGCCAGGGCAGCTTCCGGATTTCATCGTTGGTTGCTGCCGGGAGGATGAAGCGGGTTGAACCCACCGTCTCCATCTCGACGAGTTTGGTGATCTTGACCCTGCCGACTTTCCACTGCATCCGGCGCATCCCCATGTTCTTGTTTGATGTTCTTGCTTTGCGGGGGAACATGCGCAGTTTCGCCCTCAGGCGCAATGGATCATCTGACGCCGTGCGGCGTTATCGCGGGAACCCAGGGAAAGACAAAGGGCCAGCCATGCCAGAGCTTGCGATTTCCGCGGAGAAGGTCGCCTTCATCATCGAAAAGGCGCGTGAATTCGACGTCAAGCAGGCGGATTCCGATCCGGATTCCGGCTCGAATGCGACTGATGACGATGCGGTCGACGTCCTCGAGGATGACGGCTCCGATCCGGTCGTCAACGAACTCGGAAGTTTCATCGTGGCCATGAACGAGGACGAGCAGATCGATCTCGTCGCGCTGACCTGGCTCGGCCGCGGCGACGGCACGATCGACGATTGGGACGATTTGCGCGCACGCGCCGTGGAGGCACGCGCGGAGTATCGCAGTCCCCGGCGCGAGACGGCGCATTATCTGCTCGGTGAGCCGATGCTGGGCGATCTGCTCGCCGACGGGCTCGATGAATTCGGCGTCGACTGGACCGACGGAGACCTGGTGGCCGATTCATCCGCTCCAAGCCAGCGGGACGAAGACGAGATCACCAAGCAGCGGTGATTCCGGCCGATATCAGCGCGCGCAGTCGACCACCACGGTGCCGAGCTTGTCGCCTTTCTCGACGGCGACATGGGCCTGCGCCGTCTCCGACAGCGCAAACTGCGCCGCGACATTGTGGATTCGCGGCCCCGCTGCCAGCCATTTCGAGATGTCGGCCTGCGCCGCCGCAAGCAGCGCCGGCGGCAGCGCGAACAAGACGAGCGAGCGGAGCGTGATGCACTTCTCCATCAGCTCGCGCATCGGCACGGTCGGCGTGCGGTTGCCGTTCGTGGCGTAGACCGCGATTGTCGAATTCATGGCCATCAACTTCAGGGTCGTCGCGATGTTGCCGCCGAAATCGACATCGACCAATTGGTCGACCCCGCGTCCGCCGGTGAAGGCCATGGCCTTGGCAACGACATCTTCGTCCCTGTAATTGACCACGAGATCGGCACCGGCTTGTCGCGCATGCTCGCCTTTTATCGCCGAGCTGACGGTCGCGATCACCTGCGCGCCGCCCCATTTCGCGAGTTGCACGGCGTAATGTCCGACTGCACCCGCGCCGCCGGTGACCAGCACCGACTTGCCGACGATCGGCCCGTCCGCAAACAGGGAGCACCACGCCGTCATTGCGGGAATGCCGAGCGTCGCGCCTTCCGCAAAAGAGAGATTGTCCGGCAACGGCGTCACCAGATGCTCGGCAAGCGCGATATATTCGGCCGCGGTGCCAAAGGCGCGGCCGTTACGCTGGCCGTTGAACAGCCAGACCCTGCCGCCGATCTTGAACCGCGTCGCGCCATCGCCGATCTGGTCGATAAAGCCCGCGCCATCGCTGTTCGGAATGACGCGCGAAAATTCCTTGGCGCGATAGCCGCCCCCGCGCCGGCCGACATCGGCCGGATTGACGCCGGAGGCTTCCAGGCGAATACGAACTTCGCCTGGACCTGCGACCGGCGTGGCCATCTCACCATAGGTGAGGACGTCCGCCGCCGGTCCTGTCTCCTCGTACCAGACCGCCCTCACAGCGTTCCCGGGAAGGCACCGCCATCGAGCAGAAGGTTCTGCCCGGTGATGAAGCCGGCCTTGGCGCCGCACAGGAATGCGCAGGCATAGCCGAACTCCTCGGGATCGCCGAAGCGGCCCGCGGGATTGAGCTTGGCGCGCTCGGCCAGAACCTGGTCCGGCGTGATGCCGCGCTTCTCGGATTCCCCCTTCGCGGTGCTGCGCAGGCGATCGGTCTCAAACGGGCCCGGCAGCAGGCCGTTGATGGTGACGTTGTTGATCACGGTCTTGCGCGACAGGCCGGCAATGAATCCGGTGAGGCCGGCGCGCGCGCCGTTGGAGAGACCGAGGATGTCGATCGGCGCCTTCACCGCCGCTGAGGTGATGTTGACGATGCGGCCGAACTTGCGGGCCATCATGCCGTCCACCGTCGACTTGATCAGCTCGATCGGGGTCAGCATGTTGGCATCGATCGCCTTAATCCAGTCGTCGCGGGTCCAGTTGCGGAAATCGCCGGGCGGAGGTCCGCCGGCATTGTTGATCAGGATGTCCGGCTCGGGGCAGGCCTTGAGCACGGCCTCGCGGCCCGCCGGCGTCGTGATGTCGCCGACGATCTCGGTGACGGTCACATCAGGATAGGCTTTGCGGATGTCGTCGGCCGTCTTCTTCAGGGCCTCGGCGCCGCGCGCGGTCAGCGTGACGTGAACGCCGGCCTCGGCCAGCGAGATGGCGCAGGCGCGTCCGAGGCCTTTGCTGGATGCGCAGACGATGGCGCGGCGGCCTTTGATCCCAAGATCCACTGTTTCACTCCCGTAATGTCAGGCAGGTTTTTAGAGCCGCTATTCTAGCCAACCTTGGCGCCGCTGATAAGGGATTGGCTCGCATCAAAATGCATGCACGCTTGCGCGGCGATGCAAATGCGCCTCATCAGATGCGCCGCTCCTGCTTGAGACGGTCGATCGCGGAGGCCGCCTCCGGCGGCAGCGACTTGAAGCCCATCTGGCCGACCGTCGAGAACAGCGGCCGCAGATGCGAACCGGCGAGGAACGGCGGCTGCCGGTTGGCCGGCACGATCTGGTCGAACACCAGCACCAAGGTGGTGGCGACGAGGCCGACCCTGATGGCGCCGAGCGCGGCGCCGCCGAGGCGGTCGCCGATGCCGGCGTCGCGTATCGTGTCGCTCAGCGCCAGCCGGCCGAGATGTCCAAACAGCATGCCGACCACCACGAAGATGCCGAAGAACCAGATCCAGTTCTGCAGCAGCGGCGCATTCGGATTGCCCGCGACCTGCGGGACGATCAGCGGCATCAGCGCAACCGCGATGGGGGCGGCGAGGAGATAGGCCAGGATCGTCATGGCGCTGCCGAGCAGGCCGGTCCTGAAACCGAAGCCGATCGCGATGGCGAGCGCCGCATAGACGGCGAGATCGAAACTGTTCATGCGCGGGAGCCTGCCATGGAACGAGTGAACGCAGAACCGATCATTCCGGTTTCAGATCGTTAAAATCGTCTGTATTGATGGCCAAAACCGATGACCCCAAAGCTCAGGGACGCGCCCAATGTCAGACCTATTCGACGTCAGTCGAGAAACCATCCTCGTCACAGGTGCGAGCCAGGGCTTGGGGCGGCAATTTGCCCGGGTGTTGGCGGCACATGGCGCGGCCGTCGCGCTCGCGGCGCGGCAGACCGACAAGCTGAAGAGCCTGGAAGACGAGATCCGCGGCAAGGGCGGCCGCGCCGCCGCCGTCGCGCTCGACGTCACCGACATCGCATCGATCGCCAGGGCCGTCGATGCCACGGAAGCCGCGCTCGGCCCGGTCACGGTGCTGATCAACAATGCTGGCATCGCGATCGAAAAGCTCGCGACCGAGCAGACCGAGGCCGATTGGGACGCGGTGATGGGCGCCAATCTCAAGGGCGCCTATTTCCTCGCGACCGAGATCGCGCGCCGCATGATCGCGCGCAAGCAGGCAGGCAACATCGTCAACATCGCCTCCGTGCTCGGCACCGGCGTGCTGAAGGCGGTGTCGCCTTACGCGATCTCCAAGGCCGGCATCATCCAGGCGACCAAAGCGATGGCGCTGGAGCTTGCGGGGCAGAACATCCGCGTCAACGCGCTGGCACCCGGCTACATCGACACCGAGATGAACCACGCGTTCTGGGCGACGCCGCCGGGCGAGCGCCTGACCGAGCGCATTCCCCAGCGCCGCATCGGCGCCGAGTCCGATCTCGACGGCGCGATCCTGCTGCTGGCCTCGAAGGCCTCGCGGTACATGACGGGCAGTGTGGTGACGGTGGACGGCGGGTTCTTGCTGAATTGAGAAGCTGCTATCGTCCCAGCCCCCCATGCGCAATTGCGCACTAGGCCGGGACGACGAGGTAGAGTCACCGCATCTCGCCCCTGATCATATCCGCCGCCTTCTCGCCGATCATGATCGCCGGCGCATTGGTGTTGCCGCCGATCAGTGTCGGCATGATCGAGGCGTCGACGACGCGCAGACCTTCCACGCCGTGCACCTTCAGCGCCGGATCGACCACGGCCATCGCGTCGGTGCCCATCTTGCAGGTGCCGACGGGGTGATAGACGGTGTCGACACGCGCGCGCAGGATGGCGCGGATATCGTCGTCCGTTCTCACATCGGACGTGAACATGTCCTTCTTCTGCAACGCGCGCATCGCGGGCGTCTCCATCAGCCTTCGCGTCGTCTTGAAGCCCGCGACCATCGTCTCGAGATCCTCCGCCTCGCCCAAGAAATTCGGATCGATCAGCGGCGCTGCCAGCGGATCGGCGCTTTTCAGCCAGACGCTGCCACGGCTCTTCGGCCGCAACAGGCAGACATGGCACGAGAAGCCCGCCTCCTTGTGCTTCTTGCGGCCGTGGTCGTCGAGCGTCGCGATGATGAAGTGCAGCTGGATGTCGGGCACATCGAGGTCGGCCCGGGTCTTCAGGAAGCCGCCACACTCGGCGAAATTGGTGGTCATCAGGCCGCGCCGCTCCCGGCGGTATCGTTGGATGGCGCGGAGCAGGGATGGTAGCCGGCCGAGCGACGAATGGACGAAGTGTGGATAGTCGGAGGCGTAGACGAACACGAAATCCGGATGATCCTGCAGATTGCGTCCTACGCCCGGCAAATGATGCACGACGTCGATCCCATGGGCGGCAAGCGCCTTGCCGTCGCCTATGCCCGACAGCATCAGCAATTGCGGTGACTGGAAGGCGCCGGAGGCGAGGATCACCTCGCGACGGGCGCGTAGCTTCTTTGTCTGCTTGCCCTGGACATATTCGATGCCGACCGCGCGCCCACTTTCGAACAGGATGCGCGTGGCATGCGCCTGCGTCTCGACACGCAGATTGGCGCGCTTGTCCATGTGGGGATGCAGATAGGCGCGCGCCGCGCTCCAGCGCTCACCATTGTGCTGGGTCACCTGGTAGCTGCCGAGCCCTTCGTGATCCTCTTCATTGAAGTCCTCGCGGATGCGGAACTGCGCCTCGCGGGCGGCCTGATGGAAGATGTCGTGGATCGGATTGTCCGCGCGCAGTCTGTTGACATGCAGCGGGCCGCCCTTGCCATGATAGGCGCCGTCGAAATCGGCGTTGTTCTCCGAGCGCTTGAAATAGGGCAGCACGTCCGCATATGACCAGCCGGCATTGCCGAGCGAGGCCCAGTGGTCGTAGTCCCATTTGTTGCCGCGGATATAGACCATGGCGTTGATCGCCGAGGATCCGCCGAGTCCCTTGCCGCGCGGTTGATAGCCGATCCGGCCGTTCAATCCCTTCTGCGGCACGGTATCGAAACCCCAGTTCGCCGCCTTGTATGGCAAAGCCAGTCCGAACGGCGTGGTGATCCGCCAATTGTCGTTCCGACCGCCGGCATCGAGCAGCGCCACGGATGTCCCCGCATCCTCCGACAGCCGCCCCGCCACCGCGCAGCCGCCGGAGCCCGCGCCCACGACGACGAAATCGAATGTGTCCGTCACTGATGTTTCCCCCTGCATTCATTCTTTCCGTCATTGCGAGCGCAAGCGAAGCAATCCAGACCTTTGCCGCGGAGGGATTCTGGATTGCTTCGCTGCGCTCGCAATGACAGGTGCTGAAACCTACGACACGAATCGCATCATCTTCTCCAGCCGCGCGATCTTGCCGCCATAAGGCGGATAGAGGTCGGCGAGGCGGTTGAATTTCGAGCGGTAGAACACCGGCTTCAGCTTGCCGAACGTGCGAAAGCCCCATTCGCCGTGATAGGCGCCGGTGCCGGATGCGCCGACGCCGCCCATCGGCTGGTTGATTTGCGCGAAGTGGAACAGACAGTCGTTGACCGTGACGCCGCCGGAGACGGTGCGCGCCAGCACCTCGTCGCGCGCAACGCGGTCCTTGCCGAACCAGTACAACGCCAGCGGCCGGTCGCGGGCGTTGACGAAGGCGATGGCGTCGGCCGGGTCGCGATAGCCGAGCACGGGGAGCACGGGGCCGAAAATCTCCTCCTGCATGGCCGCCATGTCTTCGCTCGCGCCCACGATCAGCGTCGGCGGGAATTTGCGGTGCGCCTTCCAGTTGGGATCGTCCGGCTTCGCCGGCTGCAGGATCTTTGCGCCGCGACGTGCCGCATCGGAGACGAGATTTTCCAGCCGCGCATAATGCCGGTCGGAGATCACGGAGGTGTAGTCCTTGTTCGAGGGGTCGGTGCCGAACATGCGTCGCATCTGCGCGCGAACTTTTTCGGCAAAGGCCTGCAACGCGCGCTCGGGCACCAGCACATAGTCGGGCGCGATGCAGGTCTGCCCGGCATTGAGCAGCTTGCCGTAGGCGATGCGCTCGGCGGCCTCTTCGAGATCAGCCGAGGCGTCGATGATAACAGGCGACTTGCCGCCGAGCTCGAGCGTGACGGGCGTGAGGTTACGCCCCGCGGCCTCCGCCACCAGCCGCCCCACCCGGGTCGAGCCGGTGAACACGAGATGATCGAACGGCAGATGCGCGAAGGCCTTTGCGACCTCGTCTTCGATGCCGGTGACGAGCAATTCCGCAGCGTCGAACCGCTCGGCGACCGTCTCCTTCAGCAGCGATGAGAAGTGCGGCACAAGCTCGCTCGGCTTGATAATGACGCGGTTGCCGGCGGCGAGCGCGCCGATCGCGGGCGCGAGCGTCAGCTGCAGCGGATAATTCCAGGGCGCGATGATGCCGACGACGCCGAGCGGCTGCGGCATCAGCCGGTTGCGCGCGGGCAGGAATTGCAGCGCCGTCGAAACGCGCTGCGGCGCCATCCAGCTCTTGAGGTGCTTGGTGGCATGACGGATCTCGGAGAACACCATCATGGTCTCGGCGATATTGGTCTCGACCGCGCAGCGGTGACCGAAATCGGCCGAGATCGCCTGCCGGAAGCGCTCCTCGTTGTCGGCGACGACAGTGCGCAACCGCGCCAGGCGGTCGAGCCGCTCGGCGAGGCCAGGCGCCGGCTCGGCCCGCGACCGCTCGACCATGGCATGGAAGGCGTCTTCGAGGCCCCGAAGCGGGGCGCTCGGCGGGGGGCGATCTGAGGGGCGATCCAAGGCGTGGTCCATGGCGTTCTCCCCCATTAAGTGGCGTTTCCGCCTGGTTTTGTTGCCGCAAGCTGGCCCCTTGTGGAACTTCTGGCAAGGGCCGGCCAAATAGGCCGCAAATTCGTCCACCGCGCTGTCATAAAGTCGAAAAAAACGTTCTCGCAGCCCTTTCCAAAGGCACCCCGGGTTGGTACATACCGCCCGCACCCAACGGGCTTTGCCCGGGGTTGCCTTCCAAGGAAGCCTTCGGGACGGACGAAGCAAGCCACGCGAACAGCGCCGGCCCTTCATTCACCGTCCCCGGCGCTTTCACGAAGGCAAAGCAACGGTTAACGCGGGGTGGAGCAGCCCGGTAGCTCGTCAGGCTCATAACCTGAAGGTCATAGGTTCAAATCCTATCCCCGCAACCAAGTTCGGACCTTACCGGTCCCGATCCGAAAATGGCCCGCTTCACGCGGGCCATTTTTGTTTTGGCCGCGCTCCGGTGGAAACGTCGGTCGCACCTTGCGCAAGAGTGGGGAACGGCTCACTCCGGATAGCTAAGGATCATTTTCAGCAGCTTCGGAAACCGCGCATTGATGTCCTCCTCGCGTAGGACATTGCGGTGCTGGACGCCTTGCTTTGAGGTCCGGATCAGGCCGGCCTCGCGCAGGATGCGAAAATGGTTCGACAGAGTCGACTTCGCCATGTCAGGGCAGGGCGCCGCCTCGGTGCACGACATGCAATCACTCTGTGCGGCCAGGCTTTTGACGATCCGCAGCCGCATAGGGTCCGCGAGCGCTCCCAGCACCCCAGCCAGTGAAATCTCGCTCCGCGATGGGTGAACGAACTGCACCATGCACAAAATATAGCACCTCCCTTGAACTCATTCAATAGTTCACTAATATTGAACTATTGAATATCGGCGTCGCGCCGGATGATGGAGAATGTGATGACCAAGAGACTCGAAGGAAAAGTTGCGCTCGTGACCGGCGCATCCAAAGGCATCGGTGCCGAAATCGCCGCGCGGCTCGCGGCCGAGGGCGCGGCGGTCGCCGTCAACTACAGCTCCAGCAAGCAGGCCGCCGACCGCGTCGTCGCCGCCATTGTCGCCAAGGGTGGCAAAGCCGTCGCGGTCCACGGCAATCTGGCCGATGCCAAGGACGTGAAAAGTGTAGTCGCGGAAACCGTGAAGGCGCTCGGTGCGATCGACATCCTCGTCAACAACGCGGGCGTTTACGAGTTCGCGCCGCTCGAGGCCATCACGCCGGAGCATTTCCACAAGCAGTTCGATCTCAATGTGCTGGGCCTCCTCCTGGTCTCAGGAGAGGCGGCGCGGCACTTCAACGCCAATGGCGGAAGCATCATCAACATCAGCTCCGCGGCGTCGACTCTCGCGCCGCCGAACGGCGCCGTCTACTCCGCCACCAAAGCATCGGTGGATGCGATCTCCGCCGTGCTGGCCAAGGAACTGGCGCCGCGCAAGATCCGCGTCAACGCCGTCAATCCCGGCATGATCGTCACCGAGGGGGTCGTGTCCGCCGGCCTGCACGAGGGCGACATGCGAAACTGGATCGAATCCACCACTCCGCTTGGCCGAGTCGGCAAGGTCGAGGAGATCGCTGCCGCGGTGGCCTTCTTCGCTTCGGACGACGCATCCTACGTCACGGGCGAGACGCTTCACGTCGCCGGCGGCCTTCGCTGAATTTGTTGGTTTACAGAAGGAAATGGCACGCCTTGCGCGCGCCATTTTTTGTTTTGGGGCGTCCTCGATCATGCATGTCCTGCTTGGCTGAGCTTGGGTTCGTTCGGACCATGCCGAAGCGCGTCCCGTCGCCGTCGGTGGAGCTGCCAAGCGTAAGCGCGATCAGCCCAGAGCATGCCATCCGGGAAGGAACCCAGGATGGCGCCGGGCGTCAACACGAGGACACCGGGCCCGTCCGGTGCTCGCTTGTTGGCTTGCCGTCGTTCGGAAGGAGAGGGCCAATGCAGTTCGAGGATTTCGACGCCGCCGATGTTCAGGCGGACGAGGCCCGGATCTTCATCCGTCGGGCCGGTTCGGGGCCGGCCGTTCTCCTGTTGCACGGATTTCCGCAGACGCATCTGATGTGGCGAGACGTTGCGCCGTTGCTCGCGCAAAACTTCACCGTGGTCTGCGCCGATCTTCGCGGATATGGCCGGAGCGATTGTCCTCCCTCCAGTCCGGACCATGCGCCATATGCAAAACGAGCAATGGCAAACGACATGGTGTCCGTCATGACGA
>NZ_JADPJF010000103.1:124860-128865 GCF_023073295.1 Bradyrhizobium sp. 23 | reverse complement strand
GCTTCGACCGTTTCTCGGTCGCGGGCCATGATCGTGGCGGCCGTGTCGCCTTTCGGCTCGCGCTTGATCACCGCGAACGCGTGCAGCGGCTTGCCGTCCTGGATGTCGTTCCTATTGCCGACGCCTGGGAGCGCGCCGACAAGAACCTGACGGTCGGCTATTGGCCGTGGTCGTTGCTTGCGCAGCCTGAACCTCTTCCCGAGCGGTTATTGTCGGCAGCCCCCGACGCCATCATCGACAATGCGCTGCATGGCTGGGGGTCTTCGGCCGGCAGCTTCAGTCCGGCGGTGCGAGCAGCCTATATCGACGCGTTGAGCGATGAGGCGCATGTTCACGCGATCTGCGAGGAATATCGTGCGGCCGCGACACTCGATCACGCGCACGATGTGGCGGACCGTCGTTCCGGCCGCCGAATTGACTGCCCTGTGCTCGTGCTCTGGAGCGGTCGCGGCCCCCTCAACGCGTGGTATGCGAGCGAGGGCGGCCCCTTGGGGCTCTGGCGGGCGTGGGCAGATGACATCGACGGAAAGCCGCTTGATGGCGGGCACTTCTTCCCGGAGGAGCTTCCGCAGCAGACTGCGTACGAGCTGAACCGGTTTTTTGGAGGCGGTGGATAGGACCAGCGTCTTGGCAGTGCTGCTTCCTTCGACAGCACGGTCTTGGCAAGCGCGAGGGCTGCCCCCTTGGGGCGAACGGCGATCGGAAGCAAACATTACGCCCGCGCCAGTCGCGCGGGCGTGATGCGTCTTGCGTACTACAGAATGCGTCAGGATCTGTGCGGACAGACCATCGTCAGATTGAGCAGCGTCGGCTTGTCCGAGCCCTTCTTGTAGTCCCACTCCAGCCGGATCTCGTGCCGGTGCGCGAAAGCGTCGCTGGCTTCGTGGGTGATGATCTTCGTCTTCATCGGGATTGGCGGCTCGGAGTTGAAGCATTTCCGGACGCAGGCATCGAGCAGATCGCATCGCGTCAGCGGAATGACGCCCGGCTCATCCCTGGACAGGGGGACTGTGTTCGGCTGGGTGCTGAGGTCGACGCGGGCCCGGCCCTTTTCCTTGTGCCAGTACTTGGCGCTGCCCTGCGGCCAGTTCGATGCCGGGTTCAGAATCAAATGGTACTGGCCGTATTCCAAGGTCGGCAGGTCGATGTCCTCGGACTCCTTGAGCTTCGCGACGCTCTTCTTCATGTTCGCCAAAGGATAGTAATTGCTATTCATCAAGTCTCGAAATGCCTTGCCGCTATATACCAGTCCGGCCATCGCCTCTTTCCTTCATATGTCTGTTTGTCAAAATCTCTGGTGCGGTGGCCGAAAATACGCGTCACGCTACGGCCGATCACGCTGTTTGTTGTGCGCCCTCAACGCTACCACTCAGGAATGTATTTCGTCCAGAGAGCCTCCATCCCGTAACGTCGCCTATGTCGCAAGCCCAATTGCCATGCACTTTCCTATAGGTATTGTTGGGTCGAACGCCTCGCGGGGATTGGGGTGAGGCTGCCGAGGCAGTGGTTGAAGGCGCTGGAATGCATTGCTTCGCTTGTCAGTCGGCGATTGGTCCGGGCGACCGCTGGTGCTCCAAATGCGGAGCGGCGGTGCGCCAGCCCGTCGACCCCGACAGCGAACGACGCTTTGTGACGATTCTGCGTGCCGACGTCGTCGATTCCACAGGTCTTGTTGCCGAACTGGAGCCGGAGGCGGCGGTGTCGCGCCTCGAGCCTGCTCTTGCGGCGATGAGAGGCGCGGTGCGCCAGTTCGGCGGCATCGTCAGCAAGGAGTTGGGTGACGGGTTGGCCGCCGTCTTCGGCGCCCCGATCGCCGACGACAACCACGCGCCCTTAGCCTGCCACGCGGCCATCGAGCTGGTCCGGCGTGTTGGCAGTCTGGGCGATCCAGGACTTCAAGTCCGGGTCGGCCTGCACTCGGGTCATGTGGTGGCCTACATGGTCGCGAGCGAATTTTCCAAGGTCTACGAGATCGGCGGCGCAGCCCAGCACCTCGCGGCTCGGCTGGAGACGGCAGCCGAGGCGAACCAGATCTATGTCTCCGAAGCCTGCCAGGAGCTGGCGGACGGACACGTCCGCTTTGAATTCCTTGGCCGCAAGGCGCTCCGTGGTTTCGGCGAGCCCCTGCCTGTCTACCGGGTGATGGGTGCGAGTGATCTGTCGAGCTGGCGGGTCCGACGTGCGCGGAGCGTTTCCAGATTCGTCGACCGCACGACGGAGCGGGCGTTGTTGTGGCGCGCTGCGGATAGGGTTGCTGCCGGCCGGCAGACGGTTCTGCTGATGGGTGACGCCGGCATTGGCAAGTCTCGGCTTGCGCATGAATTCGCGCAGGACCTCCGGGCTGGCGGCTGGCGGCTGATCGATGTCGAGTGCAGCCCAAATCTCCAGGGTGCGCCGTACAGCGCGCTCAAGCGCCTGTTGCTCTCGATCCTCGATACGTCAGCAAGAGATCAGACCAAGACGGATGATCCCAGAGACGAATTGCCGGTGGTGCAACAGCGGGCTCTCGACGCGATCCTGGATTTGCCGGTTTCCGATCCGCAATGGGATGAATTGGAGCCTCACGCGCGCGGTCGTGCGATTTCAGACGCAAGCTGTGCGATCATCGAGAGCGTCGCCCGTCGTCAGCGTACGATCCTTTTGATTGAGGACCTGCACTGGATGGATCGGGCCAGCGATGCGGTCGTCGCGACCCTTTCGGGGCTGCAATGCCCTGATTTGCTTGTGCTGCTGACGACGCGGCCCAATGGAATGCCGGTGTGGATCGCGAGCTGCCGCGCGGAAATCGTGGCGATGCGGCCTCTCGATGACAATTCGGGGCTGGCCATGCTCGCGGACATGCTTGGTCCCGCCACGACCAACGAAGACCTGAAGAATCGGATCATCTCTCATACGGCCAACGTTCCGCTGTTCATTGAGGAGGTCTGCCGCAGTTTGAAGGACAGCGGCATGCTTCTTGGCCAGTGGGGCGACCTTTCCCTTGCGCGTCCTGTGGACGAACTCGGCATCCCCAGCAGCATTCAGGGTGTGATCGCGGCGCGGCTGGATCGTGTGTCACGACAGGAACGATCGCTTCTCCAGATCGCCGCGGCGCTTGGACCCCGGGCCGACCAGGCCACACTGCGAAGAGTAGCGGCCGTGCCGGAAGACGTCCTGCAGGATTGCCTCACCGCGCTCGACCGGGCCGAGTTGCTCGTCAGGATCGACAGTGAGTTGGAGGATTCGCTCGAGTTCCGGCACGAGATGGTCAGGCAGGTGACCTACGATTCGATGGTCGAGAAGGTGCGGGAAAGCATCCATGCCAGCATTCTGGCGGCTCTCGAGACCGACGAGGCGTGGACCGACGGTCCGGATACGCTCTGCTATCACGCGACCCGAGCGAAGGATTGGCGGAAGGCTTTTCAGCATGGCAGGAGCGCGGCTCGAAAATGTCTGGTGCGCTCGGCCTTTGCCGAAGCGGTCGATTATTTCGAGATCGCGATGGGTTCTCTCGACAAGATCCCGGTGACGCACGCGCGCGAAACGGACGCCATCGACCTGCGGATGGAGGCGCGATTGGCCTTTGCCGGGTCGGGGCGTGTCGCCGAAGCCCTGGATTTGGGGAGCGAGGCCGAACGGCGAGCCGATGCGATTGGCGATATTGAACGCAAGGTCGCGGCCATGACCATGAGAGCGGGTGCCCAGAATTTCTATGGAACGCCGGTTGAAGCTGTCACGATCGGGGAAGATGTGGTGCATCTGGCGGAAAGCTCGGGAAATCCCGCTTGGCGTAATCTCGCGCAATACAGTCTCGGGCAGGCCTATTTTCTTTCCGGCCGCTACGATCGCGCCGAGAAGATGCTGGCCACCGCCCGCGTCCACCTTGCGGGTCTGACCGCGAGTGCTCCGATCGGCACGACCCCACGATCTTTGCTCCTGCTTTGCTGCATGATGAACAGCGTCACTCACACGGTGATGGGCCAGATCGATGCCGCCGAGCAGCTCCAGCAGCAAGCCGCAGCGATC
>NZ_JADPJF010000103.1:124012-124770 GCF_023073295.1 Bradyrhizobium sp. 23 | reverse complement strand
GGAGACCGGCCGCCCCTACGACCGCGTCGCCGCGGCCTATAGCGGCGGCTGGCTGATGCTCGGCCGCGGCGAGCCGGCGGCGGCCGCGGCCATTCTCGAGAATGGTTTTGTCCTGGCGCAGAAGCACGGCATCCGGCTGTTCGTGCCGGTGCTCGCCTGCCATCTCGGCATGGCCTATCTGGAGCAGGGGCTGTTTGACCGGGCGCGCGGCATGCTGACGGAAGCGCGTGAGGAAGCGAAGGCGGTCGGCTATACCTCGGCGGTGCTTCGCAGCTCGATCTACCTGGCGCTCGCCACCCACCGTCTCGGCGACGTCCAGGCCGCGCAGAACATGCTGCGCGAAGCGCGCAACACCGCGCGGCAACAGGGGTTCTCCGGCCTGGAGGCGGAGGCGCTGTTCGGCGAGGCCGTGGTGACGCCGCCGTCGGATCCGGAGGCCAGGGCGGCGATCCTGAGCGCCCTGCGCGCGACCATCGCGATCGCCGCCGAGAGCGGCGCGCTGCCGCTGCGCCACAAGGCCGAGGCGATGCTCAACGAGATGCAGGCGACGGGTGACGAGCTCAGCTGACGGCAGCGGCGGCCGGGCCGCTATCGGGGCCGAAATCTGCCCGACGCGTCAAATAAATTAAGCAGGCGCCGCAAGGAGTTAGCTACTGTGCATGGGGTTGTTTTCGCCCTTTATCTTGAAGGGCCCTTCATGGTGCAGCGCGGAGGACGGCACGCTTGTGCCGCCCGCTCCGATGACTATGCCCTTGCGC
>NZ_JADPJF010000103.1:109937-123919 GCF_023073295.1 Bradyrhizobium sp. 23 | reverse complement strand
CAGCAAGGTCGGCTACCGTCGGCCCTGGCCACACGGCCAGGCGACTTTTGATTTCAATTTTTTAGCATCCGATTTTGCGGCGCCGCGACGGCGCGACGCCCACCGAACGAGGCGGGGCCATGATCACACGGGACCAGTCAGCGCTGCTCGCGCCGGTCGAGCGGGATTTGCGACTCGATCTCTTCCGCGGCATCGGTCTGTGGATGATCTTCCTCGACCACATTCCGCACGACGTCGTGGCTTGGCTGACCTTGCGCAATTACGGCTTCAGCGACGCCGCCGAATTCTTCGTCTTCATCTCCGGTTATCTGGTCGGCTGGATCTACGGGCCGATCGTCGCTGGCGGCTGGTTTCTCGCCGCGCTGAAGCGGCTGTGGCGGCGCGCGGTCGAGATGTACGTCGCCCACATCATGCTGTTCCTGCTGTTCACGGCGCAGATCGCCCGCACCGCGCGCCGCTTCGACAATCCGATGTACGAGCACGAGTTCAACGTGTTCAATTTCCTGTCGCATCCGGACGAGCTGATCGGGCAGGCGATCCTCCTGAAGTACAAGCCGGTCAATCTCGACGTGCTGCCGCTCTACATCACGCTCGTTTTCGCCTCGCCTTTCATCGTGTGGTGCCTGGTGCGCCGGCCGAACCTGACGCTCGCCGCATCCGTGGTGCTCTACGTGCTGGCGCGCTGGTTCGACTGGAACGTCGCCTCCTATCCGCCCGGCACGCACTGGTACTTCAACCCGTTCTGCTGGCAGCTGATGTTCGTGTTCGCAGCCTGGTGCGGCATCGGCCAGATCGACAAGATCGCGAGATGGGTGTGGTCCAGGGCGGCGATGGCGCTGGCCGCGGCCTGGCTCGCCTTCGCGCTGCTGATCGTGATGACCTGGCACGTCCCCGCGCTCGATGCCCTGACCCCGAAATGGATGATCAAGGCGATCTACCCGATCGACAAGACCGACCTCGACATGCTGCGCTTCACGCATTTCCTGGCGCTGGCGATCTGGGTGACTCACCTCATCTCGCGCAAATGGCGGACCCTGCACGGGGCCTGGCTGCGCCCTGTGATCCTCTGCGGCCAGCATTCGCTGCCGATCTTCTGCCTTGGCGTCTTCCTGTCGTTCTCGGCGCACTGGATCCTGACGCAATACACCAAGGGCGTCTGGGAGCAGCTCGCGGTCTCCGTCGTCGGCATCGTCATCATGATCGCAGCCGCCTGGCTGCTCGACCGGACCGAACGGGTGCCGAACCTGTTCGTGAAGGTGACGGAGATCGAGGAGGCCGACACCGTCCTGGAAAGCGCGCCTGCGGACAGGTCTGCCGTGGCGCCCGCGGGTCGTTGAGTATCGCCGGCCTGCATTTTCGCGGAGAGATCCAACGGAGGGGTTTATGTCCAGACTTGTGTTGACGATCGCCGGCACACTCCTGCTCCTGATCTCGGGTGCATCGGCGCAAGCGCCCTCGCCGGAGGCGATGAGCGCGGCGCGCAAGCTCGTGGTCACCTTGAAGATCGCGGATCAGTATCGCGCGCTGTTGCCGCAGCTCCTGCTCAAGCTGAGGCCCTGGGTCGCGCAGGACAGGCCGGAGATCGAGCGCGATTATGACGCGGTGACGGCACCCGGCTCCGAGATCTACACCCCGGCCCTCACCTCAATGATCGACCAGGTCGCCGCTCTCTATGCGCAGAGCTTCAGCATTGACGAGCTGCGCCAGATCGAGGCTTTCTATGTCCAGCCAGCCGGGAAGAAGCTTCTGGAGAAGTCGGATGCGCTGGCGCAGGCCAGCGCGCAGATCGGTCAGGACGTCGGTCAGAAGACGGCCGACGAGTTGAAGCAGCGCCTCATCGAGGCGCTGCGACAGAAGGGGCACAAGCTCTGAGCCTGTACCGACAGCGCTAGCGAACCTACGCCTTGTCCGTCCTGTTGGCTCACTTCACAAGAGGGCAGCCGCCGTCCTTCAGGGGCCGGAAGGCCTGGTCGGCAGGGACTTCGGCGAGCAGCTTGTAATAGTCCCACGGGCCTTTGGACTCCTCGGGCTTCTTCACCTGGAACAGATACATGCTGTGCACCATGCGGCCGTCTTCGCGTAAGCTGCCGTTGTCGGTGAAGGCATCCTTCACCGGCAGCTCGCGCATCTTGGCCATCACGGTCTTGGTGTCCTTTGTGCCAGCGGCCTGCACCGCCTTCAGGTAGTGCAGCGTCGCGCTGTAGGTCGCCGCCTGGTTCATCGTCGGCATGCGCTTGACGCGCTCCATGAAACGCTTGCCGAAAGCGCGGGTCTTCTCGTTGAGGTCCCAGTAATAGGCCTCGGTGATGATCAGTCCCTGCGCGAGCTTCAGCCCTAAGCTGTGCACGTCGGAGATGAACATCACGATCGCAGCCAGGTTCTGGCCGCCGGCGACGATGCCGAACTCACCGGCCTGCTTGATCGCATTGATGGTGTCGCCACCGCCGTTCGCCAGCCCGATGATCTTGGACTTCGAGGCCTGGGCCTGCAGCAGGAATGAGGAGAAGTCCGCGGTGTTGAGCGGATGCTTGACGCTGCCGAGCACCTTTCCGCCGGCCGCCTTCACCACGTCGGAGGTGTCGCGCTCGACTGAATGACCGAACACGTAGTCCGCCGTGAGGAAGAACCAGCTATCGCCGCCGTTCTTGACGATGGCGCTGCCGACCGTGTGCGCGTTGGCGTAGGTGTCGTAGGTCCAGTGCGCGGTGTAGGGCGAGCAGGACTTTCCGGTAATGTCGGAGCTTGCCGCATCCGTCACGATCATGATCTTCTCATACTGCTTCGACAGCTCCATCACTGCAAGCGCAGTGGCCGAGGTCGGCAGGTCGATGATCATGTCGACGCCCTCGGTCTCCCACCACTTTCGCGCGATGGTGGAGGCGACATCGGGCTTGTTCAGCACGTCGGCGCTGACCATGTCGATCGGCTTGCCGAACATCTGCCCGCCGAAATCCTCGATCGCCATTTTGGTGGCCTCGACATTCCCCTGGCCTCCGATGTCGGAATAGACCGAGGAGAAGTCGGAGAGCACGCCGATCTTGAGCGGCGCCTGCTGGGCGAGAGACGGGCTGATCACAAACGCAGTCAATCCGGCCGCTAGGGCGGCACGCATAATCCGGCACATGGCATTTCCCCAAACTCTATCGTTGGCGCACGAGGCTAGATTTGCCTCCCTCAAGCGTCAACTCTTGCGTAACGGCGCCGCGCTCGCTGGCTGATTTGACGCGGCCGGTTGCCCCGACTACGCTTTTGCAAAGAACAAGACGCGCGTGAATGCAATGGCCTGACCTGTGCTCAGGGCGGCACTCACGCAATGAGAAAATTCAGGGGAACGGAAATGACCGGCGACACCGCAGCGACCATCTCGAAGGCCCGCGAGCATTCCATCGGCGACCTCCTGCGCCGTGCGGCGGGTCGCGATCCGGGCAAGCTCGGGGTGAGCTGCGGCAATGTGAGCTGGACTTTTGCCGAGATGGACGCGATCTGCAATCGGCTCGGCCGTGGCCTGGTTGGCCTCGGCGTGAAAAAGGGGGACCGCCTCGCCGTGCTCTCGCGCAATTCGCATGCCTTTGCGGCGCTCCGGTTCGCGGTGGCCCGGATCGGTGCGGTGCTGGTGCCGATCAACTTCATGCTCAATCCGGACGAGATCAATTTCATCCTGAAGAGCTCCGGCGCAAAGCTGCTCGCGGCCGGCCCTGATTTCGTCGAGCCCGCGCGCGCGGCCAGCGCCAGGGATTGCGCGGTCGAGAAGATGATCTGGCTGCCGGGTGAGGATCCCGCCACCGCGCCCGCTAGCCTCACCACCTTCGACGATCTCCTCAGCTCCGACGGCTCGTATCTCGATGCGTCCGTCGACAGCCGCGATCTCGCGCAGATCGTCTATACCAGCGGCACGGAGTCGCTGCCCAAAGGCGCGATGCTGACCCATGACGCGGTGATGTGGCAGTATGTCAGCTGCATCATCGACGGCGGCATGAGCGTGGACGACAAATTCCTGCACGCGCTTCCGCTCTATCACTGCGCGCAGCTCGACGTGTTCCTGGGGCCGCAAATCTATCTCGGCGCCTCCGGTGTGATCACGGGCAAGCCTGCGGCCGACAATATTCTGACATTGATCCAGGCGCACAGGATCACATCGTTCTTTGCGCCGCCGACGATCTGGATCGCGATGCTGCGCTCGCCCAATTTCGACAAGACGGATTTGTCGACCTTGCAGAAGGGCTATTACGGCGCCTCGATCATGCCGGTGGAGGTGCTGCTCGAGCTCCAGCGCCGCCTGCCCAGCGTGAAGTTCTGGAATTTCTACGGCCAGACCGAGATCGCGCCGCTCGCGACCGTGCTGGGTCCTGCGGACCAACTGCGCAAGGCCGGCTCGGCGGGCAAGCCCGTGCTCAATGTCGAGACCCGCGTGGTCAACACTTCGATGGAGGATGTGAAGGTCGGCGAAGTCGGCGAGATCGTGCACCGCTCGCCGCATCTGCTCTCCGGCTATTACAACGATCCGGTCAAGACGGCGGCGGCGTTCTCCGGCGGCTGGTTTCACTCCGGCGATCTCGCCACCGTCGATGACGAGGGCCACATCACCGTGGTCGATCGCGTCAAGGACATGATCAAGACCGGTGGCGAGAACGTCGCGAGCCGCGAGGTCGAGGAGATGGTCTACCGCATCCCTGCCGTGTCGGAGGTTGCTGTGGTAGGCCTGCCCGATCCGCGCTGGATCGAGGCAGTGACTGCGATCGTCGTGGTCAAGAGCGGGGAGAAGCTCGACGAGGAGTCCGTCATCAAGCATTGCGCCGGCCAGATGGCGCATTTCAAGGTGCCCAAGCGCGTCATCTTCGTCGATGCCCTGCCCAAGAACCCGAGCGGCAAGCTGCTCAAGCGCGAGCTACGCCAGCGCTTCGTCGGCGGCGAGACGCTCGACAAGGCGATCCAGAAGAATTTTGGCACGTGAAGCTCGCGCCTCAATACTTCTTCACGTGGGCGCCGAACGCGAACCACAGCGCCATGGACGCGAGGCCGAAACCGCCGAGCAGCAGGAATGTCGGGCCGTAGCCGATCCATTGCGCGATCCAGCCGCCAAGCGCGGGGCTGAGGCTCGCGCCGACACCCTGCACGGTGATCACGGCACCCTGGCCGAGATTGATGCGGCCGGTGCCGTTGAGCGAGCGCGCGACCATGCCGGGGACGGCAACCGTCTGGAGTCCGGTGCCCAGGCCGTCGAGCACCTGCATCGGTACGACGCCCCACCATCCCGTGACGAAGAAGGCGAGCACGCCGCGGATGGGCAGGAACATGAAGGAGACAAGAATGATGGGCCAGTAGTTGCGCTTGCTCGCCGCCTTCATTGCGATCAGCGACGTGATGACCATGACGCCTTGTGCGATCACCACGATGGTCGCGACGAAGCTCGGGCCGTTGGCCTGGCCCTCGGCGACCGCCGCCAGGCCATAGAGCGGAACGATGGCGGCATTGCCGAGATGAAACAGCGCGAGCGCCAGTGCCAGCACCAGCAGCGCGCGGTGCTTGAGCAGCATCGTGAACGCGTCCGGCGCGCTGTCGGGATCGTCCTCCTTGCTGCCGCGCGCGGCGCGATCATCGATCGCCTTGGCCGGAATCATCATCACACAGGCGATCGCGATGGCGCCGAACACCGCCGCCAGCACGAACACCGAGACATAGCCGAACTTGTAACCGAGATAGCCCGACAGCGCGGCGCCGACCATGTTGCCGGCGTGGTTGAAGGCCTGGTTGCGGCCGTTGAGCGCGTTGAAGCCCTTCTGCTTGGCGATGCCGAGCGTGATGCCGGTGACCGCGGGCACGATCGCGGCGCTCGCCAGCGATTGTGCGATCTGCGAGAACGTCACCGCCCAGAAATTTTGCGAGATCAGGATGATCGCGGAGGCGAGCACCACGCAGATGCCGGGAATCACGACCCACATGCGCTTGTTGCGGCTGGCGTCGATGAAGCCGCCGATCGGCGTGGTGATCAGCATGCCCGCGACATTGCCGATCGTCATCGCGGTACCGATCAACCCGCTCGCCCAGCCGCGCTCCTGGAGGAAGACGCCGACGAAAGGGCCGATGCCCGACTGCATGTCGGCCATGAAGAAGTTGAGAGCGAACAGGGGCCAGATACGAGACGAGGAGGGGGACCGCGATGTCATCGATACCAAAACGTCGTCTCAGCCGGAATACGGCGGGTGGGACATAATCCTTTCAGCCAATCGTTCTGGCGCGGACGAGGCATTAACGAGTGCTGATCGGGTTGGTTCCAGCCCTTGCCCGGAGGCGGGCCTTGCAGTTACGGCCAGCAATTCCTTATTGACGTTGGATTGTCTCTGTTGGGAGTACGGCATGCCTCTCTGGACCTGCGAAACCTGCGGCGCGCAATTCCCGGATGGCGAAAATCCGCCCGCGGCCTGTCAGATTTGCGAGGACGAGCGGCAATACGTCGGTTGGAAGGGCCAGACTTTCCTCACGCGCGAGGCGCTCTCGGAACGTCACTGCCTGGCCTGGCGCGACGATCTCGGCTTGACCGGCATCGCGCTCGAGCCAAGTTTTGCGATCGGCCAGCGGGCGCTGCTGGTGCCGCTCGCGGACGGCTGGCTGATGTGGGACTGCGTACCGCTGGCGACGCCGGAGGCGATCGCGCATATGCGGTCGCTCGGCGGGTTGAAGGCGATCGCGATCTCGCATCCGCATTACTATGGCGCGCTCGCCGACTGGAGCGAGGCGTTCGGCGGGGTGCCGGTCTATTTGCACGCCGATGATCGCCAATGGGTGACGCGTCCGCATGCGTCGATCGTGCACTGGACCGGCGAAAACCATCGCATCTCCGACGATGTGCTGCTCCTGCGCACCGGTGGTCACTTCGCCGGCGCCACCATGCTGCACCATGCGAGGGGTGCGGACGGCAGGGGCGCGCTGCTCACCGGCGATATCGCGCAGGTCACGATGGATCGCCGCTTCGTCAGCTTCATGTACTCATATCCGAACTACATGCCACTCAATGCCGCCGCAGTGCGACGGATTGCGGCTGCCGTCGAGCCGCTGGCCTTCGATCGCATCTACGGCGCCTGGTCGGACCGCAACATCGCCGCAGGCGCCAAGGCCGCCTTCGCGGCCTCTGTCGCGCGCTACCTGGCCGCCATCGCCTGAGCCGGCTCGCGACGGGATTTATCTTGCTGATCCACAATAAATGGACTATAAGTACAGTTATTAAGCGTTACGCGACGATGCGTCTGCGGGACCGGCATGATCGATGCATCGCTGTTTCCGCGGCGCGCTCGCCGCGTGAGCGGGAGTTCGGTCCATGACGGCAGGGCGCGACTACGAGATCTTCGAGGCCGGCGACGTCACGCTCCGGTCCGGGGCCGTCGTCCCTTCGCTCAAGCTCGCCTACAAGACCTACGGCACGCTCGGTCCGGACAAGGACAATGTCATTCTCTATCCGACCTCGTTCAGCGCGCAGCACACCGACACCGAGTGGCTGATCGGCCCCGACGGCGTGCTCGACCCCACGCGCTACTTCATCGTGATTCCGAACCTGTTCGGCAACGGCCTGTCGTCCTCGCCGTCGAATACCGCCGCGCCGTTCCCGATCGTGAGCTATCACGATGCCATCGCGGTCCAGCATCGGCTGCTCACCGAGCGGTTCGGCATCTCGAAGCTAGCCTTGGTCTATGGCTGGTCGATGGGCGGCATGCAGGCCTATCACTGGGCGGCGCTGCATCCCGATATGGTCGAACGGGCGGCCGTCGTCTGCGGCAGTGCCCGTTGTGCGCCCTATAATTACGTCTTCCTGGAAAGTGTGAAGGCCGCGCTGACCGCCGATCCCGCCTTCCGTGACGGCCGCTTCGCCGAGAAGCCCGTCGCAGGCTATCGCGCCATGGGGCGAGTCTACGCGGGTTGGGCGATGTCGCACGGTTTCTATCGCGACGAGATCTGGCGCGAAGCAGGCTTCACCTCGTTGGACGACTATCTCGTCCGCACATGGGACGCGGCGTTTGCCCGGCGCGATGCCAACGATCTCCTGGCTCAGATCGGGATCTGGCAGAACGGAGATATCAGTCGCTGCGCCACATTCAACGGCGATTTCGATCGCGCGCTCGGTGCGATCACGGCCCACATGCTGCTGATGCCCGGTGCGACCGACCGCTATTTCGACGTCCGCGACAACGAGGACGAACTCGGCCGGCTGGTCAATGCGCGCTCTGCGGTGCTGCATCCGATCCCGTCGCTGCACGGCCATCGCGCCGGCAACCCCATCAACAATCCGCGCGATCGGGCCTTCATCAAGGCCGAGATCGCGGAGCTTCTCGGCAAGTAGGGCAGGCATCCGATCATGAGCGACGCAACCGTTTCAGACTCCGGCCATCGGCTGAAGCCGTTGGCGCCGGCGATGCTGCGTGAACTGTCGGTGCGGTCCAACCTCAGGGGCGCCGTGCAGAGCCTCGGCCATTACGGCATGGTCGTACTGGTCGGCGCGCTGATCTGGCGGGTCTCGACGACCTGGGGTATCCTTTGGGCGTTGCCGCTGATGGCGGTGCAGGGCTATCTCGTCGCCTTCCTGTTCATGGCCGTGCACGAGACCGCGCACAAGACCGCGTTCAAAAGTCGCGGTCTCAACCTCGTGGTCGGCTATCTCTCGGGCTTCATCATCGGCTTGCCCTACGAATATTATTGCCTGTTTCACTGGGACCATCACCGCTACACCCAAGACCCCGAGAGGGACCCGGAGCTCGTCGTCGGCGTGAAGCCGAAATCCGACACGCAGCTCGCGCTCGCCTATAGCGGCGTGCTTCAGGTCGCCGGCCGCCTGTGGCTGATGCTCGGCCATGCCGTCACCGGCAAGGTCGTCGTGCCATGGATCCCCGAGAACAGGCGCGCCATCATCGTCACCGAGGCGCGCGCCTATGTCGCGCTCTATGCGCTGCTGCTCGTGCTGTCGTTGTGGTTCTCGTCGGCGCTGCTGCTCTGGGTCTGGATCGTGCCGTTGATCATTGGGCAGTTCTTCCTGCGTCCCTATCTCTACGCCGAGCACACCGGCTGCGAGCGTACCCGCAGCGCATTCCAGAACACCCGCACCACCTACACCGGCGCGATCGTCAAATGGATCGCGTGGAACATGCCCTACCATGTCGAGCATCACGCCTATCCCTCGATCCCGTTCCACGCACTGCCGAAGCTGAACGGGATCGTCGACGGCGAAATCGTCCATCGTGGCCGCGGCTACATCCGGACGACGCGCGAGACCTGGGCCTGGTTTCGGCGACATAGACAGGCCGGCTAGCGGAAGAAAAATCGACGCGCAAAGCCCCGATCGCGGTGCGATCGGGGCTTTGTCGTGAATGCGGGATATCAGTAGATCCCGTATGCGCAGACGTTCACGACGCGGACGCGCAGGCCGTGGCGGGTCTGGACGACGCGCTCCTGATAGCAATTGTTGACGCCGCTGTTGACGTAGACCCCGCCAAAGCCCCAGCCGTGACCCCAGTGATGGTGGAAGCCGTGGGCCGACGCGGCGGTGGGGGCGAGAGCGGCAACGCCGAGCGAGCCGGCGGCGATCAGACCAAGTGCAAGCTTACGAAACATTTTCATTCTCCAGTTTGGCGTAAGGGCCGTTGTTGTGTCCCTGCATCTCGGTCGAGCCGAAACGCGAATGCGTTCATGCAGCGCGGGGAGAATCGTGTTTCAGGAGTGTTTCGTCGGTCGCGGCGCGTCGCGCCGCCGTCCTGTTTTCCGCGCCGCGCGATAGCGCACAGCCATCGCCTCTGTCAGCTCGGCCATCTTCTCGCGCAGGTCGGCCGGCTCCAGCACTTCGGCCTCGGGCCCGAGCCGCAACAATTCGGCGGCGGCATGCCATGACGTCTTGCCGGTCGGCACTCTGGCAATGCGCCAGCCGTCCGCATCCGCGGTCTCTTCGAGCTGCGTACGCGCCCTGACGTAAGGCTGGCTCAGGGCATCGAGCAGTTTCACGCCGAAGGGCGACAGCCGAACGATCGCGACATTGGGATGCATCTCGGCCTCAAGACGCAGCGTTGCATCCCGCCAATAGCCGGCGAGATCGAAACCGGCGGGCCGCTCACACCGATCGTCGAGCGCGGTGCAGTCGAGCACGCGCGCGACGCGATAGGTCCGCACGCTGCCGTCGACCAGACCTGCGAGATACCAGCTGCCCCCTTTCAGCACGAGACCGAGCGGCGCGACGCGACGCTGCTTCTCGGCGCGCCAGCTCTGGTAGCGGATCTTGATCAGTGTCCCGCGCAGGGTCGCGGCGGCGATCGTGCGCAGATGCTTCGGTTCTTCCGCCTCGCCGAACCAGCCCGGCGCGTCGAGGTGAAAGCGCTCCTGCATCCGTCCGGCGTCTTCGCGCAAATTGGCGGGCAGCGCGGCCATCAGCTTGTTCTGTGCGGCGATCATCGCCGCATCCAGCCCGAACGCCGCCGCTGGGCCCGGCAATCCCCCCAGAAACAGCGCTTCCGCCTCGCTCTGCGACAGACCGTTCAGCCGCACGCGATAGCCGTCGAGCAGGCGATAGCCGCCCTCCGCCCCGCGGTCGGCATAGACGGGGACGCCGGACGCCGCGAGCGCGTCGATGTCGCGGTAGATCGTGCGCACCGAGACTTCGCAGGCCTGCGCGAGCTCGGGCGCGGTGACCTGCCCCTTGGCCTGGAGGGTGGTGAGGATCGACAGCATCCGGCTCGCGCGCATGATTCCTTAAACCATACCTGACACAGGATGTCAGGTATGGTCCGCTACAACGCCATCGCCAGCCGGCAGATGGAGACCGCCATGACTGATCCGAACCGCATCACGCTGTATTATTCGCCGCAAACCCGGGCCACCGGCACGCGGGTGCTGCTGGAGGAACTGGGAGCGCCTTATGATCTTCGTGTCCTCAACATGAAGGCCGGCGAGCAGCGCCAGCCGGCCTATCTCGCCATCAACCCGCTCGGCAAGGTGCCGGCGATCCACCACCGCAACGCGCTGGTGACCGAGCAGGTCGCGATCACCATCTATCTAGCCGATTTGTTTCCGCAGGCGGGGCTGACACCCGCGCTGAACGATCCGCTGCGCGGCCCGTATCTGCGCTGGATCGCCTATTACGGCGCCTCGTTCGAGCCGGCCCTGATCGACAAGTTCATGCAGCGCGAGCCGGCACCGATCACGCAATCGCCGTATGCCGACTATGACATCATGCTCGGCGCGCTCGAGGCGCAGCTGTCGAAGGGCCCGTATCTGCTCGGCGAGCGCATGACGGGCGCCGACGTGCTGTGGGGCGTCGCGTTCAGCTGGACCATGATGTTCGGCATTGTGCCGAAAAAGGACGTGTTCGTCCGCTATGCCGAACGCATGACCTCGCGGCCCGCGTTCCAGCGCATCAACGCAGCGGACGCTGAGATGGCGGCGCAGCATGCTGCGGCGGCTGGCGGTTGAATGAACCGGGGTTGCAGATGACGAAGCCGATGCACACGACCAACTGCTTCAACACCTTCATCCAGGTTGCTGAAGATTGTCCTGCGCGTACCGGCGAAGAGCCGCCGCTGCGCGCGGGAAAGCCGACGGTGGCGTGCCTGCAATACGGGATGATCGCCAAGGCGCCTTACAAATACACGTCCGACGACGTGATCTTCGCGACCTCTGCGTCGGGACGCGAACTCGCCGTGAAGGCGACGAAAACGGAGAAGCAGGCGGCCCGCGAAGCGTTCTTCTCCCGAGGGCAGGCGTGCATGAGGGCGTCGAGCCTGGGCAAGCGCTTCGGCTGGGGCGTTCATGCCGATAGCAAGGGCCGGATCGCGATCTATCCCATCGAGAGCAAACACTACAAGGCGCTTGCCCGCGATCCCAGGCTCACGCAGGTGCGCGCGATGCGGTCGAAGCGGGCTTGATCAGAATTTCGGCGGTCGCTTCTCCGCGAACGCCTTGATGCCTTCCTTGATCTCGTCGCCGCGCATGCTGTCGCGGTGACGCTGATCGGCGGCTTGCGCGTCCAATTCGCCGCGGGCGAATTCGTTGATGGCGCGCTTCATGCCGCGCATCGCCTGCGGCGCGTTGCCGGCGAGGATCGCAGCGAGCCTGTCGACCTCCTCGTCCAGAAACTCCAACGCCACCATGTCGGTGAGATAGCCGATCCGCAGCATCTCCGGCGCGCTGATCTTTTGCGCGGTCAGGAACAGTTTTTTTGCATTGTCGACGCCGAGCCGCGTCACGTAACGCTTGATGCCGCTGCTGTAGTAATGCAGCCCGAGCCGTGCCGCGGGCATGAACATCTCGGCGGTATCGACGCCGATGCGGAAGTCGCAGGCAAGCGCGAGGTCGGTCGCGCCGCCATAGACGCCGCCGTTGAGCCGGCAGATCGTGGGGACGCCGAGATCCTCCAGCCGGTTGACGACCACCTCGAACGCCGATCCCGCGCTCTGCTGCTCGTTCGCACTGACCGCGCGCTCGGCAACGGAATTGAGGTCATAGCCGGCGGAGAAGGCGCGCCCCGTGCCGGTCAGCACCAGCACGCGGATAGCAGGATCGGCCTCGACCCGGTCGAACAGTTTGACCAGTTCGCCGAGATCCTCGGCCTGGAGCCGGTTGAGATGTTTGGGCCGGTTGAGGCGGATGGTGGCGCGTGCGCCAACGAGTTCGAGCACCGGGCCAGTGGCTGCGTCGGCTGTGTCCGACATTCTTGTCTCCATTTATTTTGCTTGTCGCCATTTATTTGTTTTCGAGCGTGCGCCGCTTCGCCTCGGCATCGATGGTCTCGGCGAGATCGGGATGCCGCGCCATCAGCACGCGGAAGTCGACGAGGTCGAGCACAAGAAGCCGCGACACCTTGGTGGTCGAGACGTTGGCGCCGCGCAAATTGTTGCCGAGCAAGGCCATCTCGCCGAAGAAGGCGCCATCGCCGAGCCGCACCTTCTTGCCGGGCAGGTCGACCTCGACCTCGCCGGCGGCGATGAAATACATGCAGTCGCCCTGCGCACCCTTGCGGATGATCATGGTGCGCGCCGGCAGCTCCATGGTGCGCAGCATGTGGGTGACGTCGGCGATGGCGGCCGGTCCAAGCGCTGCAAAGAACGGCACCTTGCTGACGGATTCCCAGGTCTTGAGGAAATTGTCGCGCCGGGTCTCCGCGGCAAAGCCGGTCGCCAAAATACCGGTCCAGAGGCCGAACACACCGAGGCCGGAGATCATCACCAGCGCCGCCACCATGCGGCCCAGCGGCGTCACCGGCACCACGTCGCCATAGCCCGTCGTCGTCAGGGTTGCGACGGCCCACCACAGCGCGGCCGGCACGCTGCCGAACGTCTGCGGCTGCACGTCCCGCTCCAGGAAATATTCGGCAACCGAGGCCAGGAAGACCACCATCAGGAAGATCACGAGCACGCTGACCAGCGGCCCCGATTCCAGCACCAGCACGCGGCGGAGCTGCCGCAGGCCGGGAATGCCCGGCACCACCTTCAGCACCCAGAGCACGCTGAGCAGCCACGCCGTCCTGGGCTCGATCCCGAGAATCAGCGCGGCCGGCACGGCCAACGCACCGACCGCGTCGACCAGCCCGGCGGAGGAGGACATGTAGAGTGCAAGGCGCCCCTGTCGCGTCATATGGCGCAGCCGGACCACCCATTCGTATACGAAGTACACGAGACAGGTCCAAAGCAGGGCGTCGACCCAGCGATGTGCCGTCTCATAGGCCGGGTTGACCGTCAGGAGCACCATGGCAAGCACGCCGACGGCGACGGCCACATAGGCCGCCCTGGTCATGTTGCGGCCGGCCGTGGCGGCCGCGAACTGGGCCAGAGCGGAGATCAGCGGCTTGGACATGCGAGCAGGCGGCTCAGTTTCGTCTTTGCGGTCCCCGGCTGGAACCTCGCTGCCAAAGTGCCTGCCCGGCTCGAGGCCGTCAACGACGGTCCGCCGGACCACGCGCCGCTACTTGAAATGCGGCGGTTCGTCGTAGCCGCGACGGCTGCTGAAGAACAGCAGCA
>NZ_JADPJF010000103.1:107348-109854 GCF_023073295.1 Bradyrhizobium sp. 23 | reverse complement strand
AAGCCGATGCCGACAAGAACGGAAAAACCGGCCCCCAACGCCAGCGCCACGTAGCCTTCCGTCGGGATCGGCTCGCCCTCGACCGCCATCGCGGAATAAACGAAATAGCCAACCGCGGCCAACATTCCCAGCAGGAAGATGATGAGGAGTGCACGCATGGCGCGGTCTCCGGTTGATCCGAGAACAAACGGTTGTGGACAGGGACGGTTCCCGGCCTAGGGCCCCCGGTCGCTCGAAGACGTGCCGGCAAGGCGTCGCCGTAGGTCCTCAAATTGATGGGTCAGGCACTCTGAGCTGTCTTCACCACCACGACATTGCTCTCGTCGTGCTGGGAAGGGGCCACATCCTGAGCGGCCTTCTCGCCCGCGCCCGCATGGCGCTTGAGATAGTCGCGGCGCATGCCGATCTCGTCGCGGACGAATTCGTAGCCGAGCTTGAAGGTGTCGAGCCCGTCGGTACTGATCGTGCCGTCTCTGAGGCCGATGACGGCGCCGCGTAAAATGCCTTCCAGCTCGTCCTGGAGACATTCGAGCTGGTCGAGCGAATGCGCATGTTCGATCCGCTCGCCGATGTCGAGGATGGCGGTGGCCAGCTCGCTGGCCTTCTCCGGCGCGATCCGGGTGATCTTGGCGTAGATCGCGGCGAAGATCGAGCCGATGACGCTGAGCGCGGCAGCGCCGAGATACATCAGGTCGCTGTACTTATCCATGAACGACTTGGTGTCGTCGTTGATGTAGTCGGCCGCCCCTTGATGCGCCATCACGAAGGCGTCCTTCTCGACGGAGGCGGGCTCGATCCTAGTGGCAAAGCCGCTGTCGAGCCCGAGCGCGGACTTGTTCTCGTAGACGGTGCGCGCGAGCTCCCCGGCCGCCGTCGGCGACATCCTGGATTGGGCGACCAGCAACCATTCGAGCCCGATCGTGTCGAGATCGTCGCCGGGAATTTCCGGCGATGCAGACAGCGTGCCCGCCGTCAGCGTCTCGCTGGAAATGCCGGGGATCTTGCGCGCCAGCGCTTTCGCCTCGTCGATCGCGTTCAGCGTGAAGCCGCCGCGCCTGGCGACCTGCTCATACGCCTTGTCCCGCACCGCCCGCGAGGCGTGGACGATGGCGACGACTGCGCCAAAGCCGCTCGCCGGCGCGAACAGCTTGTCGAGTGTAGCGCCCTGTGGCGCCATCCGGATCCTCCCCGCGTCCGCACCCTCCGGAACGTCGAGGATACCGCGGACGAAGACGAGCGCGGAGTCGTTGTCGGCGACGACGGCGACCTTCTTCTTCTTCAGCTCGGCGAGCGACTTGATCTTCTTGTTTCCGGGCCCGAGCAGCAGCACGATATCGTGCTCGAGGATCGCGAGCGTGCGTGCCCGCAGCGGCACCTTGGCGTCGGTGCGCAGCACCGCGAGGTCGGCCTGCTTGCGATCGAACTGGGCGATCGCCTTGGCGTTGTCGGCGTTGTTGACGATCTTGATCCGGAAGCGCGAGGCGTTGTTCTTCAGGACGGCGGCGAGCTTGGCTGCGAACAGCGCCTCGTCGCTGTTGGGGGCGCCGACCGCAAAGGTCAGCGTCTCCGAATTGTGCACCAGCATGCGGCCGCCCCAGACGGTGGCAAGCGACAACAGCAGGGTCAGCACGACGTAGAGGAAGACCTGCTGCTGATTGGTCTTGATCACCTTGGGTCGCCGGGGCGGTGGCTCGATCGGCGATGAGGTCGGGCCCTCAGTACTCATGGCAGCACTCTGGCCTTATGCTTCCGGTGGCGGGCGGCTTGCGGATGTGATCGCTGCGGTCGCCCTGTAATTCGTAAACGTCTGAAAAAAGAACGATATTCTCTACTGACGATGGTAGCGCGCAGGCCGCGGAATGCAAATTCCGAGCCGAAGGTAACCTTACTCAACTCGGCCCCGGCGATTGGTCATCCTATCACCAGTTAGCCACAGTTGGCGATTTTCCGGTTCCCCCCGGCTGCATTCCGCCGCGGGAGGTGTCATAAATCGCAAGTCCCGGCGATTTGACCGGTCCAGGAAGAGATTGCGCTGAACGCTCCAATTCTTCTTGTCACGTCAACGAGGGCGCCTTGTCGTTTCCACCTCTGTCATCGGCGGTTCCGGTCGAAGCCCTCATTGGTTGGATGTTGCTGCTGACGTTCAAGCACATCATCGCCGATTTCGTCCTCCAGACCGCCTGGATGGCGCACGGCAAGGACCAGAAGCACGGCTGGGCCCTGCCGCTCCTGGTGCACTGCCTGGTTCACCTTGCGGTTGCGCTGCCGCTGATCCTGATCGTGGCGCCGAAATTCTGGTTTGTGGCGCTGATCGACTTCGTCATCCACATCACGATCGACCGCGCCAAGGGCCTCGTCTCAGCCAATTTCGGTGTCGATCTTGCGCATCCCTGGTTCTGGACCCTGATCGGTGTCGACCAGGCCCTGCACCATCTGACTGGCTTCGGCCTCTCCATCTTCATGGCGGCGAACTGACCGCTGGCGGCCTCGGCGCGTAGGTGGTCGT
>NZ_JADPJF010000103.1:102382-107200 GCF_023073295.1 Bradyrhizobium sp. 23 | reverse complement strand
GATGGCCGGGACAAGCCCGGCCATGACGCGTGGAGGCGTTCGCGCCTGACTCATCGGCTCAGATAGCGCGGCTGGATCCCCGCCCAGCCCATTGATTCGCGGCCCACGCGCAAGGACCCCCGGGTGACTACCGGGCAGCGTGGTTAACCTTTCATTAGAGAATTGCACTGCATCTTCCCAGACGAGGGAGAACTGCAATGTTTTCAAGCCGCGATACCTTTGAAGGCGATTCCTGCCCGGTCCGCGACGAACTCCTTGGCGAGATGTACCGCGCCAGCGAGAGTGGCCTGCCGAGGCTGGTTGAAAGTGTTTCCCCTGACGCGCGCGCCAGGCTGGCGCTGTTCTGCTATCGGCGCAGCCATCTGCACTCGCTGGCGGTCGCGATCGCTGGCAGCTGTAACGAGCGCGACCTGATCGAGAACGGCGGCCGTGTCGGTTCGACGCTCTACGCGCTTGCGCGCGAAGGCGCGGCGAAATCCTCGCCGTCGCTGTCGGGTGGCCGCAAGCCGATCACGCTGTCGACCAAGCCGCTCTCGGTGCTCGCGCCGCTGGACGACGAGATCGACGACGAGATCGGCGAAGCCGTCCCGGCCTAAAGCACGATCGATCGCGCTCTAGCTCTCTATTGGCGTATGATCTCGGCGGAAAACCGCTGCACACTTTTCCGGATCATGCGCCGGCGGCCTCTATCACCGGCAGCCCGAATTTCCGTCGCGCCATCGCGCATTCGGCATCGCCCGGCATGCAGGTGCGGCACACGTCCGGCCGCACTGCATAGATGCCGCACGCGGTCGCTTTTCCAATGTTCCCCTGCAACGCCGAACAGCGATCGCCTTCGCAGCGCATGCCGGATTGACGGTCGTTGACGAGCGCTTCGGGAATCGCGGCAAGCTCCTCGTCGCTCTCGATCGAGAAGCGCGGCCAGTTCGCCGAATAGCCGCAGCAGGCGCCGCAACTCTGGCAACAGCTCGACAGGTCGATCGGGGCGTTCTCATCCATCGTCACGTGTCCTTTGGCGGGCCCCAGACCAGGCTCTGGCGCCATTTCGCGCGCAGCACGTCGCGCCTTTCAGGATATCTCTCGTCGGGATAGCTCGCGTCGACCACGCGGTCGGTGCGGAAGCTGCGGAAGTCGCCGCGCAGCTCGCACCAGGCCGCGAGCAGGCGCACGGCTTCGAGATAGCCGATCGAAATCGGCCAGATCATGCGCTCGCTGGCGCGGCCCTGCTCGTCGCGATAGCGCAGCATGATCTTCTTGCCTTCGTGGATCTGGGTGCGCGTGCGAGCCATGTCCAAGCGGTCCGGCTCCCTGTTCCAGCTCGGTCGGGCCCGGCTTGCCGGCTCCAGCACGAACGGACGCAGGCGCTCAGGGACAGTGTCGGCGATCTTGGCCATCAGATCTTCAGCCGCACGCGCCAGCGCGGGATCGGCATGGCCGGCGACCCATTGCGCGCCCAGCACCGCCGCCTCGATTTCGTCGGGTGTCAGCATCAAAGGCGGCAGGTCAAAACCCTTTTCCAGGATGTAGCCCATGCCGGCTTCACCACGGATCGGCACGCGCTGGCCGATCAGCGTGGCGATGTCGCGATAGATCGTGCGCTTCGAGGTCTCGAGCTCGGCCGCGATGGCGTCCGCCGTCAGCGGCTTACGCGTGCGCCTCAGCACCTGGATGATTTGAAACAGCCGGTCGGCGCGTCTCATGACGGATCTCTTGTCGGTGGTTTTTCAGAAGGCGGCGCGCGGCTGCTGACAGGATGTTGGCAGCAGGGGAGTTCTATACCGGGACAACACGTCGACTGAAGAGGATTTGTCCATGATCATTCCAACTCATTTCGGCCCGGCCGCTGCGCTATGGCGGACCCCGCCTTTACAGGTCCAGCCTTTGCAAGTCCCGCGTTTGCAAGCCCGAGCTTGGTACGCATGGGCGTTCGGCCGCCTCGTATCCCTTGATCTCATGGTCCTCGACCTCCGCCTTGCGCTCGCGACCATGGTGGCTCGCTTCCTGGTGCAGGCCGCGGACGCGCTGGTCCGTCATGTCATGGCCCGCGCCTGGCGGGGGGCCCGTTTCGCAGAAGATATCACGGCTGCTGCCACCATGGTGGCAGCAGCCCGCGGTTAAGTTCCCTCAACTCTTTCGGTCGTTTCAGGAGAGCCTTCATGATCACGCTTTACGGCTTTGGCGCCGGCTTCGGCCTGCCGGAAATCAGCCCCTTCGTCACCAAGACGGAGGTGCAGCTCAAGATGGCGGGATTGCCCTACCGGAAGGAGCGGGCGATGCCACCCGCATCACCCAAGGGGCAGCTGCCCTTCATCGACGATGGCGGCGAGGCGGTGGCCGATTCCACTTTCATCCGCGCCCATATCGAGCGCCGCTACGGCTTCGATTTCGACGCCGGTCTGTCGCTCGTCGAGCGCGCGCAGGCCTGGGCATTCGAACGCATGATCGAGCATCACGTTTATTTTGCGCTGGTCGGGGCGCGCTGGGTCGATCCGGTCAACTTCGCCAAGGGGCCTGCGCATTTCTTCGACGGCGCGCCGGAGCACAATCGCGAGAAGTTGCGCGAGGACGCGCAATTCCGTGTCGCCGAGAACTACCTGCTCTCCGGACTCGGCCGCCACGCGCCCGATGACGACGTCGATCTCGCCGTGCGCTCGCTGTTTGCGCTCTCGGTGCAGCTCGGCGACAAGTCCTATCTGATGGGCAACAAGCCCTGCGGCGTCGATGCCACCGCCTTCGGTGCACTCGCCGGGATCCTGACGCCGTTCTTCGAATCCGCACTGCGCCGTCGCGCCGAAGGATTTCCGAACCTCACCGCTTATGTCGACCGGATGATGGACAGTTACTATCCGGAGTTCGCCTGGACCCCGCTGCGGCAGGCGGCTTGAGGCCTGGAATGAGACTCATCTAGCGCCCCGAGAAAGGTGTGTCCCCTCCCCCACAAGGGAGGAGGGAACTCAGAGAGCGGTGCTGTTGTTCAAACGCGATCCGGCATTACGCTCGCTGCAAACAAAAAGAGCCGGCCCATCGGGCCGGCTCTCGTCGTCTCAATCCTGCCGCTGCGTCTATTTCACCAGCGTGTACTTGCCGTTCTTCACCGTGAGCAGGATGCGCGAGCGCTCGTCGAGGCCGTAGCGATCCTTTTCGGTGAAATTGTAGACGCCTTGGCTCGCCGCAAGCTCCTTCTCCGACAGCAGCGCCTGGCGAATCGCCTCGCGGAATTCCGGCGTGCCTGGCTTCGCCGTCTTGAGTGCCGCCGGGATGATGCGCTTGAGAATCTCGAAGGCGTCGTAAGAGTGACCGGCGAACTGGCTGCGGCTGTTCGGGCCGTACTTGGCTTCATAGGCCGAGTTGAGCGCGAGGCCCGGCTTCTTGGTGGCGGCTTCGTCCGGCTGGTCCTCGGGATCCATGACGGGACCAGAGGCCATCAGCACGCCTTCCGCAGCTTTGCCGGCGATACGGATGAAGTCCATACTGGCGGCGCCATGGGTCTGGTAGATCAGGCCCTGATAGCCACGCTCGCGTAGCTCGGTCTGCGGCAGCGCGGCCGCGGTGCCGGAAGCGCCGACCAGAATGGCATCGGGATTCGCCGCCACGAGCTTCAGCACCTGTCCGGTCACCGACGTGTCGGGGCGAGCGAAGCGCTCCTCGTCGGCGATGGTTATGCCCATCGGCACGGCCTGCGCCTTCAAATCGTTGAACCAGAGGTCGCCATAGGAGTCGGAATAGCCGATATAACCGACGGTCTTCACACCCTTCGACTTCATGTGGTCGTACAGCACCTTGCCCACGATCGGGATCGGCTGCGGCATCGCCACCGACCACTTCATGCGCTCCGGCGTAATCGGGAACGGCGCCAGGCCGAAATGCGGAATGCCGGCTTCGTTGGCGACGTTGGACACCGCGATGGTCGGCGGCGTCAGCGCCGAGCCCATGATGATGTCGGCCTTGGATTCGGTCACGAAGCGGCGGGCGTTGGTGGTCGCGGTGGTCGGATCGCCGCCGTCGTCGAGTACGATCACCTTCAGCGGCACGCCGCCGATCTCCTTCGGCACGAACTCCAGCGCATTGCGCTCGGGAATGCCCAGCGCTGCGCCCGGGCCGGTCGTGGTGGTGGTGATGCCGATGGTGACCTCGGCGGTCTGAGCCCGCGCGGGCACGGCCGGCAGCGCAAGCGCAGCCGCGGTGACGGCGGCGGTCAGGTAAAAGCGTTTCATCTATTCCTCCCTTTATGTGTTTCTTTGAAAGCAGAAATCGGGGGGTAATTCAGCCCCCTCTTTTGGTGATGTGGCGATTTAGCTCCGGGCCTCGCTCCCCGTGAATTTGGCTACCATTTCCGCAGGAAACGGTGCCGATTTCAGTTTGTCGGGGTTAACGGGGTCGCGCCCGACCAGGACACGGGTCTCGAAACCCTCGATAGCCAGCGCCTCGCCCTTGAAGACGCTGTGCTTCACCTCGAAACTCGAGCGCTTGATGCTCTCGATCTTGGTTTCGATGGTGATCCAGTCGCCATAAGTCGAGGGGATGTAGAACTTGGCGCGTGTATCGACCATGGGAATGCCCACCAGGCCGTATTTCTTGACCAGGTCCTGCTTGGAGAAGCCGGCGACTTCGAACAGGGTCGACGTCGAATCGTCGAACATCGCGAAATAACGCGGGTAATAGACGATGTTGGCGGGGTCGCAGTCACCCCACTGGATCTGGACGTCGCGCCGGTTCACGAACATATGCCGCGCCCTATTTCGGCGCCATGCGCAGCGAGCCGTCGAGGCGCACCACTTCGCCGTTGAGGTAGGAATTCTCGACCATGTGCAGGGCGAG
>NZ_JADPJF010000103.1:98131-102288 GCF_023073295.1 Bradyrhizobium sp. 23 | reverse complement strand
GGCGTGGCCGAGCCGGCGCGGGAACGGGATCGCGGCGGCGAGCGAGTCCTGGGCTTCCTGCGGCAGGTTGGCGAGCAGCGGCGTGAGGAACAGGCCGGGCGCGATCGTCAGCACGCGGACGCCGAACTGCGCCAGCTCGCGCGCGATCGGCAGCGTCATGCCGACGATGCCGCCCTTGGAGGCCGAATAGGCCGATTGCCCGATCTGGCCGTCATAAGCGGCAACGGATGCCGTGTTGATGATGACGCCGCGCTCGCCGGTTGCCTGCGGCTCGAGCTTGGACATCTCGTTCGCGGCAAGGCGGAGCATGTTGAAGGTGCCGATCAAATTGACCTTGATCACCTTGTCGAAATCGGCGAGCGCCATCGGGCCGTCGCGGCCGACGACGCGCTTGGCAACGCCGATGCCGGCGCAATTGACCAGCACGCGCGCGGGTCCATGGGACTTGGTCGCTTGGGCGATCGCAGCCTCAGCGGAAGCCGCATCGGAGACGTCGCAAGCCACAGCCACGCCCTTGATCTCGGCGGCGACAGTTTCGGCGAGCTTGGCATTGAGGTCGCACACCGCGACCCTGGCGCCCTGCGCCGCCAGCTTACGCGCGGTCGCCGCGCCCAGTCCCGACGCGCCGCCCGTGACGATGACAGCCTGATCCTTCAACAACATGGCGTTCTCCCTAGGTGCGACGTCCTCTTACCCGACCGATATCACACGGTCCGATGGATTGGCAGCGTAGAGCTCCTCGATCAGCAGGCTGCGATGCTCGAGCACCGCGCGCTGGTTGATCGAGCCCTTGTCGGTGACTTCGCCCTTGTCGATCGAGAGTGGCGTGTCCATGAGGATCGCGCGCGTGATCCGCGTCGAGGATCCCGTGGCCGCGCTGAGAAAGCGGGTCAGCCGTTCGCGAAATGCCTCGCGCACCAGCCGGTCGCGGGTCGCGACGACGAGATCGTCGGTCGGCAGCGTCGGGTTGATCAGCCGGCAGCCGTCGAGATCGAGCACGACGAGCGCGGAGATCTCGTCTCGGTTGATGCCGGCGATGACGACGTCGCGCACCAGCGGCGCGCAAGCCGCGACGAAGCGCGCGCGCAATGGGCCGACGCTGACCCAGGTGCCGCTGCCGAGCTTGAAATCCTCACCGATGCGGCCGTCGAAATCGAAGCCGGCATTGAGATCATCGGGATCGACGGGCTTGAGGGCATCGCCGAGCTTGTAGAAGCCTTCTTCGTCGAACGAATTTGCGGTGATGTCGGGCTGGCGCCAGTAGCCGGGCATCACGTTCGGCCCCTTGCAACGAACTTCCATCTTGCCGTTGTTCGGCACCAGCTTGGCGTCATTGCCGGATACGGGAAGCCCGACATGGCCGGAGCGGCTGGTGCGCGGGTTGACCGACATGAAGAACGGCGCGGTCTCGGTTGCACCGAGGCCGGTCAGCATCGGTACGCGGTAGCCTTTTTCCTTCACCGCCAGCTCGTCGAGGCTGTTCCAGACGAACGGCGACAGCGCCGCGCCCGAGAAGAACATCGCGTGCAGCCGGTCGAAGAATTTTGCGCGGAGGCGCTGGTCGTCGCGCAGATAAGGCAGCAGCGACTCGTAGCCCTTGGGGACGTTGAAATAGACCGTCGGCGAAATCTCCTGGAGATTGCGCACGGTTTCCTCGATGCCTCCAGGCACCGGCTTGCCGGCATCGAGATACATCGAGCCGCCATTGTAGAGCGTCAGCCCGATATTGTGGTTGCCGCCAAAAGTGTGATTCCAGGGCAGCCAGTCGATGATGACGGGCGGCTCGTCCCTGAGGAAGGCGAGTGTCTCGCGCAGCATCACCTGGTTGGCGCAGATCATGCGCTGGGTGTTGATGACCGCCTTGGGGTTGCCGGTCGAGCCCGAGGTCAGCAGGAATTTCGCGATGGTGTCGGGGCCGATCTTGCCGTGGACCTCGTCCAGATCGCCGCGGATCGGGGTTGCCATGAGGTCGGCGAGCAAGGTGACGTCGCGGCCCGGCACGTGGCCGTAGGACGCGGCGATCTCGGTGCCGAGCGAGACGTTGGCCGCGAGCGCGTCGGCGAACTTGTCGGCGTCCTCGGCGAAGACAAGGCCGGGCGTCAGCAGCTTCATCAGGTAGGAGAGCTTGCCGTAATCCTTCGATACCAGCGAATAGGCCGGCGACACCGGGCAGAACGGAATGCCGGCATAGAACGCGCCGAACGCGAGCAATGCGTGGTCGATCGAATTGCCGGAGAGGATGACGACCGGCCGCTCCGCCGACAGCCCGCGCGCAATGAGCCCTGAGGCGATGTGCCGGCTCGCGGCGAGCAGCTCGGCGTAGCTGATCTTGCGCCAGCCGCGGCCACCTTCGCGCTCGGCCATGAAGACGCGATCGGGCGTCGCGCTCGCCCAGTGATGCAGGCGGTCGGTGATGCGGGCCGGATAATCGCCGAGCGGCTGTTTGGGCCGCAGATAAATCGTGCCGTCGTCGCGCCGCTCGATATTGACGACGGGATCGCCGAACGAAATGGGCCGCAGCGGGGAAGTGCTCGCGCCGCGCTCCATGCTGGAAGAGGACGGCTGCGCGCTCATGATTTCGGCTTCACCTTTGCGGTCTTGTGTTCGAGGAACTCGCGGATCCTGCGTTTTGCCTCTTTGTCGCTCTGCGCCACCGTCGCCATCAGCGATTCCATCAACAGGCCGGTCTGCGGATTGGCCTCCGCGATCATCGGCAGCGCCTGGAGCACGGCGAAGTTGGTCAGCGGCGCGTTGGAGGCGACCTTGGTCGCAAGCTCCATCGCCTTGCCGAGCCCGTTGCCGGCTTCCGTGACATATTGCGCAAAGCCGTAGGAGGTGCCTTCGGTCGCGGAATAGACGCGGCCGGTCAGCATCATGTCCATCATCCTGGCGACGCCGATCAGGCGCGGCAGGCGCACCGAACCGCCGCCACCGACGAAGATGCCGCGCTGCCCCTCCGGCAGCGCGAAATAGGTCGAGGGTTCGGCGACACGGATATGCGCCGCGCAGGCGAGCTCCAGCCCGCCTCCGATCACGGCGCCCCTGAGCGCGGCGATCACAGGCACGCGGCTGTACTGGATGCGGTCGAACACCCGGTGCCACATCTGGGAATGGAGAAGGCCGCCACTGGCATCATGGTCGGTCAGTTCGGAGAGGTCGAGACCGCTGGAAAAATGGTCGCCGATGCCGTGGATGACGACGGCGCCGATATCCTCGGGCAGGGCCGCAAAACACTCGCCGATCTCCAGGATGATGCCGTCGTTGAGCGCATTGCGCTTGGCCGGCCGATTGAGGCCGACGGTCAAAACCCGGTCCGCCCGCTCGATCTTCAAAAGCCCGGCGGCGCCCGCGTCAGCGGTCTCGGCGTTTCCCTGTGTCATTTGCGTCCTTGTCAGAATAGTTATGTTGTATAACGAATTCAGGAGGAGTCAACAAGGGGCTAGGTGCCTATTGGGTCAGTCAGGCGGGCAAAAGGCGCCCTCCAAATGCGGTGTCGTCCCGGCGGAGGCCGGGAGCCATAACCACAGGGAGAAGTTTGGCCAAGTCGTTCGGTACTCCGACTATTCGCGATCGACAGATCACGCGGTATGGGTCCCAGCCTTCGCCGGGACGACGGCGAAGGGCACTGAAGCCTTCACATCACCTGATGCACGTCGATCACGACTCGATCCGCATGACGCGCTGCTGACCCGACAAAAATGTGCTCCATCAGCCAGCGGTACTTCTCGTGCCCGGTCTCGAACCTCGGCACGGTGCGGAAATAGATCAGTTTGGGATCCACCGGTTCGCCGCGCTTGAGCTTTTGCAACAGCTCGACCGGGCCGAAGCGCATGCCCTTGTTCTCGACATAGACGGTGGCACCGTCGTCGGTTTCGAACGCGTACTTCGCTTCGAGATCAATCAGCTCATTCGGGCGGATGGTCTGGAAGTCCGCGCCGAACGGCAGCACCTTGCCGGTGATCGCACCCGTCACCTCGCCGCCGACGATCGGGATGATGCGGCGAATGCCGATACCGGTCTCGCCGGCGGTGACGACGTCGCCGATGCGTGCGGTGACGGTAAAGACGTATTTGGTCTCGAGGGTAGGGGCCGTCATCGGTCACCTTTCTGTATTGAACTAGCGCCGCTGTCCTTCCTTCTCCCTTGTGGGAGAAGGT
>NZ_JADPJF010000103.1:90183-98002 GCF_023073295.1 Bradyrhizobium sp. 23 | reverse complement strand
TATACCCCTCACCCGTCTCGCCGCTTTGCGGCGAGCCACCCTCTCCCACAAGGGGAGAGGGAAAAGACAGCTCGCCGCTTTACCACCTCCTCAATGCGCCATCATCCGCGTCGGCAGCCATGTCGCCAGCAGCGGGAAGGCGATCAGGATCACCAGGCGCACCAGGTCTGTCGCCACGAACGGAATCACGCCCTTGAAGATGGTGGAGAAGGAAACGTCCTTCACCACGCTCTTGATGACAAAGACGTTCATGCCCACCGGCGGATGGATCAGGCCGAGCTCGACCGTCATGACGATGATGACGCCGAACCAGATCGGGTCGAAACCGAGATGCATGATCACGGGGAAGATGATCGGCACGGTGAGGATGATCATCGCCATGGCGTCCATCAGGCAGCCGAGCACGAGATACATCACCATGATCAACGCCAGCACGCCGTAGGGGCCGAGACCGAGGCCGGTGAGGAATTCCGTCACCTTTTGCGGGGTCTGCGTCACCGTGAGGAAATAGCCGAAGATCAAGGCGCCGATCAGCACGGTGAACACGGCGGCGGCCGTGCGCGTCGCCTGGAGCAGCGACGCCAGAATCTTCTCGCGGTCGAGCCGGCCGGTCGCCACGCCGATGATGAAGGCGCCGGCGGCGCCGACGCCGCCCGCTTCGGTCGGCGTGAAGCGCGGCAAATAGGGCAGGCCGTAAAGGCCGCCGATGACGAACACGAACAGCAGCACCGGCGCCCAGATGTCCTTCAGGCCGGCGAAGCGCTCGCGCCACGGCAGCTCCTTGCCCTTGGGCAGGAAGTCGGGCCGGAAATAGCCGATCAGGAAGATCGTGATCATGTACATGGTCATCGCGAGGATGCCCGGGATGATGCCGGCGATGAACAGCTTGCCGATGTCCTGCTCGGTGATGATGCCGTAGACGGCGAGCACGGTGGAGGGCGGCAGCATCGCACCCAGCGTGCCGCCGGCCGCGATCACGCCGGTGGCAAACGACTGCGGATAGCCGAAGCGGCGCATCTCGGGGTAAGCGACCGCGGAGAAGGTCGCGGCGGTCGCGACCGAGGAGCCGCAGATCGCGGCAAAGCCGCCGCAGGCGCCGACGGTGGCGATGCCGAGTCCGCCGCGCAAATGGCCGACAAAGCCGTTGGCGGCGCGGAACAGCTCGCGACTCATGCCGGAATTGCTGACGAACGAGCCCATCAGCAGAAACATCGGAATGACGCCGAAGGTGTAGTCGGTCACCGTGCGCATCGAGGTCTGGCCGACCAGCTTCAGCGCCGGCGTGGCGCCGACGAGATAGGAAAAGCCGGAGACGCCGACGAGGCCCATGGCCATGCCGACCGGCACGCGCAGCAGCATCAGGGCGAACAGGGAAACGAAGCCGATTACGGCGACGGCATCGGTGCTCATGATTACTCCGTCGCCTTCAGCTTGGGGTCGTGCATCTCTTCGGGATGGAAGATCAACCGGTAGGTGCGGATCGCGATCAGCAGCACGGCCGAGACGTCGCCGATCCAGGCGATCGCGAAGAACGGCCAGGTCGGCATGTGCATGTCGAAGGTCTGGACGTTGTCGTTGTAGGTGCCGCGCACCTTGTCGAACAGCGTCCAGGTCTGCACCGTCACGACGAACAGCAGCACCAGGGTCGCGAACACGTCGATCCAGCGCTGGTAGCGCGGCCCGACATTGCCCCAGACGAGGTCGACGGTGATGTGGGTGCCGCGATAGGAGGTCGCGGCGATGCCCCAGAAGATCAGGATGCCGAGCAGCATGCGGCCGATGTCGAAACTATCGGGGATCGAATAGTTCAGCGTGTTGCGAAGCAACACCGACAGGAAGATGTCGAGCGCGACGATGCCGACGAAAGCCGCTGCAATCCATTCGATCGAATCGATAATACGATCCATCCAGCTGCGCTTCATGGGAGCTTCCTAAGAGATGCCATCCTCGGGCGGGAGAGGGAGAGGACGCGCGATGCGCTCCTCGCGTCTCGACCCGCGTGCAGAACAACGGCGGCGAGATGCATCCCGCCGCCGCATGTGTTTCGACGAAGAACTACTCCGCCAGCGCGTTGTACTTCTTCAGCGAGGCCTTCAGCTCGCTAAGCGCCGCGTCCGGATCCACGCCGGTCTTCTTCGCGCCGTCACTCCAGGTCTTCACCAGCGGCTCGGCGGCCTTCTTCCAGGCCGCGGTCTGCTCGGGCGTCAGCTTGTAGACCTCGTGACCGGACTCCGCCTTGACCTTGTCGATGCCGGCATCCTCGAACTTGCCCCAGTGCTCGCCGACCACGCCTGCCATTTCGACCGTGCAATTCTTGTCGATCGCGGCCTTCTGCTTGTCGGACATCGCATTGTACTTGTCCTTGTTCATGACGAACACGAAGGTCGTGGTGTAGAGCGGCGCCTCCATGTCGTATTTGGTCACCTTGTCGATGCCGAACAGCACCAGCGAGCCCCAGGGGAAGGTGACGCCATCGGCGACGCCGCGCTCGATGATGTCGCGCACTTCGGGCGCGGAGGATTGCACATTGGTGCCGCCGAGCGAGGTGACGAAGTTCGCCATGGTGGCGTGGGCGGGGCGGATCTTCAGGCCCTTCACGTCCTCCGGCATCACGATCTTCTTGGTGCGGGAATGGAAGGAGGAGGGCGAGTGGACGAAGGCGAGGCAGTATTTGACGTCCTTCATCTCCTTCTCGGCGTATTTGCGGTACCAGGCGTCGAGCCCCATCGAGCCGCCCTTGGCATCCGAGATCAGGAATGGCAATTCGCCAGCGCCGATGATCGGGAAACGGCCGGGCTGGTAGCCGGGATTGACATAGGTGACGTCGGCGATGCCGTCGCGCGCCATGTCGTAATGGTCGAACGCCTTGCCCATCTGCTGGGCCGGAAACACCTTGCCCTTGATGGTGCCGCCGGAATCCTTCTCGACCGCAGCAGCCCAGTCCTCCAGCGATTTCTGTAGTGGATGCGAGGCCGGCACCCAGTGCGAGATCTTCAAATCGAAGGTCTTGTCCTGCGCGAACGCAGGGCTCACGCTTGCTGCCAGCAGCAACGCCAGACAGGCTTTCCTCATCACGCGTCTCTCCCTCTTTTGACGGCGGGCTTCGATGGCCCGGTCTCGTTAATTAACATGTTATCTAGTTGGCCGGCGCGTTCAAGCCGGAACTGGCGCGACGTGCCGCCGCGCACTCCCTTTTGCCCAACCGTTATATGATATAATTATCGTGCGCGGACGGCAGCGACAAGCGAGCCACGCCGAAAGCCTACAGGATCGGGAGGAGCAAGTATTGCGGACAAAAGTCGCAATCATCGGGGCGGGGCCGGCAGGATTGTTGCTTGGGCAACTGCTGCATCATTATGGCATCGACAATGTCATTCTGGAGCGGCAGAGCCCGGACTATGTGCTCGGCCGCATCCGTGCCGGACTGCTGGAGGAGGGAACAGTTGCGCTGCTCGACCAGATCGGCGCCGGCGCACGGGCGCATGCCGAAGGGCTGGTGCATGAAGGGATCGAACTCACCTTCTCGGGGCGCCGCCACCGCATCGACATGAAGGCTGCGACCGGCAAGACGGTCATGATCTACGGCCAGACCGAGGTCACGCTCGATCTGATGAATGCGCGCACGGCCGCCGGCCTCACCTCGGTCTACGAGGCCAAGGACGTGCAGCCGCAGGATTTCGACGGCGGTCACCCGCGCGTAACCTACGTGAAAGATGGCGTCACCCACACCATCGATTGCGATTTCATCGCCGGTTGCGACGGGTTTCACGGCGTCAGCCGCGCCAGCGTTCCGGCTTCGGCCATCGAGGAGTTCGAGCGCATCTATCCGTTCGGCTGGCTGGGCATCCTCTCCGAGACGCCGCCGGTCAGCCACGAGCTGATCTATTCCAACCACGCCCGTGGCTTTGCGCTCTGCACCATGCGTTCGACCAGGCGCAGCCGTTACTATGTGCAGTGCGCGCTCGACGACCACGTCGACCAATGGCCGGACGACCGTTTCTGGGACGAGCTCAAGCGCCGGCTCGACCAGGACGCCGCCGACAGCTTGGTCACGGGCCCCTCGATTGAGAAGAGCATTGCGCCGCTGCGCAGCTTCGTCGCCGAGCCGATGCGCTTCGGCAGGATGTTCCTGTGCGGTGACGCCGCCCATATCGTGCCGCCGACCGGCGCCAAGGGGCTGAACCTGGCCGCGAGCGACGCGCATTATCTGTCGAGTGCGTTTCGCGAGTTCTACGACGAAAAATCCAGCGCCGGCATTGATGCCTATTCGGCGAAGGCGCTGGCGCGGGTCTGGAAGGCCGTGCGCTTCTCCTGGTGGATGACCTCGATGCTGCACAAATTCCCCGACACCGGCACCATCGGCGCGCGCATCCAGCTCGCCGAGCTCGACTATGTCACGCAGTCGCAGGCCGCGATGACCTCGCTGTCGGAGAATTACGTGGGGCTGCCGTTTTAGGGCGCGCCGTCATGCCTCGCGAAAGCGGGGCATCCAGTACGCCGCGGCCTCTCCGTATCACGTCACCGTCTCTGGAATACTGGATCACCCGCTTTCGCGGGTGATGACAGGGATAGCGGGGCGACGGCGCCACTCCTTTCAAACACCCGCGCAAATTCCGTTTAAAACTTTGTAGGTGGTGCATCTGTCCCGTCTGCCGCGTTCAATGGCGGGAGCCACCAACGCGAGACGGACATGACCAGCACCGACATTCCCGCCGGCTTCGAGCCGCACTTTCGCAAAGCCCCGCTCACCGATCCTTGGGAGCCGCTTTACTCCAGGAAGACCGACAACGGCGTCACCGTGGGATTGCGGCTGGCGAAACCGCACACCAACGCGCGCGGGCTGATCCATGGCGGCCTGATCGCGGCGCTGGCCGATGCCGCCATGGGCTACAGCTGCGCGCAGGCGACGGGCTGGACGACCTCGTTGGTCACGATCTCGCTGTCGGTCGACTATGTCGGCGCCGGCGAGATCGGCCAATGGCTCGCGGTCGAGGGTGAGGCGATCAAGACCGGCAGCACGATCTGTTTCGCGCAGTGCCTCGCGAAGGCCGACGGCGCCGTGATCGCCCGCGCCAGCGGCACCTTTCGCGTAGTGCCGAAGAAGGGGTGAGGGCGTCACCCGAATTTCCACTCCGCGGTCTCCACCACGAGATCGACGAAGGCACGCACCTTGGCGGAGAGCAGGCGCGAGGTCGGGTAGACGATGTGGATCGGCAACGCCGGCTGCTCGTATTTCGCCAACACGATTCTGAGCCGCCCGCGCCGCAGGCCCTCGGCAGCCTGATAGGCCAGCACCCGGGTCACGCCGCCGCCCGCCTCGGCATATTGCAGGGCGGCGTCGGCGCTGTTGCTGGCGAAGCGTGGATTCGGCGCCACCTCGATGTCGCGGCCGTCCTGCACGAAGCGCCAGTTCGCGGATGGACCGAAGGCGATGGTCTGGTGCCCGAGCAATGCCTCCGGCGTCTTCGGCTCGCCATGGCGCTTGAGATAGCCAGGTGTCGCCACCACGATCCGCCGCATCTCGCCGACCTGGCGCGCGACGAGGGAGGAGTCGGCGAGATGGCCGATCCGCACCGCGACGTCGACGGCATCTTCCACGAGATTGACCAGGTTGTCCGACAGCCGCAATTCGCAGGCGACCTCGGGATAGCGCTTGAGGTAGGCGATCATGACAGGCCCGACATGGAGCCGGCCAAAGCCGACCGGCGCCGACACCACCAGCCGCCCGCTCGGTCGGTTGCGCTCCTCCCGTGCCGAGCCGTCGGCCTCCTCGACATCGGCGAGGATGCGACGCGCGCGCTCGAGATAGCGCGTGCCGACGTCGGTCAGGGTCACTTGACGGGTGGTCCGCTGCAACAGCCGCGCGCCAAGATGCTCCTCCAGCGCCGCGATCAGCCGCGTCACCGCGGAGGGGGACAGCCGCAGTTTTCGTGCCGCCGGCGCGAGGCCGCGCAGGTCGGCGACGGTGACGAAAACATGCATGGCTTCGAGGCGATCCATGGCATTATTGCATATAACGCAACGATGAAGTGTCAAGCGGGATGATTGTTTTAGCCGGCGGGAGGTCCATTTTGGATGGCGAAGACGCAGGGATGCGCCGGGATTTCAGGAGATGTTCCGATGACGGCAACTCACACCTACGCCAGCGACGTGGCGTTCACGCCGGCGGTGAAGTCGATCCAGACCCGAAAGGGATCACGCGAAGGCTATGCCCATGCCGAGCAGCGCGGCTGGCGCACCGAGGTCGATGAGAACCTCGCGGCGTTCCTGGCCGACGCCAACAGCTTTTATCTCGCCACGGCATCGGCCGACGGCCAGCCCTACATCCAGCATCGTGGCGGCCCGAAGGGCTTCTTGAAGGTGCTGGACAAGCAGACGCTGGCTTTCACGGACTACGCCGGCAATCGGCAATACATCACGCAGGGAAACCTGTCTGAAAATCCCAAGGCCTACATCTTCGTGATGGACTACGCCCATCGCCGCCGGGTGAAGATCTGGGGCGAAGCGCGGGTGGTCGAGGACGACGAGGCGCTGACGACATCGCTGATGCCGAAAGGCTATCGCGCCCGGCCCGAGCAGGTGATCCTGTTCAAGATCGAAGCGTGGGACACGAACTGCCCGCAGCACATCCCGCAGAAGTTCGACGCTGGAGATGTGGCGGCGGCGCTGGCGGCAAGGGATGCGAAGATCGCGGAGCTGGAAGCAGAGCTCGCGGCGCTGAAGGGTGACAAGGGGGCAAGCTAGGCCACGATCTTCGTCTCTCCCTGAATCCTCCGATGTCATGCCCCGCGAAGGCGGGGCATCCAGTACGCCGCGGCGCCTCGGTTCAAGCACAGGTCTCTGGAATACTGGATCGTCCGCCCCTGTGCGCAATTGCGCACTAGGCGGACGATGACAGATGAGTTTGAGGAAGCGCGTCTCGAAGTTACAACACACTCGCCCCTTCGTGCTGGAAGCCGAGATAGCTCGCCGCCACGCGCTCATTCGCCGCGATGTCGCTGGCCTTGCCGCTGAGCACGAACTCGCCGAGCTCCATGACATAGGCCTGATCCGCGATCTTCAATGCCGCCTGCGCGTTCTGCTCGACCAGCAGCACGGAGACGCCGGCGGCGCGCAGTTCGGTGACGATGCGGAAAATGTCGGCGACGATGATCGGGGCGAGGCCGAGGCTCGGCTCGTCCAGCATCAGGAGCTTGGGCTCGCCCATCAGTGCGCGGCCCATTGCGAGCATCTGCTGCTCGCCGCCGGAGAGCGTGCCGGCGAGCTGCTTGCGCCGCTCCTTGAGCCGCGGAAACAGCGTGTAGACCCGCTCCATCGAGGCTTTCGCCTTGCTTCTCTCGATGCGGAAGGCCCCTAACTCGAGATTGTCCTCGACATTCATGGTCACGAACAATTCGCGGTGCTCGGGAACGAGGCCAAGCCCCATGGCGACGCGGTCCTCGATGTCGAGCCGCGACAGGTCCTGACCTGCGAATGAAACGCGCCCTTTCAGCGGCAAAATGCCGATGATGGCGGAGAGCAGCGTGGTCTTGCCGGCACCGTTGGCGCCGACGATGGTGACGATCTGGTTCTGGCCGACTTCGAGCGAGACCGAGCGCACGGCCTCGACCTTGCCATAGGCGACATGGGCGTTGGCGACGGACAACAGCGCGCTCATGCCGCCACTCCGAGATAGGCCTTGATCACTTCGGGATTGGTCTTGATCGTGGCCGGCGTTCCTTCCGCGATCTTGGTGCCGAAATCGAGCACCACGATGCGGTCGGCGAGGTTCATGACGAAGCCCATGTCGTGCTCGACCAGCAGGACGCTCATGCCGCCG
>NZ_JADPJF010000103.1:0-90074 GCF_023073295.1 Bradyrhizobium sp. 23 | reverse complement strand
GAGCCGCTCCTTCTCCATGTGGCGCAGGCCGGCGGCCGGCTCGTCGAGCAGCAGCAGCATCGGATCGACGCACAACGCACGGGCGATCTCGACGATCCGTTGCTGTCCCAGTGAGAGCGAGCCTGCGAGCTGATGCATCTGCTCGCCAAGTCCGACCCGCTCGATCTGGCGGGTGGCTTCGGCGAGCAGCTTTGCCTCATCAGTGCGGTCGAGCCGCAGCATCGAGGAGATCGGCCCCGAATGGCCGCGCAGATGGGCACCGATCGCGACGTTTTCCAGCACGGTCATATCAGGCACCAGCTTGACGTGCTGGAAGGTGCGGGAGATGCCGAGCTTGACGATCTCCTGCGGCGGCGCCCTGTCGACCTTGTTGCCGAGCACGGAGATCGAGCCCGAGCTGGCCGACAGCACGCCGGTGATCAGGTTGAAGGTGGTGCTCTTGCCGGCGCCGTTGGGGCCGATCAGCGCGACGATCTCGCGAGCCTGGACGTCGAAGGAGACGTTGTTCACCGCGACCACGCCGCCAAATTGTTTCCGCGCCTTCTCGACCTGGAGCAGGACGCTGGATTGGCCGGGCGAGCGGGTGCGCTGCTCCAGTTTCAGCGAAGTGTCTGGCTTCTTGCCACTGGTACGCTGGGGCAGGAACGACATCAGCCAGGGCCAGACGCCGCCGGGTGCGAGCTGGAGCAACGCCACCAGCATGATGCCGAACACGATGGTCTCGACCTGGCCCGAGCCGGGCAGGATCAACGGCAGGTAGCTCTGCAGCACTTCCTTCAGGACCACGACCAGCGCCGCGCCCAGGACGCCGCCCCAGACATAGCCGGCGCCGCCGACCACGGCGATGAAGAGATACTCGATGCCCGCCTGCGCGCCGAACGGCGTCGGGTTCACCGCGCGCTGAAGATGGGCGTAGAGCCAGCCGGAGAGGCCGGCGAGCACGGCGGCATGGATGAACACCAGCATTTTCGCCCGCGGGGTGTGCACGCCGAACGCCTCGGCCGCGACATGGCCGCGCCGGAGCGCGCGGATGGCGCGGCCGGTGCGGGAGTCCAGCAGGTTCATCGTGAGCAACGCCGAGAGGATCACGGCAACCCAGATCGCGTAGTAGATCGAGCCGGGCGAGAGCATTTTGAACGAGCCGATCGACAGCGGCGGGATCGCCGAGATGCCGTCGTTTCTTCCCAAAAATTCCAGCTTGCTGAAGAGATAGAACAAGCCGAGTCCCCAGGCGAGCGTGCCGAGCGGCAGATAATGGCCGGAGAGACGGACGGTGACGAGGCCGAGCAGCACCGCCAGCAATCCGCTGACCAGCAGCGACAGTGGTAGCGTCAGCCAGGGCGACATGCCGTAGGTTGTCGACAGCACCGCGGTGGTGTAGGCGCCGAAGCCGACGAAGGCCGCTTGTCCAAACGAGGTCAGGCCGCCGACGCCGGTCAGCAGCACGAGGCCCATCGCGACCAGGGCCGCGAGGCCGATATTGTCGAGCAGCACGATCCAGAATGGGGGCATGCCCGGAACAAACGGGATCGCCGCCATGATCAGCGCGAAGATGAGGATGGGGAGCCGGCTCTGCATCTTGGCGTCAGTCCTTCTCTTCCTCGACCGCAGGCGCCGCGAGCGAGCGCAGCAGCAGCACGGGAATCAAGAGCATGAAAACGATCACCTCCTTGTAGTTGGAGGCATAGAAGGACGAGAACGCCTCGACGATGCCGACGACTAGCGCCGCGACGGCGGTGAGGGGGTAGCTGACAAGCCCGCCGATGATCGCGGCGACAAAGCCCTTCAGGCCGATCAGGAAGCCCGAGTCGTAATACAGCGTCGTGATAGGCACGATCATGATGCCCGACAGTGCGCCGATGACGGACGCCAGCAGGAAGGCGATCTGACCGGATAGCGTGGTGCGGATGCCGACGAGCCGGGCACCGAGCCGGTTCACAGCGGTCGCGCGCAGCGCCTTGCCGTAAAGTGTCAACCCAAAGAACAGCCACAGCCCGACGATGAAGGCGATGGTAATGCCATAGACCGTGATGCTCTGGCCGGTGAAGCGCAGCGCACCGCTGGTGAAGGAGCCGGACAGCACGGCAGGTCCGCGCTGGCCTTCGGCGCCGAAGAACAAAAGGCCCAAACCCTGAAGCGCGAGGTGAACGCCCACCGAGGCGATCAACAGCACCAGCACGGAGGTGTGCGCCAGCGGCTGGAATGCGATGCGGTAGAGAAACAGGCCGATCATCGCCACGATCACCAGCGACAGTGCGATGCAGACCGCAACCGGCGGCTTCTGAGAGGCGTAGTAGACGGTCAGCGCCAGCACGATGGCCGGCAGCACGATATTGGTGATGACGCTGCGCAGGATCAGGCGTCCGTGCAGCGCCTTGCGCGCGGCGAACAGGTCGAACGCGAAGGCGCCAATGCCCAGGGCGAGCGCGAGTTTCGCCGTACCCGGCATCTGGCCCGCGGCCAGCGAGGCATAGGTCAGCGCGCCATAGGTGACGAATTCGCCTTGGGGAATGAGGATGACGCGGGTGACGGCGAACACCAGCACCAGCGCCAGGCCGAGCAGCGCATAGATCGCGCCATTGGTGATGCCGTCCTGCAGCAGGAACAGCATGATGGTGGTATTCAAGACCGGACGCTCCCCCTCAAAGATTCAGGACCGGTCCCCTGATTGTGGTGGACGGTCCGCTCACAGCCATTGAACAGCGCTGACGATATTTGATATGGTCCATAACAATTATCAAATATAACATCAAGGGTGGCGAACGATCCTCCCGAACTTAACGGGATTGCGAGCATGAGGCGATGACCGTTTCCAAAACCGCTGAAAAGTCCTCTGAAAAACCCGCCGAGACCGCCAAGGGCCGCAAGGACGCGGCCGACGGGCCTGGTGAAGCCCTCCAGCTCGGCGAGCTCTCGGAGCAGCTCGGCTATGTCCTGAAGCGGGCACAGCTCAAGGTGTTCGAGAACTTCCTGCGCTGCATGGCCTCGCTCCAGCTCACGCCGGCGCAGTTCTCCGTGCTGCTGCTGGTCGAGAAAAACCCCGGCCGTAACCAGACCGAGATCGCCTCCACCCTCGGCATCCTGCGCCCGAATTTCGTGGCGATGCTCGACAATCTCGAGAGCCGCGACCTTTGCGCGCGGATCCGCTCCACCAACGACCGCCGCTCGCACATCTTGGTGCTGACCGACAAGGGCAAGGCCGTGCTGGCCCGCGCCAAGAAGCTCGTCGCCACCAAGCACGAGGCCCGGCTGAACGAGCTGCTCGGGCCGTCCAACCGCGAAGCCCTGCTCGGGATGCTCTCGAAGATCGCCAACGAGTTTTGACGGTTGATTGCCCGGCGACCGGGCATCAAACCCGGAAGCGCGGGCGGGCTGGCGGCGGTTATGCCGCAGAGCGAACCGGTCGGGCATGGCAGGTGTTTTCGCGGACAGGAAATGGCGCTCGATTTCCTCGGCGGGCAACGGAGGGCTGAACAAATAGCCCTGCATTTCCGTGCAGCCCTCCGCTGCGATCCGGTCCCGTTGCTCCTCGCTCTCCACCCCCTCCGCCGTCGTCGTCATGCCCATCCCGCGCGCCAGTGCCGCCACCGCCCGCACGATGCTGAGGGATGCCGCATTGTTTTCCACGCCGCTGACGAAAGACCGGTCGATCTTGATCTTGTCGAAGGGGAAGCATTGCAGATAGGTCAGTGACGAATAGCCGGTGCCGAAATCGTCCATGGCGACCTTGATGCCCAGCGCCCGGAGCTGGTGCAGCGTCGTCAGCGTTCCGTTCCTGTCCTGCAGAAACACGCTTTCCGTGATCTCGATCTCCAGCCGCCGCGGATCGAGGCCGGAGGCCGCCAGCGCGCCGACGATCACCTCCGTCAGGCCCGGCTGGCGGAATTGCACCGCCGAGATGTTGACGGCGACGTGCAGATGGTCCGGCCATCGGCTTGCAGTGCCACAGGCCTGCCGGATCACCCATTCGCCGATCGGCACGATCAGGCCGATCTCTTCCGCAAGCGGGATAAAGCTGTTGGGCGCGACCAGTCCGCGCCGGGGATGTCGCCAGCGGATCAAGGCTTCGAAGCTGCTGATCTCGCCGCCGTCGGTCTTCACGACCGGCTGGTAGTGCAGTTCGAACTGGCCGGCGGCAAGGCCGTTGCGCAGGTCCTGCTCCAGCCCGCGACGGCTTTGCGCTTCTTCGCCCATGGCCGGTTCGAAGAAGCAGTGCATGCCGCGGCCGTCGCTTTTCGCGCGATACAGGGCCAGATCGGCATTGTGCAGGAGTTGCTCGGGCGTCGAGCCGTCGCCAGGCGCAATCGCGATCCCGATGCTCGCGCCCGCAATGGTCTGGTGTCCGTCGAGCCCGAACGGAGCACTCAGCGTCCTGACAACGTCGCGCGCCAGCAGGTCCGCCTCGCTCGAATTGGAAATCGGCGTCTGGAGGATCACGAATTCATCGCCACCCATGCGCGCGACCGTATCGCTGTCGCGCGCGAGCTGCTTGAGGCGGCGGCTGACATCCTGCAGCAGGATGTCGCCGGCCTGGTGGCCCAGGGTGTCGTTGACGGCCTTGAACTTGTCGAGATCGACGTGGTGGATCGCGAACATCCCGCCCTGTTCGAGCGCCTGCTTGAGGCGCTGACCGAGCAGGGCGCGATTGGCGAGGTCCGTCAGCGCGTCGTAGTGCGCCATATGCGCGATCTGCAATTCCGCCTTGCGCTGCTCGGTGATGTCTTCGTGGGTCGCGACCCACCTGAGATCGGGCATCGGTCGGTGCCTGATCTGAAGGTTCGCCCGTTCTGCATCTCGACGATGCTGTCCATGGCCTCGGCTGACATGGCGACATCGGTCCGCCATTTGGCGTATTCCTCCCGCGTCATCGCCGGCACGCTGCCGACCTCGTAGCGTAGGTCGAGGATCTCCTGGAGCGGCGTGCCCGGACGAACGCGGTCGGGCGGCAGGCCGTACATCTCGATAAAGTGCGTGTTGCAGACCACCAGCCGATGGTCGGCGCTGAAGAAGCAGAGTCCGTGCGACATGTTGTTGATCGCGATGTCGAACTGAAAATTGCGCTCCTGCAACCGCCGACTGAGCTCTTCGCGCTCTGTAATGTCCTCGTGCGTCGCCATGCCGCCGCCGTCGGGCAGGGGATGAATGGTGTAGGCGATGATTCGTCCGTCGGCGAATTGCTGGACCGTCTGCTCACTGACGACCGAACCCTCGGTGCGGGCACGGACATAGGCGCCGGCTTCTCCGCCGATGCTCAGGCCCAGTTTGAGCCGATGCTCGATCAGGTCCTTGATCGGCGTGCCCGGGTGCACCTGGTCGGGCGAGAGCGCGTACATCTCGCGGTAGATCAGCCCGACAATTCGCCCAATTTCGGGACATGTTCCTGAAACTGCGGCGAACGCGAGGTTAAGGGCGGCGATGCCCGCCCCCTGGAAAAGAGGACACCGACGAGAATTCAGAGATCGTTAACCATGTCGTCCGCCGAACCGCGCGGGGCGCCGGCGGGATGGCGATGCCACCGTGTCAGTCGACCAGGATTACCCTGATGTCGTTCACATTGGTCAGCGTGGGCCCCGGCAGCAACAGGTCGCCCGTCGCCTCGAAGAACGTGGTCGCGTCGTTGTTGTCGAGATAGGCCTGCGGCTGCAGCCGCTGCGCCGCCATCTTCGCGAACGTCGCCGCGTCGATCAGCGCGCCGGCGGGATCAGTGGGATTGCCGGCACCGCCATCGGCGCCGTCGGTGTCGCCGGCGAGCGCGGAGATGTCAGGCGTGTCCTTCAAGAGGCCGGCGAGCGCCAGCGCGTATTCCTGGTTCGGGCCGCCGCGGCCATTGCCGCGCACGGTGACCGTGAGCTCGCCGCCGGAGAGGATCGCGACACGCTTGCCCTGCGCGCGGGCCTGAAGCGCCAGCCTGGCGTGATCGGCGGCAACGTCGCGGGCCTCCCCTTCGAGGTCGGCGCCGAGATCGATCGTCTCGTAACCGGCCTCATGCGCGAGTTTGACCGCAGCGTCGAGCGATTGCTTCGGACGTGCGATCAATTCGAAATGCGCGCGCGCGAAGGCGGCATCACCGGGCTTGCAGCTCTCGTTGGCGGGGTCGTCCAGCGCGCGGCGGACGGCATCGTCGATGTCGAGCTTGTACCTGGCGACGATGGCGCGCGCATCATTGAGCGTGGTCGGATCGGGCACGGTCGGACCGGAGGCGATTGCGGAGGGATCGTCATGCGGCACGTCGGAAATCGCAAGCGTCACGATCTCGGCGGCATTTTTGCCGGCGCGCGCCAGCCGCCCGCCCTTGATCCGCGACAGATGCTTGCGCACGACATTCATCTCGCCGATCGGCGCGCCGGAGCGGAGCAGCGCCTTGTTGACCGCCTGCTTCTGCCCGAAGCTGATGCCGTTGACGGGCGCGATCCAGTTCGCCGAGCCGCCGCCGGTGAGCAGCACCAAGAGCAGATCGTCCGGCCCGGCCTCGGCCGCGAGCGCCAGCGTGTCGGCCGCGCCCTTCAGGCCGGCTTCGTCGGGCACGGGATGACCGGCCTCGACCACGCGGATGCGGCGCGTCGGCACGCCGTAGCCGTGACGCGTGGTGGCGATGCCGACGAGGCGTTCCGGTGCGAGCCCGAGCGTATCGAGATAATGCCGCTCGGCGGCGGCGGCCATCGCGGCCGCGCCCTTGCCGGCGGCGAGACAGATCACGCGTCCCTTTGGCGCGGGCCGCAGGTGCGGCGCCAGAATTGTGCTCGGATGAGCGGCGGCAACGGCGGCGTCGTAGAGCGCGCGGAGCAGGGGGCGTCGGTCGGTCATGACGAAGGGCCTTGAGCGGACAGGAAAGACTGGCGGCGAACGCGCCGCTCACCTGCCTACCGCATCATGCGCCAAAGCGTAAGCCGGCTTTGCCATCATTCGATTGTGCAATCGCGTGATCATAATCGCCGCGCAAGCAAAAACCCCCTGCGATGGTTCGCAGGGGGTTTCCGTCGTCGCGTCCTTGATGGGGCTAACCGCCGACGTCGGCGCTGATCACGTCTCCGAACAGCTCAAACTTCTCGCCTTTGAACTTCTCGAGTTGAAGCTGGCTGATCGGCGCGAAATCGGTCGGCGAGGTGTTGATCTTCACGCCCGGCAGCAGGGCCTCGGTGCGGAAGTCCTTCAGATTCGCCGCTTGCTTCATGACGTTCTCGCGCGTGAGATCGTCACCGCACTGCTTCAAGACCTGAACCAGGGTCTGGGCCACGGCATAGCCGACGATCGTGCCCTTATCGAGCTTGTCGCCCTCGGGGAAGTATTTGGTCATGAAGGCGAGAAAGTCCTTCATGCCGGCATCATTGGCCCACTGCGGATCCGATACGTCCTTCAGATAATCGGCCGAGATGATGTCCTGGCCGTTCTCGAAGCCGGCAGGCTTCATCACGCTGCCGACGGAGGCAGAGACGTTGTTGAGGAAGTGCAGCGGCTTCCAGCCGATCTCGGCGTTCTTCTTGATCGCCTGGGCTGCGAATTTCGGCGTCGTGATGTTCATGAAGACGTCGGCGCCGGTCGACTTCAGCTTGACGATGTGGTTGTCGATGGTCGGTTCGGAGGTCTCGTAGCTCTCCTCCACGACGATCATCGACGCGGCTTTGGCGCCGAGGCCGTCCTTCAGGCCCTTGAGATAATCCTTGCCGTAATCATCGTTCTGGAACAGCACGGCGATCTTGGCGTCGGGCTTGTTCTTCAGCAGCCACTTCGCGTAGATCTGCGTCTCGCTCTGGTAGTTGGGCTGCCACCCCATGGTCCAGGGGAAGTTCTGCGGATCGTTCCACTTGGTGGCGCCGGTGGCGACGAAGAGCTGCGGCACCTTCTTCGAGTTCATGTATTTGTGGATCGCCGAGTTCGGCGGCGTGCCGAGCGAGTTGAAGATGAACAGCACCTCGTCGCTCTCGACCAGCTTGCGCGCCTGCTCCACCGTTTTCGGCGGCGAGTAGGCGTCGTCGTAGCTGATGAAGTTGATCTTGCGACCGTTGATGCCGCCTTCGTCGTTGATCTTCTTGAAATAGGCGGCTTCGGTCCGTCCGATGATGCCGTAGGCGGAGGCCGGTCCGCTGTAAGGCATGATGTTGCCGACCTTGATCTCGGTATCGGTCGCGCCGGTGTCGTATTTCTTCTGGGCCGATGCAGTGGAGGCCGAGGCCGCAATGAGCGCGAGCGCCAGTGACGCGGCCGCAAGTTTGCCGGTGACAGCGGGCATTCCTATCTCCCTATTTTCTTGGTGTGTGTGCGTCCCTTTTCTTGTGTTGCCTGTTTTTGGTGACGCAGCCGCAATTCAATACGATTTACCTGATGCCTACAACAGAAAGCCCCTGCGGCGGGGTCGCGGGGGCTGCTTCTTTAGTAGTCAGGGGCGGCCGCGCGCTCGTGTGCGACTGCGAGAAGAGGCATCCGCTTGAGTTGATGAACCGATCAGGAGCGAGTTTGAGTTGCGCGGCTTCAGTGGTCGAGCTCGCTCGAGATCACGTCCCCGAACAGCTCCCACTTCTTGCCCTTGAAGCGCATCATCTGGAGCTGCTCGATCGGGGCGAAATCGTCGGCTGCGGTGTTGATCTTGATGCCTGGCAACAGCGTGTCGGGCTGGAAATCCTTCAAGGAGGCGGCCTGCTTCATGACGTTGTCGCGGGTGAGGTCGTCACCGCACATTTGCAGCACCTTCACCATGGTCTGCGCGGCGGCATAGCCGAACACCACGCCGGCATCGAGCTTGTTGGCCTTGGGATCGTATTTGGCGAGGAAGTTGTAGAATTTCTTCATGCCGTCATCGGCATTCCATTGCGGGTCGGAGGCGTCCTTGGTGTAGCTCGCCGACAGGATCCCTTGCGAGATCTCGAGCCCCGCCGGCTCGAGTACGCCGCCGACCGAGGCCGAGACGTTGGAGATGATGTGGACCGGATGCCAGCCGATCTCGGCCGCCTTCTTGATCGCCTGCGCTGCAAATTTCGGGGTGGTGATGCTGACGAAAATGTCGGCGCCGGAGGCCTTCAATTTCACAACGTGCTCGTCGATTGCCGGCTCCGACGTGTCGTAACCGTCTTCCAGCACGATCATCGAGGCCTTGGGTCCAAGGCCATCCTTCAGCCCTTTCAGGTAGTCCTTGCCGAAATCGTCGTTCTGATAGAGCACGCCGATCTTGCCGTCCGGCTTCTCCTTCATGATGTATTTGGCGTAGATGCGCGCCTCGCTGGCGTAGCTCGGCTGCCAGCCCATGGTCCAGGGATATTGCTTCGGATCGTTCCACTTCGAAGCGCCGCTCGCCACGAACAATTGCGGCACCTTCTTCTCGTTCATGTATTTGCGGATGGCGCCGTTGGTGGAGGTGCCGAGCGAGCCGAAGATCAGCAGCACCCCGTCGCTCTCGACCAGCTTGCGGGCCTGCTCCACCGTCTTCGGCGGCGAATAGCCGTCGTCGTAGGAGATGAACTTGATCTTGCGGCCGCCGATGCCGCCCTCGGCATTGATCTTGTTGAAATAGGCTTCCTCGGCCTTGCCGATCGCCGCATAGGCGGAGGCCGGGCCGCTATAGGGCATGATGTTGCCGATTTTGATCTCGGTATCGGAAGCGCCGCTGTCGTATTTCTTCTGCGCCAGGACCGGGCCGCTCATCGCAGTGCACAACGCGAATGCGGCCAGAACGCCCGCAACCTGAAATCGAACGGCAGTCATCTTTCTCCACCCGGAACGGATCGCCGCCGCATTGAACAAGATTGATGCGGGACGTCAACAAAAAGCCCCCGCGATTCGTTCGCGGGGGCTTCTCGATGTGTCGGACTATAGCGTCAGAGCGTCACTCCGTGGCGATGTCGCCGCTGATGATCTCGCCGAAGAGTTCCCACTTCTCGCCCTTGAAACGCTGCATCTGGAGCTGGGCGATCGGGGCGAAGTCGGTTGGGCTGGTGTTGATCTTGACGCCGGGCAGCAGGGTATCCGGTGCGAAATCCTTCAACGAGGCCGCCTGCTTCATGATGTTGGCCCGGGTCAGATCGTCGCCGCACATCTCCAGGACCTTGGCCAGCGTCGACGCCGCGCCGTAGCCGTAGACCATGCTGGTGTCGGACTTGTCGGCACCCGGCATGTACTTGTCGACGAACTCGTTCCACTTCTTCATGCCGGGGTCGTTGGCCCACTGCGGGTCCGTGGAGTCCTTGGCATAGGCCGCCGACAGCACGCCCTGCGAGGCCTCGAAGCCGGCCGGCTTCATCACGCTGCCGACCGAGATCGACACGTTGGTGAGGATCTGCAGCGGCTTCCAGCTCAGCTCGGCGGTCTTCTTGATGGTCTGGGCCGCGAACTTCGGCGTCGCGTAGATCAGCAGGACGTCGGGATTGGCCGCCTTGATCTTGACGATGTGACCGTCGATCGAGGGTTCGGACACCTCGTAGCTTTCTTCCATGATGATCATGGACGCGCCCTTGGCGCCCAGGCCGTCCTTGGTGCCCTTGAGGTAGTCTTTGCCGAAATCGTCGTTCTGATAGAGGATCGCGATCTTGGCGTCCGGCTTTTCCTTCAACAGCCATTTCGCGTAGATCTGCGCTTCGCTCTGGTAGGACGGCTGCCAGCCCATGGTCCAGGGGAAGTTCTTCGGGTCATTCCACTTGGTGGCGCCGGTGGCGACGAACAGCTGCGGGATCTTCTTGGCGTTGAGGTATTTCTGGATCGCGCTGTTCGAGGGCGTGCCGAGCGGGTTGAACACGACGATCACCTCGTCGCTCTCGACCAGCTTGCGGACCTGCTCGACGGCCTTCGGCGGCGAATAGCCGTCGTCATAGGTGACGAAGTTGATCTTGCGGCCGTTGATGCCGCCCTTGTCGTTGATCATCTTGAAGTAGGCTTCTTCGGTCTTGCCGATGATGCCATAGGCCGAGGCCGGACCGCTATACGGCATGATGTTGCCGATCTTGATCTCGGTATCGGACGCGCCGGTGTCATATTTTTTCTGGGCGAATGCGGCGCCGGAGGTGAGAGTGATGACCGCCGTTGCCGTCACCAGCGCAGCGGTTCGCAGTGTTCTTTCAAAAAACAATTCGGGTCTCCTTAGCTTAATCAACGGGTTGTCAGTTCTTTCTGAGCCGGCCGACGAGTTGCTGGCCCATGATCGCAATCTGCCTCGCGCCGTGCGGCACGAGGTAGATGACGGCGAACAGGAGTACGCCGAACACCGCGCCGGAGAGGCCCTTGGAGATGCCCTCCGCCATGTTCGGCACGAAAATGATGAAGGCGGCGCCGACGAACGAGCCGGGCAGCCAGCCGACGCCACCGACGACCATGCCGAGGAACAGCGAGATCGCCAGCGTGATCGTGTAGCTGTCGGGCGCGACGAACTGCACGGCGATGGCGCCAAGCGAGCCGGCAACGCCGGTGATGCCGGCGGACACGCCGAAGGCCAGCGTCTTGTACAGTGCGACGTTGACGCCCATCGAGGAGGCCGCGATCTCGTTGTCGCGGATCGCCATGAAGGCGCGGCCCGACCGGGAGCGCAGCAGGTTGACCGAGAAGATGTAGATCGCGAGCACGACGGCGAGCGAGAAGTAGTAGAGCCAGGTGTCCTGCGACATAGGCAGCCCGAACGGCGCGTCGGGCTTGGTGACGACGAGGCCCTGCACGCCGCCGGTCCAGTGCTCGAGGAAGTTCAGCTTCAGCAGCTGCGGCATCGCGGTGGCAAGCGCAAAGGTCGCGAGCGCGAGATAGACGCCCGACAGCCGCAGCGCCGGCTTGCCGAACAGGTAGCCGAATGCGAAGCAGACCGCGGCGGAAATCGGAATTGTCAGCGCATAGTTGACGTTGAAGTACTCCATCAGCACCGCCGACGTATAAGCGCCCACGGCGTAGAAGGCGCTCTGGCCGAGCGAGAACTGGCCGGAGCCGCCCGTCAGGATGTTCAAGGCCAGCACCGCGAGCCCGTAGATCAGGAGCATCGTCATCTGGAAGATGATGAAGTTCTTGACGAACACCGGCACGATCAACAGCACCGCCAGCACCAACAGAGAGGTGCCCGTGCCCAGCGTCATCGCCCGCTTCGGAACCGCCTCGACGGCCGGGGCTTCCGTGACGACGTCTTCTGCAGCGCTCATGATCAAACTCGCTTGACGATTTGCCGGCCGAACAGGCCAGCGGGTTTGACGACCAGGACGGAAATGATCAGCGCGAGCGCGATCGGAAGCTTCAGCTCGTTGCCGACGCCGGGAATGTAGGTGCCGGCGAGGTTCTCGAAGACGCCGACCAGGAAGCCGCCGACCACGGCGCCGAACGGGCTGGTCAGTCCGCCGAGCACCGCCGCGGCGAAGCCGTAGATCAGCACGCCGCCCATCATATTGGGCTCGAGGAACACGACCGGTGCGATCAGCATGCCGGCGATCGCACCGATCGCGGACGCCATGCCCCAGCCGAGCGCGATCATCCAGCTCGTGTTGATGCCGACCAGTCGGGCCGATTCAGGCACGGAGGCGGCCGCGCGCATGGCGAGGCCGATCTTGGTGTACTGGAAGAAGAAGTAGAGGCCGAGCAGCAGCAGCACGGTGACGCCGATCATGCCGGCCTGGTGGGTCGAGATCAGCTGGCTGCCGAGGAAGGGCGAGGAGCCGAACGGGGTCGGATACTGCTTAATGGTGAAGTCCCAGATCAGGCCGGCCGAGGAGTTGATGATCGCGAACAGCGCGATAAAGCCGGCGACGTTGGTCAGCACCGGCGCCTTGGCGAGCGGCTTGAACAGGATGCGCTCGATCGCGATGCCGCCGACAAAGGACAATGCCAGCGTGATCACGAAGGCAGCCCAATATGGGATGCCCCATTGCATCAGCTGCCAGGAGATGAAGGTCGAGAACATCGCCATCTCACCCTGGGCGAAGTTGAGATGGTCGATCGCCTGATAGATCATGACCACGGCGAGCGCCATGCAGGCGTAGATCGCGCCCGTGGCGATGCCGGCCAGCACTTGGTTGGTGAACAGCTCCATCGTGCCGGCTCCTCAGTAACCCAGGTAGGATTTGCGGATTTCTTCGTTGTTCGCGATGTCCTTGGCGTTGCCCGACATCACGATGCGCCCGGTCTCGATCACATAGGCCTGGTCGGCGAGCTCCAGCGCGAGCTGGGCGTTCTGCTCGACCACCAGGATCGACACCTTGTCCTCGCGGTTGATCTTGCCGAGGATGCCGAACAGGTCGCGCACCACCAGCGGCGCCAGGCCGAACGAAGGCTCGTCCAGCAGCATCAGCCGCGGCCGCAGCATCAGGGCGCGGGCGACCGCCAGCATCTGCTGCTCGCCGCCCGAGAGCGTGCCGGCCTGTTGGGTATGCCGCTGCTTCAGCACCGGGAAATGCGCATACATGCGCTCGATGTCGGAGACGATGCCGGCGCTGTCCTTGCGGGTGATCGCGCCGAGCTGGAGGTTTTCCTCCACCGTCATGGTGGTGAAGGTGCCGCGGCCCTGCGGCACATGGGCGATGCCGAACCGCACGATGCTCTCGGTGGAGCGGTTGTTCAGCGGCTTGCCGTCGAACTCGATGCCGCCGGTTGAGCGCACCATGTTGCAGATCGCGCGCAGCGTGGTGGTCTTGCCGGCGCCGTTGGCCCCCAGCAACGTGGTCAGCGATCCCTCGCTGAGCGAGAAGGACAGACCGTGGAGGGCCTGGACCTGGCCGTAATAAGCGCGCAGGTCCTTGACGTTGAGCAGCGTCGTCATTGGTCCTTGCTCCCGAGATAGGCCTTGATGACGTCGGGATCCGCCTGCACCTGGGCGGGCGTGCCTTCCGCGAGCTTCTTGCCGAAATTCAGCGCGACGACGTGGTCGGCGATCGACATCACGAGGCCCATGTGATGCTCGACCAGCAGCACGGTCATGTGGCGTTCGTCGCGGATGCGGCGGATGAGGTCGCCGAGCACGTAGACTTCCTCGTGGTTGAGGCCGCCGGCGGGCTCGTCGAGCAGCAGGATCTTCGGATCGGCAGCGAGCGCGCGCGCCAGCTCGACGCGCTTCTGCGTGCCGAACGGCAGGCCCGACACGACGGTGTGGGCGACGTCCTCGAGGTCGAGATAGGCGAGGATCTCGTGCACCTTCTTGTTGACGTCGCTCTCGCTGCGGCGAACCCAGGCCAGCCGCAGCGAGTCGCTGATGATGTCGCTGGAGGTGCGGGCATGGGTGCCGACGCGGACATTGTCCATCACCGACAAATTCGGAAACAGCGCCACGTTCTGGAAGGTGCGGCCGATGCCGATCTCCGCGATCCGGTGCGGCGGGCGCGTCAGGATGCTCGCGCCCTCCATCAGGATGTCGCCGGACGACGGCTGGTAGAGCCGCGAGAGGCAGTTGAAGAGCGTGGTCTTGCCGGCGCCGTTAGGGCCGATCAAGCCGAGGATCTGGCCCTTGTGCATGTCAAAGGACACACCATTGAGCGCGACGATGCCGCCGAACACGACGCTGACGTCGCGAACCGCGAGCAGGGGCGATGTCCCCTGCGCGAGCTGTGCCTGCGTCATCTCGTCTCGCCCACTGTGTTCAGTGAGCGAAGGGGCGATGTGAACCGCTCCCGATGATGACAAAGGCTATCTGATCCCCTCGGCCACACGCGCAACTTTCCCTCCTGATTTCAGCTTTTTGCTGACGTCTTTTTTGGAATGCGGCATCAGACCCCCGAGTGCCGCTTCGATGTTCCTTACCATCGCAAGCAGACGCGGTCCAATGTCGTTGATCAAACGCTCTTCCGTGAAGCGGAATGCGGGCGCGCCGCAATTGAATGCGTAAGGACCGGTTCCGTCGTTGAGTCTGAGCGCGACGCCGGCGGCGCCGATGTCGTCGTGCCAGTCGCCGACCGAAATCGCAAATCCATATTTCGCGACCGTCTCGCCGGAGCGTTCCAACCCGTCGCGCATCTTGGGCCAGCGGCTGCCGTAATGTTCGCGCAAGACACGAGACAGTTCAGCGCGATTGTCTTCGTCGAGTGCCCAGAAATAGGCGCGGCCCATCGCGCTGGTTGCAATCGGCACGCGGGAGCCGACGTCCAGTTGAACGCCAACCGTCTCGCTGCCACGGCTCTGTCCGAAATAGATCATGCTGTGCCGGTCGCGGCCGCCGATGGCGACGGCGCCGCCGGTCGCACGCATCATTTCCTCGCGAAACGGCTCGGACAAATGCCGAACGCCGAGATTGGACAACGCGGCGTAGCCGAGCGCCATCGCGGCCGGCGCAAGCTGATATTTCTCGAAGCGGGGAACCGGCGTCAGATAGCCGAGCTTGGTCAAGGTATAGGTCAGCCGCGAAACGGTCGGCTTGGGCAAATTGGTGCGGGCCGCGATTTCCTGATTGCCAAGAAGTCCGTCGCTGGGCTGGAATGCGCGCAATACGTCAAGTCCGCGGGAAAGCGCGACGACGAAATTCCGATCGGTCGCTGTCTTCTTTCCTGTACGCTTCATCCCTGATCTGCTTCTTGCGCGGAGTCGTTGACAAGCCACGTGCTTCAAAATAACCCTGCCGTCAAGATGCGGAATTAAATTCTGCAGTGCGAAATTGAACAAAGTTACCCCACCAAGGAGGGACACCGTGAGCGAAGTGGTCAAGCTTGAGCGTCATGACGAAGTCGGGATCGTCACGGTCGACAGCCCTCCGGTCAACGCGCTGAGCGCCGCGGTTCGTGGCGGAATTCTGGAGTGCATCAAGGCCGCGGTCGCCGATCCCGCCATCAAGGGCATCGTGCTGACCTGTGCCGGCCGCACCTTCATCGCGGGCGCCGACATCACCGAATTCGGCAAGCCGCCGAAGCCGCCCGCCCTTAACGACGTGCTTTCCGAGATCGAGAATTCACCGAAGCCGGTCGTGGCCGCGATCCACGGCACCGCGCTCGGCGGTGGCCTCGAGGTCGCGCTCGCCTGTCATTTCCGCGTCGCGGTGAAGGAAGCCAAGCTCGGCCTCCCCGAGGTGAAGCTCGGCCTGCTGCCGGGCGCCGGCGGCACCCAGCGCCTGCCGCGCGCGGTTGGACCGGAGCTCGCGGTCAAGATGATCGTCGGCGGTGATCCGATCGGAGCGGCGGAAGCGCTGAAGAACGGTCTGATCGAGGAGATCGTCGAGGGTCCGGCCGCCGGTGGCGAAGCCTTCGTACGAAAGCTGCTGGCTGAAAAGCGTCCGCTGCGCCGCCTGCGTGACGACGACTCCAAGATCGCGGCGGCCAAGGCCGACCGCTCGATCTTCACCAATGCGGTCGCCGCCATGACCAGGAAGTCGCGCGGCCTGGAAGCGCCGTTCGCGGCGGCCGACGCCGTCGGCTACGCCATCGACCTGCCGTTCGACGAAGGTCTGAAGAAGGAGCGCGAGGGCTTCCTGAAGCTCGTCGCCAGCGATCAGTCCAAGGCGCAGCGTTATGCCTTCTTCGCGGAGCGCGAGGCCAGCAAGATCGCCGGCGTTCCTGAAGGGACCAAGCCGCGGCCCGTGAACCGCGTCGCCATCCTCGGCGCCGGCACGATGGGCGGTGGCATCGCGATGTCCTTTGCCAATGCCGGCATTCCCGTCACCCTGATCGAGACAGGCGAGGAGCAGCTCAAGCGCGGCATGGGCATCATGCAGAAGAACTGGGAAGCGACCGCGGCACGGGGCGGCATCCCGGCGGATGCGCCCGCGAAGCGCATGGCGCTGATCAACGGCGTCGTGGGCATCGAGAACGTCGGCGACGCCGACCTCGTCATCGAAGCCGTGTTCGAGACCATGGCAGTGAAAAAGGAAGTGTTCGGCAAGCTCGACCAGTACGTCAAGCCGGGCGCCGTGCTCGCCTCCAACACCTCCTACCTGAACATCGACGAGATCGCGAAGTCGACCAAGCGTCCGCAGGACGTGCTCGGCATGCACTTCTTCTCTCCCGCCAACGTCATGAAATTGTGCGAGATCGTGCGCGCCGACAAGACCGCGCCGGATGCCCTTGTGACGGCGGTCTCGATCGCGCGCAAAATCGCAAAAGTGCCGGCCGTGGTCGGCGTCTGCGACGGCTTTGTCGGCAACCGCATGCTGGCCCAGCGCGGCAAGCAGTCCGAGAAACTGCTGTTCGAAGGCGCGCTTCCGCAGCAGGTCGACGCCGTCGTGACGAAGTTCGGCATGCCGATGGGGCCGTTCGCGATGGGTGACCTCGCCGGCCTCGACATCGGCTGGCGCTCGCGCAAGGACCGCGGCATCAAGTCGGAGATCGCGGATGCGCTCTGCGAAGCCGGACGCTTCGGCCAGAAGACCGGCAAGGGCTATTACAAATACGAAGCCGGCTCCCGTTCGGCGCTGCCCGATCCCGAAGTCGAGAAGCTGATCGACGAGACGCTGCTTCGTTTGGGCCGCAAGAAGCGCGTCGTCAGCGACGATGAGATCCTCGAGCGCATGATGTACCCGATGATCAACGAGGGCGCGAAGATCCTGGAAGAGGGCATTGCCGCGCGCCCGTCCGATATCGACGTGGTCTGGCTCTATGGCTATGGCTGGCCGATCTACCGCGGCGGCCCGATGTTCTGGGCCGACACCGTCGGCCTCAAGCACATCGCCGATCGGCTCTCCTTCTACGCCAAGGAGACCAACGATCCGAGCCTCGAGCCCGCGCCGCTGCTGAAGAAGCTCGCGGCCGAAGGCAAGACCTTCGCCTCGCTCGCGGCGGGCTCGAAAGCGGCGTGATTGGATTGGCGGTGGCTGTGATGTCTCGTCCCGGGCAACGCTCTCTCCGTTCCCTCCCCCGTTGTGGGGGAGGGTCAGGGACGGGGGCAGGCCCGGGCGCCGGCGTTTGTGGCCACCTCCTTCCCCAACCTTTCCCCACAAGGGGGAAGGGAGCCGGTCCGCTTGTGCCCACCTCACACGGTATCGTCGCGGCCGCCTTGCAGAGTAACGACCCCTAATGACCCATCCCGGCGAACAGTTTTATCCCGAGGGCGTGCGCTGGGACGACACCATCGTCCAGGGCACGCTGCCTGATCTGCTGGCAAAAGCCGCCGCCGAGTACGGCCCGCGCACCGCGCTGGAATTCCGCGACCATCCGATTACCTACAGCGAACTCGCCGCGATGGCTGAGCGCGCAGCCGCCGCCTTCCTGCGCGCCGGCTACGGCAAGAACAGTTCGGTCGCGCTGTTCCTCGGCAATACGCCGGACCATCCCGTCAATTTCTTCGGCGCGCTGAAGGCCGGCGCCCGCGTCGCGCATCTCTCACCGCTCGACGGCGAGATCGCGCTGACGCACAAGGTCTCCGATTCCGGTTCGCGCCTGCTCGTCACCTCTAACCTGGCGGCGTTGCTGCCGACCGCGCTGAAATTCCTGGAGAAGGGCCTGATCGACCGCCTGGTGGTCTGCGAGGACGATAATTGGGGTAAGGTCGGCACGCCGCAGGCTGCGATCCCCAGCGATCCCCGCATCGTCACCTTCAAGGCCTTTGTCGAGGGCGCCACCGCGCCGGCAGAGTGGCCGCAAGTGAGCGCCGACGATGTCGCGCTGCTGCAATATACCGGTGGCACCACCGGCTTGCCCAAAGGCGCGATGCTGACCCACGGCAATCTCACCTCGGCCGTGTCGATCTACGACGTCTGGGGCAAGCCGTCGCGCGCGACGCGTGGCGACGTCGTCGAGCGCGTGATCTGCGTGCTGCCGCTGTTCCACATCTATGCGCTCACCGTCGTGCTGCTGTCCTCGCTCAGGCGCGGCAATCTGATCTCGCTGCATCAGCGTTTTGACGTCGAAGCGGTGATGCGCGACATCGAAATCAAGCGCGCAACCTACTTTCCCGGCGTGCCGACGATGTGGATCGCGATCGCAGCCCTTCCCGATCTCGACAAGCGCGATTTCTCCTCGCTGGCGACGATCGGCTCCGGGGGCGCGCCGCTGCCGGTGGAGATCGCGAGTTTCTTCGAGCGCAAAGTCGGCAAGAAGCTCCGCAGCGGCTGGGGCATGACCGAGACCTGCTCGCCCGGCACCGGCCATCCGCCTACAGGTCCCGATAAGCCCGGCTCGATCGGCCTGATGCTGCCCGGCATCGAGCTCGACGTCGTTTCCCTGGACGATCCCTCGAAGGTGCTGCCGCCGGGCGAAGTCGGCGAGATTCGCATCAAGGGCCCGAACGTCACCAAAGGCTACTGGAATAAGCCCGAAGGATCCGCGGAGGCCTTCGTCGACGGCCGCTTCCTCACCGGCGACATCGGCTATGTCGATACCGACGGCTATTTCTTCCTGGTCGACCGCAAGAAGGACATGATCATCTCTGGCGGCTTCAACGTCTATCCGCAGATGATCGAGCAGGCGATCTATACCATACCAGGCGTGCACGAGGTGATCGTGCTCGGTATTCCCGACCAGTACCGCGGCGAGGCCGCCAAAGCCTTCATCAAGCTGAAGACGGATGCAAAGCCGTTCTCGCTCGACGAGCTGCGCGCTCAGCTCGCCGGCAAGCTCGGCAAGCACGAATTGCCGGCGGAGGTCGAATTCGTCCACGATCTGCCGCGCACGCCGGTCGGAAAGCTGTCGCGCCACGAATTGCGCCAGCGGCAGAAACCGTCACAATCCGCCCAACTTGCCACCCGACTTGCATCAGGAGATCGCGCTTGACCGACGCCGTCATCGTTTCCACCGCCCGCACCCCGATCGGGAAGGCCTATCGCGGCGCGCTCAACGCCACCGAGGGCGCAACGCTGCTCGGCCACGCCATCGGCGAGGCCGTCGCGCGCGCCAAGATCGACCCCAAGGAGGTCGAGGACGTCGTGATGGGCGCAGCACTCCAGCAGGGCGCGACCGGCGGCAACATCGCGCGCAAGGCGCTGCTCCGTGCCGGTCTCCCCGTCACCGTCGCCGGCACCACTATCGACCGGCAATGCGCCTCGGGCCTGCAGGCGATCGCGCTCGCCGCGCGTTCGGTGATCTTCGACGGTGTCGAGATCGCGGTCGGCGGTGGCGGCGAGTCCATCTCGCTGGTGCAGAACGACAAGATGAACGGCTTCCACGCGCAGGACCCGGCGCTGCTCGAGATCAAGGGCGAGGTCTACATGCCCATGATCGACACCGCCGAGATCGTCGCCAAGCGCTACGGCATCTCGCGCGAAAAGCAGGACGAATATTCGCTGGAGAGCCAGCGCCGCACCGCCGCGGCGCAGCAGGGCGGAAAGTTCAAGGATGAGCTCGCGCCGATCACCACCAGGATGGCGGTGACCGACAAGGCCACCGGTGCAGTCTCGTTCAAGGACGTCACGCTGTCGCAGGACGAGGGCCCGCGCCCCGAGACCACCGCAGAAGGCCTCGCCGGCCTCAAGGCCGTCCGTGGCGAGGGATTTTCGGTCACCGCCGGCAATGCCAGCCAGCTTTCGGACGGCGCCAGCGCGAGCGTGATCATGAGCGACAAGGAAGCGGCAAAGCGCGGGCTGAACCCGCTCGGCATCTTCCGCGGCTTCGTCTCCGCCGGCTGCGAGCCGGACGAGATGGGCATCGGCCCGGTATTCGCCGTGCCGCGCCTGCTCAAGCGTCATGGCCTGACCGTCGACGACATCGGCCTGTGGGAGCTGAACGAAGCTTTCGCGGTGCAGGTGCTGTATTGCCGCGACAAGCTCGGCATCGACCCCGACAAGATCAATGTCGACGGCGGCGCGATCGCGGTGGGCCATCCCTACGGCATGTCGGGCGCGCGCCTCACCGGCCACGCTCTGATTGAAGGCCGCCGCCGCAAGGCGAAGTACGCGGTCGTCACCATGTGCGTCGGCGGCGGCATGGGCGCGGCGGGGCTTTTCGAGGTGTTGCAGTAGCCGTCGTCCAGTAACCGTCGTCCCGGCGAAAGCCGGGACCCATACTCCGCAGCAGGAGTGTGGCACGCGAACAACAATGGCCTTCGCAAACCAACGAAGGCCGGTGGTTATGGGTCCCGGCCTTCGCCGGGACGACACATTCACAGGAGGATCCGATGGATCTCGCATTCACGAAAGAAGAGCAGGCGTTTCGCGAGGAAGTGCGGTCATTCTTCCGCGACAACGTGCCGCCGGATACGCGGCGCAAGCTGGTCGAGGGCCGCCACCTCTCGAAGGACGAGATGGTGACGTGGTGGCGCATCCTCAACAAGAAGGGCTGGGGCGTCAGCCACTGGCCCAAGCAATATGGCGGCACCGGCTGGACCTCCGTGCAGCACTATATCTTCAACGAGGAGCTGCAGTCCTATCCGGCGCCGCAGCCGCTCGCCTTCGGCGTCAGCATGGTGGGTCCCGTCATCTACACCTTCGGCAATGAAGAGCAGAAGAAGCAGTATCTGCCGCGCATCGCCAATGTCGACGACTGGTGGTGCCAGGGCTTCTCCGAGCCCGGCTCCGGCTCCGACCTCGCCTCGCTGAAGACGAAGGCCGAGCGCAAGGGCGACAAGTGGATCATCAACGGCCAGAAGACCTGGACCACGCTCGCCCAGCACGCCGACATGATCTTCTGCCTCTGCCGCACCGACCCGTCCGCCAAGAAGCAGATGGGCATCTCCTTCATCGTGTTCTCGATGAAGTCGAAGGGCGTCACGGTGCGCCCGATCCAGACCATCGACGGCGGCGCCGAGGTCAACGAGGTGTTCTTCGACGACGTCGAAGTGCCCATCGAGAACCTGATCGGCGAGGAGAACAAGGGCTGGGATTACGCGAAATTCCTGCTCGGCAATGAGCGCACCGGCATCGCGCGGGTCGGCGTCTCCAAGGAGCGGCTCCGCCGCATCCGCGATCTCGCCTCCAAGGTCGAATCCGGCGGCAAGCCGATCATTCAGGACGCGGCCTTCCGCGACAAGCTCGCGGCCTGCGAGATCGAGCTCAAGGCGCTCGAACTCACCCAGCTCCGCGTCGTCGCCGACGAAGGCAAGCACGGCAAAGGCAAGCCCAATCCGGCTTCCTCGGTGCTGAAGATCAAGGGCTCCGAGATCCAGCAGACCACCACCGAGCTGCTGATGGAGGTGATCGGCCCGTTCGCGGCACCCTATGACGTGCACGGCGACGACGGCTCGAACGAAGCCATGGACTGGACCGCCCAGATCGCGCCGAGCTATTTCAACAACCGCAAGGTCTCGATCTACGGCGGCTCCAACGAGATCCAGCGCAACATCATCGCCAAGGCGGTGCTGGGGCTTTGATCGTACACCATCAACACGCACTCACCGTCACGGCCGGGCCTGACCCGGCCATCCACGCCTAGCGCCACGAAAGAACGTGGATGCCCGGCATAAGGCCGGGCATGACGAAATCGATACCGGAGAGCAAAGAACATGGATTTTGATCTGAACGAGGAGCAGCGGCTTCTCAAGGAAAGCATCGACGGCCTCTTGACCGATTCCTACGATTTCGAGAGCCGCAAGAAGTACATGAAGGAGAAGGGCGGCTGGAGCAAAGCGGTCTGGGGCAAGCTCGCCGAGCAGGGCCTGCTCGGTCTGCCCTTCGCGGAGGCCGATGGCGGCTTCGGCGGCGGCGGCGTCGAGACCATGATCGTGATGGAGGCGCTCGGCAAGGCACTGGTGCTCGAGCCTTACCTCGCAACCGTCGTGATCGGCGGCGGCTTCCTGCGCCATGCGGGCAGCGATGCGCAGAAGGCCGCGCATGTGCCCGGCATCGTAGACGGCAGCAAGACGCTCGCCTTTGCCCAGCTCGAGAAGAACTCGCGCTACGATCTCTTCGACGTCACCACGACGGCGAAGAAGAAGGGCGACGGTTGGGTCATCGACGGCGAGAAGTTCGTCGTGCTCAACGGCGAGAATGCAGATACCCTCATCGTGACCGCGCGCACTAGGGGCGAGCGCCGCGACAAGAGCGGCATCGGCGTGTTCCTGGTGCCGGCCGACGCCAAGGGCGTCGCCAAGAAGTCGTACCCGACCCAGGACGGCCTGCACGCCGCCGACATCACCTTCACCGGCGTCGAAATCGGTGCCGATGCCGTGCTCGGCAATCCCGACGATTCGCTCACGCTGATCGAGCGTGTGGTCGACGAAGCTCGCATCGCGCTCTGCGCCGAAGCGGTCGGCCTGATGGACGAATCGCTCAAGACCACGGTCGAGTACATCAAGACGCGCAAGCAGTTCGGGGTGCCGATCGGCTCGTTCCAGTCGCTGCAGCACCGCGCCTCTGACATGTTCGTCGCCACCGAGCAGGCGCGATCGATGTCGATGTTCGCGACCATGGCGGGCGATTTCCAGGACGCCAAGGAGCGCAGCAACGCTATTGCCGCGGCCAAGGTGCAGATCGGCAAGTCGCTGAAGTTCGTGGGACAGCAGGCGATCCAGCTCCACGGCGGCATCGGCATGACCATGGAGGCGAAGATCGGCCATTACTTCAAGCGCCTGACCATGATCGAGAACTCGTTCGGCGACACCGACTACCACCAGCGCCGCGTGGCGGACGGTGGCGGGTTGATCTAGCTACAAGGTCGCTGTCATCCCCCGCGCAGGCGGGGGATCCAGTACGCTGCGGCTTCTCGGTTCTAGCCGCGCCGTCTCTGGAATACTGGATCGCCCGGGTAAGCCGGGCGATGACGTCTGAACAAGTGGCCTCAACGGAGCCCAACAACAATGAAGAACACCCCGTTCGATCTCACCGGCAAGGTCGCCGTGGTCACCGGCTCCAGCCGCGGCATCGGCCGCTCCTCCGCCGAGCTGCTCGCAAAGCTCGGCGCCAAAGTGGTGGTCTCCTCGCGCAAGGCCGATGCCTGCAAGGCAGTCGCCGACGGCATCAAGGCGGCCGGCGGCGAGGCCACCGTCATCCCCTGCAACATCGCGCGCAAGCAGGAGGTCGAGGCGCTGATCGCGGGCACGATCAAGCATTACGGCAAGATCGACATCCTCGTCTGCAACGCCGCGGTCAACCCGTATTACGGCCCGCTGCTCGACATCACCGACGAGGCCTTCGACAAGATCATGGGCAGCAACGTCAAGAGCAACATCTGGCTCTCCGCGCTTGCGATCCCGCAGATGGCCGACCGCGGCAACGGCTCAGTCGTCATCATCTCCTCGATCGGGGGCTTGCGCGGTTCGACCGTGATCGGCGCCTACGGCATCTCGAAAGCCGCCGACTTCGCGCTGTGTCGTTCGCTCGCCGGCGAATGGGGCCCGAAAGGCGTCCGCGTCAACTGCATCGCGCCCGGCCTCGTCAAGACCGACTTCGCCCGCGCGCTGTGGGAAGACGAAGCGAATCTGAAACGCCGCACGGCCACCACGCCGCTCCGCCGTATCGGCGAACCCGACGAAATCGCAGGCGCAGTGGCCTACCTCGCCTCCGACGCGTCGAGCTTCATGACGGGACAAACGATCGTCATCGACGGCGGCGTGACCACGGCGGCGCCGTAACTTCTGCTCTACTTGCAATTGTACGCCGGGCGCGCTTCACTTTTCCTCCGCTAGAGGGGGAGGGTCGCTTCGTGTTGCCCAGAGCGCAACGCGAGGCGGGGTGGGGTGAAGCCGCAAAGGCGGTATCGCTTGCGTCGACGAGACGGCTGCTGCTCATCAAGTTCGCGGATAGTCTGTCACCCCGCCCCGGTTCGCGTTCCGCTTCGCTGCATGCGAGCCCACCCTGCCCTCCAGGGGAGGGTGGGAGGACAGCCGTCTTGACCTTCCCGCCCTAATCCGCTCCCTTTGGCGAAACACAATAGCCCCTCACCGGACAACGCCGGGAAAACGCCAAAGAAACCCCAAGGTTTGCTTCCATGTCTTTCGTCCTCGCCATCGACCAGGGCACCACCTCCTCGCGCGCGATCGTGTTTCGCGGCGACATTTCCATTGCGGCGAAGGCGCAGGCCGAGTTTCCGCAGCATTTCCCTGCCTCGGGTTGGGTCGAGCACGAGCCCGAGGACATCTGGACCTCGACCGTGACGGTCTGCCGCGACGCGATCGCGCAGGCCGGCATCGGCGCAAAGGACATCGCCGCGATCGGCATCACCAACCAGCGCGAGACCACCGTGGTGTGGGACCGCGCCACCGGGCAGGCCGTGCACCGCGCCATCGTCTGGCAGGACCGCCGCACCGCCGACATCTGCGCCAAGCTGAAAGCCGACGGCCGCGAGCCCGTGATCTCGCAGAAGACCGGCCTGATCATCGACCCCTATTTCTCCGGCACCAAGGTCGCCTGGATTCTCGACCACGTCCCCGGCGCACGGGCGCGCGCCGCGCGCGGCGAATTGATGTTCGGCACCGTCGATTGCTATCTGCTTTGGCGTCTCACCGGCGGCAAGGTCCACGCCACCGACGCCACCAACGCCTCGCGCACGCTGCTGTTCAACATCCACACCGGCCAGTGGGACGACGAGCTCTTGGAGATCATCGGCGTGCCGCGCTCGATGCTGCCCGAGGTGAAGGATTCCTCCGCCCGTTTCGGCGAGAGCACGCCGGATTTGTTCGGCGGCGCCATTGCGATCTGCGGCATCGCCGGCGACCAGCAGGCCGCGACCATCGGCCAGGCCTGCTTCCGTCCGGGGATGATGAAATCGACTTACGGCACCGGCTGCTTCGCCCTGCTCAACACCGGCACCACGCCCGTGGCCTCGAAGAACAAGCTGCTCACCACCATCGCCTACCAGCTCGGGGGCAAGCGCACCTATGCGCTCGAAGGCTCGATCTTCGTCGCAGGTTCGGCAGTGCAGTGGCTGCGCGACGGCCTCGGCATCATCAAGCATGCCGCCGAGACCGGACCTCTCGCCGATCAGTCGGACTCCATGCAGAGCGTCTATCTCGTCCCGGCCTTCGTCGGCATGGGCGCGCCGTACTGGAATCCGCGCGTGCGCGGCGCCCTGTTCGGCCTCACCCGCAACACCGGCCCGGCCGAGCTTGCCCACGCCGCCCTGGAAAGCGTCTGCTACCAGACCTTTGATCTCTGGGCCGCAATGCGCGCCGACTGGCCGAGCTCGGAGGTGGCAAGCGTCGTGCTCCGCGTCGATGGCGGCATGACCGCATCCGACTGGACCATGCAGCGCCTCGCCGACCTGCTCGATGCGCCGGTCGATCGCCCCGTGATCCAGGAGACGACGGCACTTGGCGCCGCCTATCTTGCCGGCCTCGAGGCCGGCGTCTATCCCGAGCCGACCAAATTCGCCGATAACTGGCGGCTGGAGCACCGCTTCAAGCCCAACATGAGCCAGGCGACGCGCGAGCGGAAGCTTGCGGGATGGACGAGGGCGGTGAAGGGCGTGCTCGCGAGCGACGAGGGCGAATAACGGGCGCGCACGACGCGCCCAACAACAACAAACGGGAGAAACGACAATGAACACGGATTTCAACCGGGTCGTCCAAAAGCTCTGCGGCGCCGCGATCTGCGCCGCGCTGCTCACCTCGACCTCCCTCGCGCGTGAGAAGCCGGACCCGCTCGGCAGCGCGCGGCAGGTCAAGACCGACGTCGCCGGTCTCGATGCTCCCGCGCAGATTCTGGTCGATGTCTGGGGTATCCCCCACATCTATGCCGGCAATGAGCACGACCTGTTCTTCCTGCAAGGCTTTAACGCCGCGCGCGACCGGCTCTGGCAGATCGATCTTTGGCGCAAGCGAGGGCTTGGTCTGCTGGCCAAGGATTTCGGCCCGGCCTATGCCGAACAGGACAAGGCGCTGCGTCTCTTTCTTTATCGCGGCGATATGAATGCGGAATGGGCGGCTTACGGCCCCAAGGGGAAGACCTATGCGGAGGCATTCGTCGCCGGGGTCAACGCCTACGTCGCCGATGTGCGCGCGGGCAAGCGCCCGCTGCCGATCGAGTTCAGGATCGCCGGCACGATGCCGGATGCGTGGACGGCGGATGACATCGTCCGCATCCGCAGCCACGGCCTGACGCGCAATGTCGCCTCCGAGGTCAAGCGCTCCTTGGTCGCCTGCGCGGCAGGCCTCGATGCCGATCGGTTTCGCGTCAAGCTCGAGCCGGCGTGGACGACGAAAATTCCAGATGGTCTCGATCCCTGCAGCGTGCCGAAGGCGGTGCTGGCGCCCTACGATCTGGCGACGCGCCCGGTCGCCTTTGCCGCGCCGAAAGATCGCCAGGCCGCACTCGCGCACGATCCCGACAAGTACCTCACCGAGGCCGACCTGCAACGCGACACCATCGGCTCCAACAATTGGGTGATCGCGGCGTCACGGACCGCGACTGGGCGTCCGATCCTCGCCAACGATCCGCATCGCGAGCACAGCGTGCCCTCGCTGCGCTACATCGTCGGCCTCAATGCGCCCGGCCTCTCCGTGATCGGCGCGGGCGAGCCCGCGCTGCCCGGCATCTCCATCGGCCACAACGGCACCATCGCCTTCGGTCTCACCATCTTCAACGTCGACCAGGAAGACCTCTACATCTACGAGCTCAATCCGCAGAATCCCAACCAGTACCGCTATGGCGCTGGCTGGGAGGACATGCGCATCGTCCACGAGAAAGAGCAGGTGAAAGGCGAGAGCGATCGCGATCTCGAGCTGAAATTCACCCGGCATGGTCCGGTGATCTACGTCGACGACGCCAACAAGCGGGCCTTCGCCGTCCGCTCGATCTGGTTCGAGCCCGGCACCTCGGCCTATTTCGGCTCCTCCGACTACATGACCGCGAAGGACTGGAACGGATTCCTCGGCGCCATGCGGCGCTGGGGCGCGCCGTCGGAGAATCAGGTCTATGCGGACACCAAGGGCAATATCGGCTGGGTCGCCGCCGGCAAGACGCCGCGGCGCGCCAACTATGATGGCCTGATGCCGGTGCCCGGCGACGGCCGCTACGAATGGCAGGGTTTTCTCTCGCTCGACGAACTGCCCAAGACCTATCAGCCCAAGCAGGGCTTTCTCGCCACCGCCAACCAGATGAACCTGCCGGCGGATTATCCCGTCAGCGAGCGCAAGGTCGGCTTCGAATGGGCGGACAGTGCGCGCTGGCAGCGCATCACCGAGGTCCTGAAGGCCAACAGCAAGGTGACGCTGGCCGATGCCATGGATCTGCAGAACGACGACACCACGATGCTGGGCCGGCGGCTGGTCAAGCTGTTGCAGCCGCTCACTTCGGACGATGCCAACGTGAAGAAGGGCCTCGAACTGCTCAAGCCTTGGGACGCCCGTGATGCCGCCGACAATGCCGCTGCTGCGGTGTTCGAGGTCTGGATCTCCAATCATCTTGGACCGGTACTGCTGAAGACCACGGCGCCCAAGGCTGCCGACCTGATCGCGCCGGAGGCGTCCAGCATTTCGGCGCTTGTCGCCTTTCTGGAATCTCCGGACGCGTCGTTTGGCTCCGATCCCGCCACCGCGCGCGACCAGATCCTGCGCGACAGCCTCGGCGCCGCGGTGGCCGATGTCACAGCCAAGCTCGGGGCCGATTCCTCAACCTGGCGCTGGGGCCGCCTGCACGTCGCAAAATTCGACCATGCTCTGATGCCGCTGGCCGACAAGGCGACGGCCGCTCAGCTCTCGGTCGGTCCGCTGGCCTACGGCGGCGCCGCCAACGTGCCGCGCGCGGCCACCTATCGCCGCACCGATTATCAGCTGTTCGCTGGCGCATCGTTCCGCATGGTGCTCGACGTCGGCAATTGGGATGCGAGCCGCACCATCAACACACCGGGCCAGTCGGGCGATCCCTTCAGCGGCCATTATCGCGACCTCGCGCCGCTCTGGGCGACCGGCCAGTATGTGCCGCTGCTCTACAGCCGCGCCGCGGTCGAGGCTGCAACGGCGGAGGCGATCACGCTGACGCCGCGGTGAATGAGGCGTATCCAGAAATCCCGCCGTCGTCCAGGCTTTCGCCAGGACGACCCGGAATGTGTTGCCGGCGTTCAGCTTCTAAGGGACGCATCCCATGATCCTCCCCGACGGCTATTCCGACATTCCCGCCAGCAAGATCGCTGCCGTCGTCACGCATCTCGAGATGACAGCGCGTCCGCCGCTGCGTGACAATCCTCTTGGCGCATGGACCCTGCGCAAGGTCGATACTCCCGCGCTTCATTGGTATCGCGACCTCCATCGCCGCGTCGGCGAGGAGTGGCTGTGGTTTTCGCGGGCGCGCATGAACGACGGCGAGCTCGCCGCAATCATCCATGCACCGGGCGTCGAGGTATATGCGCTTGTCGTGGACGGCCACGATGAGGGCCTGCTGGAGCTGGACTTTCGCGAGGCCGGCCAATGCGAGCTGGTGTATTTCGGTGTCACCGCAAAACTGATCGGCAGCGGTGCCGCCCGCTTTATGATGAACCGCGCGCTTGAGCTCGCATGGTCACGCGACCTGTCCCGCGTCTGGGTGCACACCTGCACGTTCGACCATCCGTCCGCCGTCGCATTCTACCAGCGCTCGGGCTTCCGTCCGTTCCGCCGCCAGATCGAGATCGCCGACGACCCGCGGCTCGATGGCACGGCGCCGCGGTCCGCGGCAAAGCATGTGCCGATCATCGAATAGGTAGCAGCTGCCTCTCCGCCGTCATTGCGAGGAGCCCTTGCGACGAAGCAATCCAGTCTGGTTCCGTGGGAGATACTGGTTGCTTCGCTGCGCTCGCAATGACGGAGTGTGGCGCTGTCGTCGCGTTTCATTGGGGCTACGCGTGGCGGGATCACCGGATCACGCCAACACTCGGTTCCGGAAGATCATAGGGAGCGAGACGCCGTAATCGCTCGGTCAATGGCTGCACGGGCGGAGCATACAGCTCTCCGTAGCTGGAGAGCAGTGGGAGGCTAGGCTCCCAACGATGGATGACGAACACCACGCGATACTGTTTCGCCGCGGGCAGTCTTTGCTTGTAGTCGGTCTCGATCACCGTCTCGCCATCCGCGGTCAGGAACGTTTCGTTCCACGCCATCTCTGCGTGGCCTTCCGGGTTGGACGGATCGATTTGGGTAAAATCATGAGGATTGAACCGCGCGTCCGGATTCGCCACGAGCACCTCGAGAATTACAGCGTCATCCATGTAACCTCGTAGATTGTCTTCCAATTTCCGCCGGTCCTCACCAGTCAGAGGCACTATTTCATCGCCCCTGCCGGCTTTCCGCAGCAGAGCGTTCACCTCTTCGCTGAAATTGGGGGGATCGTGTGAGTCGATCAATTCCCGGATGAAACGGGCATAGGCAGCATTATCAGCGCTGAAGGAGTAGGCGCCTAGGAGAGTGAGTGAGGGAGGCTGGTCAGCAGTCAAATCGCTCTGCTCCGTGCGGCGATGAGTCCGCGATACCCGATCATGCGAAGCTCGCTAGCTGTTGAAATTCACCGCCGTGGTGTTTGCACCGCAAAGCAGCACCGCGACCCGCTCGCCGGGTGAGGGGCGATAGCGACCGGAGAGCAAGGCGGCAAATGCGGCGGCGCCGCCGGGCTCGGCCACCAGGCGCAGGCTCGACCACAAGGCCGACTGCGCCTGCTTGATCGCGTCGTCGGCGACCAGGACGACCCGCTCGACATGGGCCCGCGCAATCGGAAACATCAATTGTCCGACACGTCGCGGGGCGAGACTATCGGCGGCGATGCCGCCCGCCGGCGCATCGATCGGCGCGCCTGCCGCGAAGGCGGCGTGAAGCGTCGGCGATTGCTCGGGCTCGACCGCCACGATGCGCGTCCTGCCGGCGCTCCAGGCTGCCATGCCACCGATCAGGCCGCCGCCGCCGACTGCAACCAGCACCGTGTCAATGCCCGGTGCATCCTGCTCCAGCTCCATTCCGACACTGCCCTGACCGAGCAAGGTCTCGACCTGGTCGTAGGCATGCACCGCCATGGCGCCGGTCTGCGCGACATGGGTTTCGCTTGCGGCGAGCGCGTCGGCATAGCGGCTGCCCGCAATCACGAGTTTCGCGCCATAGCCTCTGATACGCTCGGCTTTGGCCGGCGAGGTGATGTCGGGCACGAAAATCGTGGCCGGGATGCCGAGCCGCTGCGCCGCATACGCCACCGCCGCGCCGTGATTGCCGCCCGATGCGGCGACGACACCGGCTTCCGGCAGCCGGCGCAACAGCAGATTGGCGAAGGCACCCCGCGCCTTGAACGATCCGGAATGCTGCAGCATCTCGAGCTTGAACGTGACGGGAGAAGCCGGCAGGCCAAAATCGGCGAGATCGGCCTCAACGAGCGTCGTGCGCCGTATGTGCGGACGGATGACGGCCTCGGTCGCCGCGATCCGCTCCCGATTGATGTCCATTGTTGCTGTCATGATGCCGTCCTTGATAACGCATCCGGCAGCCGCTGTCGCGGCGCCGTTGCATGCAGCGCAATGCTCCACTTCCATGATTTTGCTTGCGCCACTGCGGCCTTGCCGTGGAAACTGATCGGCCCTGCCTCGTCCAAAAGCCAGAGAAGAGCGCAAAACCATGTTCCTGATCGGCCAATATGATTCCCCCTTCGTCCGCCGCGTCGCGATTGCGCTGCGGCTTTACGGCCTCGCCTTCGAGCACAGGCCGTGGTCGACCTTCGGCGACGCCGACAAGATCGCGCCCTATAATCCGCTGCGCCGCGTGCCGACGCTGGTGCTCGACAACGGCGAGGCGCTGATCGAGAGCACGTTCATCCTCGATTATCTCGACGAGCTCGCCGGGCCGGAGAAGGCGATGCTGCCGCGCTCCGGCGCCGAGCGCCGGCATCACTTGCGCATCTGCGCGCTCGCGTCCGGCCTCGGCGACAAGGCCGTGAGCCTGCTCTACGAACGCGTGCTGCGGAAGGAGCAGCTTACGCTATGGGTCGAGCGCTGCCAGGCGCAGATCGCGGACGTGCTGAAAGCGCTGGAGGCCGAGCGCGCCAAGGTGACCACGCCGTACTGGCTGGGCGAGCGCATCGGCCACGCCGATATTGTGGTCGCCTGCGTCGTCCGCTTCACCCGCGAGGCCCATCCGCAGTTGTTCGAGCCATCGCGCTATCCGGCGCTGTCGGCGCATGCCGACGCGTGCGAGGCGCTGGCGCCGTTCAAGGAGATTGTGCAGCCCCTGGCACCGCCGAAGGGGTGATCGCCGCTATGCGAACCCGACCTTGATCAGGATCGTCAGGAAGAGGCCGCCGACAACCGCGCAGACCGCGGCACCGATCAGCGGCCCCAGCGCGCCTCCCCGGCTTGCAGGCTCCAGCACGGCTTGTCCGGGCTGGTCCGGATCGTAATAGACCTGGACGCTCTTCCCAGGCCGATATTTCGCCGCGGCCTCTTCGGCGGCCTCGCGCAGGCCGGAGATCATGGTGCCGTTCCAATCGACTTCGGTGCCGATGAAGTCGCGCTTGCCGACCCTGTAGGCGTAGCGCAGGTCGATCTGATAGCGGTGGACGAGCTTTGAAGTCGTCGGTCGATTGTCGTGCTCGGTCTTCTCTTCGATGATTTCCTCGATCACGTCGCAATGGGTGACCCTGCCCGACGCGGTCGGCCAGCGCAGGCTGGCGCTCGCCAGCCGGCGCGTCCGGACATAATCGGCGGCGAGGAACACCCCGCCCACGAGCACGATGATCGGCACCGCGAACGCGAACAGCGGGACGCCCTTGTCGGCGTAGAGCACGTGGCCCGCGAACGAATGCGCGGTCAGGGTGGCGGCGATGACGCCGAACACCATTGTGAACGCCACCAGGGCCGCGACGTTCTGCGCGGCGGCAGGCTCCAGCAGCGCCTCTGTCGGTTGCTTCGGATCGACATGGACCTCGACATGGGCGCCGACCGGATAGCGTCCGGTCAGTTTTGCGGCCAGGACCCTCGTCGTGATGACGGTGCCGCCGACAAAGATCTTGTCGCCTTCCAGCTCCTGGCCGCCGGCCTGATATCGATAGCGGATGATGGGCTTGGCGTCGTTCCGATCGTCCGAGGAATGCGCCGTCGGCTGGTCGACCCGGGAGACCGTGATGATGCCCTCCACCTTGTCCCAGCTCCGCGCCGCCACCATCCGGCCCCGCATGCGGATCAGATTGAACAGCGTCAATCCAAACAGCAGCACGGCGATGCCGGCGGCAATCTGTGTCCACATCAATTGTTGGGCGTTCAGCATCCGATTCCCCTGCGCTTCGGCGACGACCGCCATTGGTCGCGGCAAACGCGCTTTGCGTTCGATGCTGTGCGTTGCCCCAGCACATGCCAGGCATTGCTTCACCAATGTCGTCCTGGCGAAAGCCACGACCCATTGCCCCAGCGGGTCATTTGGCGAAGATTGGTCGTTCGGTATTGCCTGCGATGGCCACCAATGGATCACCCGGTATGGATGGCTTTCGCCAGGACGACAGCGAACGTGTGGCACGCGCCGTGATGGCGACTGGCGAGGGAGTATCAAACGGGCACGGTCGGCGATGATGGAATGTTACAGGTGTTTTGCCCGACGCCGCAAGCAATTTCGGTAATATCGAAAAATTATTCGGTGACACCGCAAAAATTATCGAGCTTTTTCAACCCCATGCCTACTGTGCATGGGGTTGATTTCTCGTTTTCTGTTTGGAGGGCGCCTAACCCGCGCCCGCGCGCTTCTTCTGCCAGACCAGGTGCACCGCGCAGGTGCAGCCCGGCGGATGCGACGCAAGCTCCTTCGACGTCTCGTCGTTCGCCGGCGTTGCCGTGAACGCCGCCTTGTCGCTCCCACCCTCTCGCGTCGGGATGTAGTTCAGAATCGGCGCGAGCCAGCGCTCGGTCTCGGCGACGCTCATGCCCTTGCGCGCAGCATAATCCTCGACCTGATCGCGCTCGATCTTGCCGACTCCGAAATAATAGCTCTCTGGATTGGCGAGATAGAGCCCCGACACGGAGGAGCCCGGCCACATCGCATAGCTCTCGGTCAGCTTCACGCCGGCGGTGTTCTCGGCATCGAGCAGCTCGAACAGCGTGGCCTTCTCGGTGTGATCGGGTTGCGCGGGATAGCCGGGGGCGGGACGGATGCCCTGATACTTTTCGAGGATCAACTCGTCGGGGGAGAGCGTCTCGTCCGGCGCATAGGCCCAGAATTCGCGGCGGACGCGGGCATGCATGCGCTCGGCGAACGCTTCGGCCAGGCGGTCGGCCAGCGCCTTGCACAGGATCGAGGAATAGTCGTCATTGGCCATCTTGAAACGGTCAGCGACCACATCCTCGCCGATGCCGGCGGTGACGACGAAGCCGCCGACATAGTCGGGCACGCCGGTTGTGGCGGGCGCGACGAAGTCGGACAGCGCGGCGTTGAAACGGCCCTCGCGCTTCTCGAGCTGCTGGCGCAGCGTGTGCAGCGTCGCGATCGTCCTGGTCCGGCTCTCGTCGGCATAGAGCACGATGTCGTCGCCCTGCGCATTGGCCGGCCAGAAGCCGACGGTGGCGCGCGCGCGGAACCATTTCTCCTTGACGATCAGGTCGAGCATCTTGCGCGCGTCGCCGTAGAGCGAGCGCGCAACTTCGCCGACCTTGGCGTCGTCGAGGATGGCGGGGAAGCGTCCGGCGAGCTCCCAGGTCTGGAAGAAGGGGGTCCAGTCGATATAGGGCACCAGCTCGGCGAGATCGTAGTCGTCAAAGCTTCGGGTGCCGAGGAAGGTCGGCTTCACCGGCTTGTTCGCGGTGAAGTCGACCGGCACGCGGTTGGCGCGGGCGGTCGCCAGCTTCAGCCGCTTCTTGTCGGCCTGGGCGCGCATATGGGCGTCCGAGATCTTTGCGTATTCGGCGCGCACCTCCGCGGCATAGGCCTCGCGCGTCTCGGGCGACAGCAGCGCCGACGCAACACCGACGGCGCGGCTGGCGTCGTTGACATGCACCACGGGGCCTGCGCGATAGCTCGGGTCGATCTTCACCGCCGTATGCACGCGGCTCGTGGTGGCGCCGCCGATCAAGAGCGGCAGCTTGAGGCCTTCGCGCTGCAATTCTGCGGCGAAGAACGCCATCTCGTCGAGCGAGGGTGTGATCAGGCCGGACAGCCCGACGATGTCGGCCTTCTCCGCCTTCACCGTATCGACGATCTTGGCCGCGGGCACCATCACGCCGAGGTCGATGACCTCGTAATTGTTGCACTGGAGCACGATGCCAACGATGTTCTTGCCGATGTCGTGGACGTCGCCCTTGACGGTCGCGAGCACGATCTTGCCGGCGGACGAGGAGCCTTCCGTGCCGATGCCGTTGGCGAGATTGCGCGCCTTCTCCTCCTCCATGAACGGCATCAGCCAGGCGACAGCCTGCTTCATCACGCGGGCCGACTTCACCACCTGCGGCAGGAACATCTTGCCGTCGCCGAAGAGATCGCCGACCACGTTCATGCCGGCCATCAGCGGTCCCTCGATCACGTCGAGTGGCCGCGTCGAGGCCTTGCGGGCCTCTTCGGTATCCTGCTCGATGAATTCGGTGATGCCGTGCACCAGCGAATGTGACAGCCGCTTCGCCACCGGCCATTCGCGCCAGGCGAGATCGGCTTCCTTGGTCTGAGTCTTGTTGCCGCGGAATCTTTCCGCAAGCGCCAGCAGACGCTCGGACGCACCGGGGTCGCGGTTGAGGATGACGTCCTCGCACACCTGGCGCAATTCGGGATCGATATCGTCATAGACGATCATCTGCCCGGCATTGACGATGCCCATGTCCATGCCGGCCTTGATGGCGTGATACAGGAACACCGAGTGCATGGCCTCGCGCACCGGCTCGTTGCCGCGGAACGAGAACGACAAATTGGACACACCACCAGAAATGTGCGCGCCCGGCAGATTCTTGCGGATCCAGCGCGTCGCCTCGATGAAGTCGACGCCGTAATTGTTGTGCTCCTCGATGCCGGTTGCGATCGCGAAAATATTGGGATCGAAGATGATGTCTTCCGGCGGGAAGCCGACGCGGTTCACCAGGATGTCGTAGGCGCGCTTGCAGATCTCGGTCTTGCGGGCGAACGTGTCGGCCTGGCCGACCTCGTCGAACGCCATCACCACGACGGCCGCGCCGTGACGGCGGGCGATCTTGGCCTCGTGAATGAATTTGTCCTCGCCTTCCTTCATCGAGATCGAGTTGACGACCGGCTTGCCCTGCACGCATTTCAGGCCGGCCTCGATCACGGAGAATTTCGAGCTGTCGACCATTACGGGGACGCGGGCAATGTCGGGCTCGGCGGCGACAAGGTTGAGGAAGGTCACCATCGCGGCTTCCGAGTCCAGAAGACCCTCGTCCATGTTGACGTCGATGATCTGCGCGCCGTTCTCGACCTGGTCGCGCGCGACCTGCAGCGCGGCGGTGTAGTCGCCGGCGGTGACCAGCTTGCGGAAGCGGGCGGAGCCGGTGACGTTGGTGCGCTCGCCGACGTTCACGAAGGGAATGGCGTCGGTCAGGATGAACGGCTCGAGGCCGGAGAGCCGCAAGCGAGGTTCGATCTCCGGCACGATGCGCGGCTTGTGCGGCGCGACCGCAGCCGCAATCGCCGCGATATGGTCCGGCGTGGTGCCGCAGCAACCGCCGACGATGTTGACGAGGCCATCGCGCGCGAACTCGCCGACCAGGCGGGCCATGTATTCCGGGGTCTCGTCATACTGGCCGAACTCGTTGGGCAGGCCGGCATTGGGATAGGCGCAAACAAGCGTGTCGGCGACGCGGCCGATATCGGCGATATGCGCGCGCAGATCTTCCGCGCCGAGCGCGCAGTTGAAGCCGATGGTGACGGGCTTGGCGTGCTGGACCGAATGCCAGAACGCTTCCGGCAACTGGCCGGACAGCAGGCGGCCGGACTTGTCGGTGATGGTGCCCGACACCATCACGGGCATGTCGATGCCACGTTCTTCCGTGATCTCGGCGATCGCGTACAGCGCCGCCTTGGCGTTCAGCGTGTCGAAGATGGTCTCGACCAGCAGCAGATCGACGCCGCCGTCGAGCATGCCGTTGATCTGCTCGCCATAGGATTTGCGCAGGTCGTCGAACGTGACGGCGCGGTAGCCGGGATTGGACACGTCGGGCGAGATCGAGGCGGTGCGGTTGGTCGGTCCGATGGCGCCGGCGACGAAGCGCGGCTTGCCGTCCTCGGCCTCGACGCGGCGTGCGGCGTTGCCGGCGAGGCGGGCGCCTTCTCGCGCCATCTCGTAGACGATGTCGGCGAGATCGTAATCGGCTTGGGCAATCGAGGTCGTGGAGAAGGTGTTGGTCGCGACGATGTCGGCGCCGGCGCGCAAGTAAGCGGCGTGGATGTCCTCGATCGCCTGCGGTTGGGTCAGGATCAAGAGGTCGTTGTTGCCGCGCAAATCGCGATGGAAGTTCTTGAATCGCTCGCCGCGGAAGGCGGCCTCGTCGAACTGGAGATTCTGGATCATCGTGCCCATGGCGCCGTCGAGCACGAGAATGCGCTCGCGCGCGGCGTTGAGCAGGGCGGTTCGCTTGGGAGAGGTGGATACGGTCATGGTGTCTTAAGCCGCCTTCTGCGCGCTCTTGGCGCGGATGCCGAGCAAATGGCTGATCGCGAACACGAGATCGGCGCGGTTCATGGTGTAGAAATGGAAGGTGTCGACGCCGTGCTTGGCCAGCTTCTGCACCTGGCCGGCCGCGACGGTCGCCGCCACCAGCTTGCGGGTCTCGGCGTCTTCGTCGAGCCCCTCGAATTTCGCGGCGAACCAGTCCGGCACGGAGGTGCCGGCGCGGGTGACGAAATTGCGAGCCTGCTTGAAATTATGCATGGGCATGATGCCCGGCACGATCGGGATGTTGATCCCGCGCGCGCGCACGCGGTCGAGATAGCGGAAATAGAGGTCGTTATCGAAGAACACCTGCGTGATCGCGCGGGTCGCACCTGCATCGACCTTGGCCTGCAGCGTGTCGATGTCATCGTCGAAGTCGCGCGCCTCGGGATGCTTCTCAGGGTACGCCGAGACCGACACCTCGATATCGCCGTGCCGCTTCTTGATGCCGGCGACGAGGTCGGCGGAGCTCTGGTAGCCATCGGGATGGCTAGAATAGGCCGTGCCAATGCCGCCCGGGGGATCGCCGCGCAGGCCGACGATGTGGCGGACGCCGACCTCGTGATAGCGGTCGACGATCTCGTCGATCTCCCCGCGGGAGGCGCCGACGCAGGTCAGATGCGCGGCCGGCAGCAGCGCGGTTTCTTTCAGGATGCGCGAGATGGTCGCGTGGGTCCGCTCACGGGTCGAGCCGCCGGCGCCATAGGTCACCGAGACGAATTTCGGGTCGAGCGGGGCCAGCCGGTTGATGGTGTCCCAGAGATTGCGCTCCATATCTTCGGTCTTGGGCGGAAAGAACTCGAAGGAAATCGCAGGCCGCTTCAGGTACCCGTCTTGCCCGCCGGTGTGGGCAGGCATTGTCGCGTCAGTCATGGGCACCACTCACTCTCCAAGGGCGCGCCGGGTCGTTGGCGGCCGGCGGTCAGGTCTAGATTGCGAAAGGCCAAGATAAGCCAAAGCGGCCGCATCCGACAGCCCATCGGTAATGGGAAGTGGCCCACTTTGGCGGTGTTGGCATAAAATATTCGGTGATTTAGAATCGAAGTGGGAAGCTCGGTTTGGTATAAAAAGATAAATATACCAGCCAAGTAGGGAGAACTTGCGGATTAACTGGCGCAATATATTGAGTGGGCAATATGAAAGTCATGTTGCCAGATTGATCATTGTCCCAACGCCGCGGCGCGGGTCCGGAGCGCGCGGGCCCTGGCCTGCACGTCAGATCTGCGCGCCCTCCCATTGCCGCCGCGCTGCCCTCCACTACGTTAGCGCGCCATGATCCCGCTCTCAGTCCTCGACCTCTCCGTCGTCACCACCGGCACAAAGCCCGCCGCGGCGCTGCGCAACAGCATCGACCTGGCGCGCCATGTCGATGGGCTCGGCTATGTCCGCTATTGGCTCGCCGAGCATCACAACCTCGCCTCCGTCGCGAGCCCGGCGCCCGACGTGATGATCGGGCAGATCGCGGCGGTGACCAAGCACATCCGCGTCGGCTCCGGTGGCGTGATGCTGCCCAATCACGCGCCGCTGGTCGTGGCCGAGCGCTTCAAGATGCTGGAGGCGCTGTTTCCGGGCCGCATCGATCTCGGCCTCGGCCGCGCCCCTGGCACCGACGGCGCCACGGCCTATGCGCTGCGCAGCCGGCTCGACCGTCGCGAAGGCGACGATTTCCTCGAGCGGCTGCACGAATTGATCCTGTGGCAGACCCGGGAATTCCCCTCGGGCCATCCCTATCACAACGTCGTTGCGATGCCCGACGATACGCCGTTGCCGCCGATCTGGCTGCTCGGCTCCAGCGATTATTCGTCGGAGCTCGCCGCGCAAATCGGCATGGGGTTCGCATTCGCCCATCATTTTGCGTCCCACGATGCGATCGATGCGATGGTGCATTATCGCAATCGTTTTCAGCCCTCGGCCTGGAGTGCGAGCCCGCGCGCGATCCTCGCGGTCGCCGTCATTGCGGCCGACACGGATGACGAAGCCGAAAAGCTCGCCGCGTCTTTCGACCTCAACCGCCTGCGCCGGGACCGCGGCCAGTATCTTCCGTTGCCGAGCGTCGAAGAGGCGCTGGCCTATCCCTATACCGACTCGGAGCGCGCCTCGATGCGGCGCAACCGTTCCCGTCTGTTCGTCGGCAGCCGGGCAACCGTGCAGAAGACGCTGCAGCCGTTGATCGATGCGAGCAAGCCGGACGAGTTGATGGTGATTACCGCCGTGTACGATCACGAGGCACGAAAGAAATCATATTCGCTGCTGGCGGAGGCGTTCGGGCTTAAGGCGGTCGGATAAGGCTCTGGTGCTCCGGCTCGCGCTTCGCGCGTCCGGGACACGAATCTATTCCATCGTCGCGCGGAACGGGTGCCCCGGATACACGCCAACAATGCGGAATTCGCGTGAGAAGAATTTCAGCTCCTCGATCGCGAAAGCGAGGCCCTTGTCCGCGGGGTGGCCGTCGACGTCGGCATAAAACTGCGTGGCGAAGAAATTGCCGTCGACCATATAGCTCTCGAGCTTGGTCATGTTGACGCCGTTGGTGGCAAAGCCACCGAGCGCCTTGTAGAGCGCGGCGGGCAAATTGCGCACCCGGAACACAAAAGTCGTGACCAACGGACCGGAGCCCTGTGCGGCCCATTTCGGTTCGCGCGCGAGCACCACGAAGCGCGTGGTGTTGTGGGCCTCGTCCTCGATGTCCTCCGCGAGGATGTCGAGGCCGTAGATCTGCGCGGCGAGGCGCGAGGCGATCGCGGCGACGGACTTGTCGTTACGCTCGGAAATGTCGCGGGCGCTGCCGGCGGTGTCGGCGTGCACGATTGGCTTGATGCCAAGCTTGCGAATGATGCGCCGGCATTGGCCGAGCGCGTGCACGTGGCTCTCGACGCTCTTGATGTCCTCGAGCCTGGTCCCCTTCACCGCCATCAGCTGATGCCGGACCGGCAGAAACCATTCGCCGATGATGAAGAGGCCGGAGGCCGGCAGCAAATGATGGATGTCGGCGACGCGGCCTGCGACCGAATTCTCGATCGGAATCATGCCGAGATCGGCTTCGCCCGACGAGATCGCCGACAAGGCGTCCTCGAAGGTGGCGCAGGGCATCGGCTCGGCGTCGGGATAGGCCTCGACGATGGCGATGTGCGAATTGGCCCCAGGCTCGCCCTGGAATGCGATTTTCAGCTTGCTCATGCTCGGCCTTGTAACAGCGGCTCAGGATTTGGAAAGGATGCTGCGGGCGGTTTCCAGGTCCGCCGGCGTGTCGACCCCGCGGGGCACGGTATCGACAATGGTGAAGTCGATGCGCATTCCGGCCTCGAGCGCCCGGAGCTGCTCGAGCTTCTCCTGCAATTCCAGCGGCGACGGCGGAAGCCGGACGTAGCGCTCCAGCGCGGCACGGCGATAGGCATAGAGACCGATATGGTGGTAGCGCGGTCCGTCGCCGGTCGGCGCGGTTGCGCGGGTGAAATAAAGTGCGCGCATGCGTCTGCCGCCGAGCGAGGTTCCGATCGCCTTCACGACGCTCGGCGCGAGGTCCTCCTCCTCGGTGTGGATCTGCGACGCCAGCGTTGCGATATCCACGGCGGGGTCTTGCAGCGGCGGCAACACCTCGCGGATGTTGTCGATCGTGATGGTCGGGAAATCGCCCTGCAGATTGACCACGATCTCGGCTTTGCCGTCCGGATCGAGCTTCTGCATGGCCTCGTGGATGCGGTCGGAGCCGGACGGATGCTCCGGGCGGGTCATCACGGCCTCGCCACCATGGGCGGTCACGACGGATGCGATCTCCGCGGTGTCGGTTGCGACCGCGACCCGGCCTATCCCGGCCGCTTCGGCACGGCGCATCACGTGCACGATCATCGGCTGCCCCGCGATATCGGCTAGCGGCTTGCCGGGCAGGCGGGTGGCGGCCATGCGGGCCGGAATCAGCACCAGGATGCGGGGATCGATCATCGGTTCAAGGGCCTGGAAACGGGGCGTTTTCCGCGCCGGGAAATGGGGTGGGGACGGGGGTGAAGCCCGCTCGCTTATACGGGTTGCCAGACCCCGGGCAAACCGATATCTCAATGGCAAAACTCGGGGAAACAGTAAGGAACGTTGATTCTCCGAGGCTCGTCCTGGCGGCCGCACTGGGCCGCTCGATCCTTCTTGCGGTGTGGGGCCTGGCCGGAAATGGACTCTTTCGAACTGAACAAGATTCTCGGTGCCGTGCTCGGCACCTGTCTCCTTCTGCTGGTGACGAGCTTCACCGCCAGTGCGCTGTTCTCGCCCAAGATGCCGGAGAAGCCGGGCTTCGAGATCGCCGTGAAGGAAGACGCCGGCCACGGCAAGGAAGGCGGCGCTGCCGCCGCGGCTGCCGAGCCGATCGAAAAGGTGCTCCAGACCGCCTCGGTCGAGAAGGGCGCCGCCGCTGCCAAGAAGTGCGGCGCTTGCCACACCTTCGAGAAGGGCGGCCCGAACCGTGTCGGTCCGAACCTCTATGGCGTCGTCGGCGACCATGTTGGCGAGGGCCGCGGCGGCTTCAACTTCTCGGCCGCGATGAAGGCCAAGGGCGGCACCTGGGACTTCGATGCGCTCAACAAGTTCATCGCCAATCCCAAGGCAGCTGTCCCGGGCACCGCGATGGGCTTTGCTGGCATCCCGAAGGATAGCGAGCGTGCCGACGTGATCGCTTACCTGAACAGTCTCTCCGACAGCCCGAAGCCGCTGCCGACCGCGGCGAAGTAAGGCCTATCGACTTCGATCTTAGTACGCGGCCAGGCTGAAAAGCCTGGCCGTTTGCTTATCCGGGCCTCGCGGCGTTGTTATCGGGGCGTTTGGCCGCAGCGATCGGCCAGCTGGCCCTCCAAGATGAGGAAAAAGCAACATATTCCGTCGAAACCTCGCCTATATTGGGAACTTAAAGGAGTAGCCTCCTTCAAGACAGGAATGTTGATTTGGCCCTTACCCGACGCGATCTCCTGCTCACCGGCACTGCTGCCGCAACGCTCCCCGCCCTTGGTTCCGTAGGGGGCCTTTCCGGCGTCGGCGTGGCACACGCGCAATCCGCCAACGAGCCCACCTGGCGGCACGCGCTGTCGCTGTTCGGACAGATCAAATACCCGGCGGATTTCAAGCGCTTCGACTACGTCAATCCGGAAGCGCCCAAGGGCGGCGTCGCGCGCCAGATCGCCGTCGGCACATTCGACAATTTCAACATCGTCGTCTCCGGTGTGAAGGGGCAAGTCGCCGGTGCCGTGGCGTTCATCTACGAATCCCTCACGACGGCCTCGCTTGACGAAGTCTCGACCGAGTACGGCGCGCTGGCCGAGGCCGTCAGCCATCCGGATGATTTCTCCTTCGTGACTTACCGCTTGCGGCCGCAAGCCAAATGGCACGACGGCAAGCCGGTAACCGCGGATGACGTGATCTTCTCGCTCGATTCCTTCAAGAAGCACCACCCGCAGTACTCGGCCTATTACAGCCATGTGACGAAAGCCGAGAAGGTCGGCGAGCGCGAGGTAAAATTCGTGTTCGACGCGCCGGGCAACCGCGAACTGCCGCAGATCGTCGGGCAGCTCACGGTCCTGCCGAAGCATTGGTGGGAGGGCACGGATGCGCAGGGCCGCAAGCGCGATGTCTCCGCCACCACGCTTGAAGTGCCTCTAGGTTCCGGCCCCTATCGGGTCAAGGAATTCGTTGCCGGGCGGTCGATCGCGCTGGAGCGCGTCAAGGATTATTGGGGGCGCGACCTCGCCGCCAATGTGGGCCGCAATAATTTCGACGAGCTGCGCTATGAGTATTTCCGCGACGCCACCGTGGCGATTGAGGCATTCAAGGCCGATCAGGTCGATTGGCGCACCGAGAACAGCGCGAAGAACTGGGCGACAGCCTACGATTTCCCGGCCGTCACCGAAAAACGCGTGATCCTCGAGGAGTTCGCCAATCGCAGCTCGGGCGTCATGCAGGCCTTCGTGCCGAACCTGCGCCGCGCCAAGTTTAAGGATCCGCGCGTGCGACGCGCGCTCAATTACGCGTTCGACTTTGAGGAGATGAACAAGCAGATCTTCTACGGCCAGTACAAGCGCATCAGCAGTTATTTCGACGGCATCGATGAGCTGATGGCGACCGGGTTGCCGCAGGGCAAGGAGCTCGAGATCCTCGAGACAGTCCGCGCCGAGGTCCCGCCCGAAGTCTTCACCACGGCCTACACCAACCCGGTCGGCGGCAGTCCGGAAGCCGTTCGCGACAATCTGCGCGAGGCGCTGCGCCTGTTCAAGGAAGCTGGCTACGAGGTGCGCGAGCGCAAGCTGATCGACGTCAAGACGGGCGCCCAGTTCTCCCTTGAATTGCTGAACTCGGATCCAAGCTTCGAGCGGATCACGCTGTTCTACAAGCCGTCGCTGGAACGGCTCGGCATTGCTGTCAGCGTGCGGACGGTGGATCCCACTCAGTACGAGAACAGGACGCGCGAGTGGGATTTCGACATCGTCACTAACTCCTGGGGCGAGTCGCAGTCGCCGGGTAACGAGCAGCGCGAATTCTGGTCCTCGAAGACGGCTGACATCGCCGGTTCACGCAACATCACCGGCATCAAGAATCCGGCGGTCGACAAGCTGATCGAGCGGGTGATCTACGCCAAGGGTCGCGACGATCTCGTCGCGGCAACCAAGGCACTCGACCGCGTGCTGCTGTGGAATCACTACGTCGTACCGCAGTGGACTTATACGAAGGTGCGCACCGCGCGCTGGGATCGGTTCGGCCGGCCGGCGGAATTACCCAAATACGGTCAGTCCGGCTTCCCGTTCATTTGGTGGTACGACGCGGACAAGGCGGCGCGGATCGCAAAGAAGTCGTGAAGGGCATTTCTCGCATGGCGCAGCTTTCACGCCGGCATGTGCTGGCCTTGGGTGCCGGTGGCGCGTTCAGCGCCGCCTGGCTCCGGGGCGCGACAGCGTCCGAGATGCCTGCAGAGGCCCACGGCATGTCGGCCTTCGGCGACCTCAAATATCCCGCCGACTTCCATCACTTCGACTACGTCAATGTCGACGCGCCGAAGGGCGGCACCTTCTCGCTTATCCCGTCGGTGCGCGCGTACAACCAGTCCTACCAGACCTTCAACTCGCTCAATGCCTTCATCCTCAAAGGCGATGGCGCGCAGGGCATGGACATGACTTTTGCGCCGCTGATGGTGCGAGCCAATGACGAACCGGACGGGATGTACGGGCTTGCCGCCAAGTCTGTAAATATATCGGCAGACAGGCTGGTCTATCGCTTCACCATGCGGCCAGAGGCGAAATTCCATGACGGCACCAAGCTTACCGCTCACGACGCGGCGTTTTCGCTGACGTCGCTGAAGGCCAAGGGGCATCCGCTGATCATCGTGCAGATGCGCGACATGGTCAGCGCGGAAGCCGTTGACGATGCGACGCTGGTCGTCACCTTTGCCAAGGGACGCGCGCGTGACGTGCCGCTCTATGTGGCGAGTCTGCCGATCTTCTCGAAAGCATATTATGCCTCTCGCGCTTTCGACGAAACATCGCTCGATATCCCGTTGGGCTCGGGCCCGTACAAGGTCGGCAAGTTCGAGGTCAACCGCTACATCGAATACGAACGCGTCAAGGATTGGTGGGCTGCCGACCTGCCCCCCTGTCGTGGCAGCTACAATTTCGACGTCGTGCGCTACGAATTCTACCGCGACCGCGATGTCGCTTTTGAAGGTTTCACCGGCAAGAACTATCTCTACCGCGAAGAGTTCACCGCTCGTATCTGGGCGACCCGCTATGACTTCCCCGCGGTCAAGGAGGGTCGCGTCAAGATGGAGGTCGTGCCCGACGACACGCCGTCCGGCGCGCAAGGATGGTTCATCAACACGCGGCGCGAAAAATTCAGGGATCCTCGCGTGCGTGAGGCACTGATCGACGCCTTCGACTTCGAGTGGACCAACAAGACCATCATGTACGGTGCTTATGCCCGCACGGTATCGCCATTTCAGAACTCGGACCTCATGGCGAGCGATGGGCCTCCGCCGCCGGAAGAGCTGAAGCTGCTGGAGCCGTTTCGCGGCCAGGTTCCGGACGAGGTGTTCGCCGCACCGTTCACGCCGCCCGTCTCCGACGGCTCCGGGCAGGATCGCAGCCTGTTGCGCAGGGCGCAGCGATTGCTGAGCGAGGCCGGCCTGCCGATCAAGGACGGCAAGAGGATGCTGCCGAACGGCGAGATCTTCAGGATCGAATTTCTGTTGGACGAGCCTTCGTTCCAGCCGCACCATGGGCCCTACATCAAGAATCTCGCGACGCTTGGCATCGAAGCGAGCGTGCGCCTCGTCGACGCCGTGCAATACAAGGTACGCCAGGAAGATTTCGACTTCGATATGACGACCCAGCGCTTCAGCATGTCGGCAACGCCGGGCGACGCCATGCGCTCGTTCTTCTCGTCGCAGGTCGCGGCAACGAAGGGCTCGTACAATCTTGCGGGCGTCGCCAATCCGGCCATCGATGCCATGATCGAGAAGATCATGGCGGCCGACAGCCGCGAGGAATTGACCGTCGCCTGCCGCGCCTTCGATCGCCTGTTCCGCGCCGGCCGTTATTGGGTGCCGCACTGGTTCAACAAGACGCACCGGCTTGCTTATTGGGACCAATTCGGTCATCCGCAGAAGCCGCCGCGTTATGCCAACGGCGTCGGCGCTCCCGACATCTGGTGGTACGATGGCGGCAAGGCCGCCAGGCTCGAGCAGGCGAAGCAGCCATGAGCGCCTACATCGCCCGCCGCATCCTGCTGATGATCCCGACCTTGCTCGGGATCCTCTTCGTCTCCTTCATCGTCGTGCAGTTCGCGCCGGGCGGCCCGGTCGAGCGCGTGATCGCGCAGCTCTCGGGCGCGGACACCGGCGGGACCTCGCGCATTTCGGGCGGCGGCGACTTTGCGCAGCGCGCCCCGGGGCAGTTGGGAGCCGGCGGCGACGCCATCAACTCGAAGTATCGCGGCGCGCAAGGCCTCGATCCCGATTTCATCAAGAAGCTGGAAGTGCAGTTCGGCTTCGACAAGCCGGCGCCGGAGCGCTTCGCGCTGATGGTCTGGAATTTCGCCCGCTTCGATTTCGGCAAGAGCTATTTTCGCGACGTCAGCGTCCTGCAGCTCGTCAAGGAGAAGTTGCCGGTCTCGATCTCGCTCGGCATCTGGCTGACGCTGCTGACCTACCTGATCTCGATTCCGCTCGGCATCCGCAAGGCGGTCAGGGACGGGACGCGCTTCGACACCTGGACGTCGAGCGTGCTCGTACTTGGCTACGCGATTCCCGGCTTTCTATTCGCGATCCTCCTGATCATCCTGTTTGCCGGCGGTTCGTTCTTCAACTGGTTCCCGCTGCGCGGACTGACGTCAGACGGCTGGTCGCAGTTTCCGTGGTATTGGAAGATCATCGATTACTTCTGGCATTTGACGCTGCCGCTGATCGCCATGGGGCTCGGTGCGTTCACCACCATGACGTTCCTGACCAAGAACTCGTTTCTGGACGAGATCCGCAAGCAATACGTGATGACCGCGCGCGCGAAGGGCTGCAGCGAGAATCGGGTGCTTTACGGTCACGTTTTCCGCAACGCGATGCTGATCGTCATCGCCGGCTTTCCCTCGACCTTCATTCACGCCTTCTTCTCGGGCTCGCTTCTGATCGAGACCATCTTCTCGCTGGACGGACTGGGACTGCTCAGTTTCGAGAGCGTTCTCAATCGCGACTACCCCGTGGTGTTCGGCACGCTCTTCATCTTTTCGCTCGTCGGCCTCGTGATCAACCTGATCTCTGACCTGACCTATATGTGGATCGATCCACGAATCGATTTCGAGGCGCGGGAGGTCTGATGACGCTGGCCGCCCCCACCACGCCGATCGAAACCACTGCGAAGTCGCCGCTCGGCAGTGCCGTGCCGATCACTCGCAAACCGTTCGTGCCGTCGCCGCTCAACAGGCGCCGCTGGCAGAATTTCAAGGCGAACCGGCGCGGCTATTGGTCGTTCTGGATCTTCCTGATCCTATTTGTGGTGTCGCTGTTCGCCGAGCTGATCGCCAATGATCGGCCGTTCCTGATCAAATATGACGGCCACCTTTATTGGCCGTCCGTCGTCACCTATTCGGAAACCACTTTCGGCGGCGACTTCGAAACCGCGGCCGACTATCGCGATCCCTATTTGCAGAAGCTGATCAGGGACAAGGGCGGCAGCATCGTCTGGCCGCTGATCCGCTATTCCTACGACACCCACAATCTCGATCTGCCGACGCCGGCGCCGTCGCGGCCGACCTGGATGTTGACGGAAGCGCAGTGCAAGCCCGTCGTCGAGAAGAAAGGCCTCAAGAGCTGCCGCGATCTCGAATACAACTGGCTCGGCACCGACGATCAGGGCCGCGACGTGGTGGCGCGGCTGATCTACGGCTTCCGCATCTCAGTGCTGTTCGGCCTCTGCCTGACCATCGTCTCCTCCATCGTCGGCATCGCGGCCGGCGCGGTGCAGGGCTATTTCGGCGGCTGGATCGACCTGTTGTTCCAGCGTTTCATCGAGATATGGACTGCGATCCCTTCGCTCTATCTGCTGCTGATCTTGTCGTCGGTGCTGGTGCCCGGCTTCTTCGTGCTTCTCGGCATCCTGTTGTTATTTTCCTGGGTGTCGCTGGTCGGACTCGTGCGCGCGGAATTCCTGCGCGGGCGCAATTTCGAGTATATCCAGGCGGCGCGGGCGCTCGGCGTGTCGAACAAGGTCATCATGTTCCGGCATCTGTTGCCGAACGCGATGGTCGCGACCATGACGTTCCTGCCGTTCATCGTGTCGAGTTCGGTGATGACGCTGACGGCGCTCGATTTCCTGGGGTTCGGACTGCCGCCCGGCTCGCCGTCGCTCGGCGAGTTGCTGTCGCAGGGCAAGTCCAACGTGCAGGCGCCGTGGCTCGGTTTTTCCGGCTTCTTCTCGGTCGCGATCATGCTGTCGCTTTTGATCTTCATCGGCGAGGCCGTGCGCGACGCATTCGATCCGCGCAAGACGTTCAGGTAAGCCAATGGACGCGATCAACCAGCCTTTGCTCAGCGTGCGCGACCTCTCGGTGGCCTTCCACCAGGGGGGCGCCACCACGCTCGCGGTCGACAAGGTCTCGTTCCAGATCAAGCGCGGCGAGTGCCTGGCGCTGGTCGGCGAGTCCGGCTCCGGCAAGTCGGTCAGCGCGCTCTCGATTCTCAAGCTCTTGCCCTATCCAAATGCCTCGCATCCCTCGGGCAGCATCCACTTCAAGGGCCAGGAACTGATCGACCGGTCGGAGCAGGAGATGCGGGAGATTCGCGGCAGCGACATCTCGATCATCTTCCAGGAGCCGATGACCTCGCTCAACCCGCTGCATACGATCGAGGCGCAGATCGGCGAGATCATTCAGCTGCACAATCCGACCAGCAATGCCGAGGCGCGCAGGCGGACGCTGGAATTGCTCACGCAGGTCGGCATTCCCGAGCCTGAAACGCGGCTGAAGAGCTATCCGCACCAGCTCTCCGGCGGCCAGCGCCAGCGCGTGATGATCGCGATGGCGCTCGCCAACGAGCCGGACCTCCTGATCGCGGACGAGCCGACCACGGCGCTCGACGTTACCGTGCAGGCGCAGATCCTGACGCTGCTCGCAGAGATCCGCGGCCGGCTCGGCATGAGCCTGCTCTTCATCACCCACGATCTCGGCATCGTGCGCCGCATCGCCGACCAGGTCTGCGTCATGAAGGGGGGCGAGATCGTCGAGCAGGGGCCGGTCGAGCACGTCTTCAAGACCCCGAAGCATCCCTATACGCGCGACCTGCTCGCCGCGGAGCCGAAGCCAGATCCGGCGCCGCCGCAGCCGGATGCCCCGGTGGTGATGTCCGCCGACGACCTAAAGGTCTGGTTCCCGATCAAGCGGGGGCTGATGCGTAAGACGGTCGGCCACATCAAGGCGGTCGACGGCGTCAGCATCGCCGTGCGCAAGGGCGAGACGCTCGGCGTTGTCGGCGAGTCCGGCTCGGGCAAGACCACGCTGGGGCTCGCATTGCTGCGGCTGATCTCCTCGAACGGACGCATTGTGTTCCTGGGAAAAGATATCCAGGGCCTGCGCTTCAAGGAGATGCGGCCGTTCCGGCGCGACATGCAGATCGTGTTCCAGGATCCGTTCGGCTCGCTCAGCCCGCGCATGTCGGTCGCCGACATCGTCGCCGAAGGCCTCACCGTGCATCAGCCGCAGCTCTCGCGAGGCGAGCGGGAGGAGCGCGTCGTCAAGGCGCTCGAGGACGTCGGACTGAAACCGGATACTCGCCACCGTTATCCGCATGAATTCTCCGGCGGCCAGCGCCAGCGCATCAGCATCGCGCGGGCGGTGGTGCTGGAGCCGGATTTCGTCGTCCTGGACGAGCCGACCAGTGCGCTCGACATGCTGATTCAGGCGCAGATGGTCGATCTGCTGCGTGAATTGCAGCGCCGGCGCGATCTCACTTACATGTTCATCTCGCACGATCTGCGCGTCGTCGCCTCGCTCGCCAGCCATCTGATCGTGATGCGTGGCGGCAAGGTGGTCGAGGAAGGTCAGGCCGCCGAGCTCTTCAAGAACCCGAAGACGGATTACACGCGCGCGCTGTTTGCGGCGGCGTTCCGGCTGGAGACGGCGGAGAACGGGTCCGCGGCGACGTAGCCTCCGTCAGAGCCGCTTGATCGCGGCGACCTCGCTGCCGGCTTGCTTGATCCTTGCGATTGCCGGCTCGATCGGCTCGATCACCGTTGCCATGTGATGCGCATTGGCGTGAACCATGGTGCTGCCATCGCGGACGATGGCGACATGACCTTTCCAGAAAATGAGATCGCCGCGCAGCAAGCTGCTTTGCTCATGGGGCTCCAGCGCGCGGCCGAGGCCGGCCTGCTGCATGTCGCTGTCGCGCGGGCAGCCGATGCCCGCCGATGTCAGCGACATCTGGACCAGGCCGGAGCAATCGACGCCAAGGCTGCTCTTGCCACCCCAGAGATAGGGCGTGCCGACGAAACGCTCGGCGACTGCGACGAAATCCGGCTCGCAATGACCAAGCGGGGCGAGATGGGCCTTCGGCAGATAGTGTCCGTCGCGTGTCACGGCGAAGCTGCCGTCCTCGCGTGCAACCGCGATCTTCGATCCCATCACCAGCGTGTCTGCTGGCCGCAGCTTGATCGAGGGACCGGGGAAGGCAAAGGTTCGTAAAGCACTGACCATATGGGTCGGCGCGGCCGCGGGCTTCATGAGCGCTGCGTCCGGCAGCCAGCCGACATAGCCGTCACCTGAAAGTTGACCCCATGCCCAGCCTTCGCCGTTGCGGTCGTAAACCGTGACGCCCTCGCCGCGCAACGCTTGTGTCATTAGCATCGCGTTCGACGACGGCTGCTCGCGCACGGGCGCGATCGCCGCGATGATCTCGAATTCCTCGCCCGTGACGAAACGATCCGCCTGCACCTTGCTTTCGAGGTATTTCGCGGCGATGTCGCCGCGCGACGGTGTCAGCCTTGGATCGTATCTTGGATCGTGACTTGGATCGTGGCTTAGATCGTGTTCTGGATCACGCATAGCGCTCGCTCAGCAATGTGTAGATCGCGCGCGCGGCCTGGCACTCGCCGCCCTCGGGGCGTGCGGGCTTCGCCGACGGCGTCCAGCCGTAGATGTCGACATGCAGCCAGCTCCTGGCATGCTCGACGAAGCGTTGCAGGAACAGCGCGCAAATGATCGAGCCGGCAAAGCCGCCTGATGGTGCGTTGGTGATAGTGGCGGTCTTGGAATCCAGCCACGCATCGTAAGGCGGCCACAGTGGCATGCGCCACAACGGATCGTTCTCCCTCGCCGCGCATCGTGCGACGTCAGCGGCAAGCGTCTCATCATTGGTGTAAAAGGGCGGTAAATCCGGCCCCAGCGCGACGCGTGCCGCTCCCGTCAACGTGCCGAGATCGATCAGCAGGTCCGGCTTTTCCTCGTCCGCAAGCGCCAGCGCGTCGGCGAGCACCAGCCGCCCCTCTGCGTCCGTATTGCCGATCTCGACCGTGATGCCCTTGCGCGAGGTGAAGATGTCGAGCGGGCGGAAGGCATTGCCCGCGACCGCGTTCTCCACGGCCGGAATCAGCACGCGCAGTCGCACCTTCAGCTTCGCATCCATCACCATGCGCGCCAGCGCCAGCACGTTGGCGGCGCCGCCCATGTCCTTCTTCATGATCAGCATGCCGCTCGGAGGCTTCAAGTCGAGCCCGCCGGTGTCAAAGCAGACGCCCTTGCCGACCAGCGTCACCTTGGGATGAGCCGGGTCGCCCCAGCCAATGTCGATCAGCCGCGGCGCGCGGCTAGATGCCATGCCGACGGCGTGGATCAGTGGAAAATTCGTCTTTAAGTCGTCACCGATGGTGCAGGCAAAGCTTGCGCCGAATTCGGCGGCGAGATCCTGCGCGGCTGCGGCCAGCTCCTCCGGCCCCATGTCGTTGGCCGGCGTGTTGATGAGGTCGCGCGCCAGCATTGCGGCGTCCGCCATGCGATTGATGTCGGTCGCGTCGACGCCGTCGGGGGGAACGAGGCTGACCTCGGGGCGATCGGCCTTGCGGTACCGGGCGAAGCGGTAGCTGCCGAGCGCGAAGGCGAGTGCGGCGAGCCGTGCATCCTGCGGTGCATTGGCGAAGCGATAGATGCCCGGCGGCAGGAGGCCGGGCAGGGCGCCCGGTCGGAACAGGTCGCGCGATTTTGCACCCTCGTCCTCGAGCCCGAACAGCACTTGCGCGATCGCGCCATCGGGCGCGGGCAGCGCGAGATAGCCGCCCGGCTTTGCGGTGAAGGCGCTCGCGGTGGCGAACTGGCGTTGCGCCGCCGGTAGCCCCTCGGCGACCTGATCCCAGCTCGACTTGGTGACGAAGGTGATCGGGATGGCGGTAGGCGACGTCTCGAAGACAGAAGGCATTGGCGGGTCCGGATCGTCAGATCGAGCGGGTCATACGAACGGACGAGATTTCGCAGAGTTTTGCCGCCGCCGCAATCAGCTTTGCTGCCACCGTTCGGCGGTCCGCTACTCGCAGCAAAGGGGCCATGCTAGGTTCCGGCAACGGCCGTCAGGTGTGCAGATCTCCGGCGGCCGACGACAAAGCCGGCCGGGAGGAAATGCAATGGAATTTGTGTGGAGCGTGGTCACCTTCATCGGGCAGGCGGTCGAGGCGATTTTTGGCTATGTCGAGCATCATCATTGGATATTCGCGTTCCTTGCCGGCGGTTACGTCTTCTATCTCCACGACCGCTCCGTTCACGCGCGGTTCGATGCATTGGACAAGCGCATTGATGAAATTCGCAAGAGGCTCGCTATCGAATATTGATCGGGTGAGCGAAACCATCATCGGGCGAGCCCCGTCTCATGCCGAGGACACGATCCACGCGAGCGGCCGCAGGGCTTTACTAGCGCTGCGGTTGTGGCATTATTGCCCAATATTTTAGATTGTGTCGTACGGTTCTGCACGGAGTGCAACAACAGGGGATGGGGTCAATTCTTACCCGGCTCATCATGGCCCGGGCTGATTGATACCGGACTGAACCTGATCGTCGAAGGCATTTCTCTCATCGTTTGCGCGGCGCGGCATTCGCAAATAAGCGACGCAAAATGGATAGATCGTTCGTCATCGTACAGATTTCCGACCTGCATCTGGACGGGTCTGGTCGACTGCTTGCGACCATCGAGACGCTCAATGCCGCAATTCGCGAGAGGATGGCGGACTTCGCGGATGTTCCCGATCGCATCCTGCTGATCACCGGCGATATCGTGGACGACCCGGCGCCGCCTGCGCTCGACGAAGCGATCGCCGTCATTGCGTCCTTCCGGCAGACCGGGCTGTTCACCGACATCCAGGCAATTGCCGGCAATCACGACGTCAAGCGACCGAGCCAGCGTGCAGGTCGCCACGATGTTTATGATTACCTGCATTTGCCGCGGACCTCGAAGAGCGTCTACTACCGTCAGGCCGGCCTCGATCTGGTGCTGCTGGATTCCAACCGCGCGAGCCTCACGACGCTCGTGAGCGGCAACGTCGACCAGAGCGCCTATAGCGCCATGGTTTCGGATTCCGCGCGGCTGAGCGTCAAGCTCGCGGGCAGCCTCGGGTCGGGCGGCCGCGCCGATTATGCCGAGCCGGTGGAAAACCTCGTGCGCGTGCTGGCGCTGCACCATCATCCACTGCCGCAGGCGACCGGAGAAGGAAAGCGGTTTCTCGGCGTGCCCGACGAGCCGCTGATGTATCTCGCCGCGCCCGCGACCTTCCTCGAAGCGGCGACATCGCTCAATGTCGATCTGGTCCTGCACGGACACCGGCATGTCGAAGGGCTGACGCGTTATTCGATTCCCGATCCGCGCGCCACGTCGAGCGAGAGCGCTGAAGCATTCTGGCGCACGATCTACGTCCTGTCCTGTCCGTCATCGACCGGGCAGGCCGGTGACGATGCCGGCTTCAACGTCATCCATTTCGGCCCGATGTCCGACCCGATGTCCCATGGCGGCCGCACAGAGTATCGCTTCGCGATCGCCCGCTACTCACGTCCGCGCAAGGATGGTGTCTTCAGGCCGCTCGATTCCAACCTGCCGCACGGCGTCGTCAGACTGCCGGCCGGACGGGATTTTTCCCGAGATCCGGCCGTCCAATCGGGCATCGAGATCGACGCATGCACCACGCTGAAACGGAATCAGGTCGCAGCATTCGCGCGCCGGCTCCTGCTGCGCCGCGCCTTCTATGCCGACGACGAGGTGGATTGGGCCAATTTGCTCCACGTCTATCTCGTGACCTCTCATGTCTGGGCCGATCTGGAAAGCAAGTTCTCGAGATCCGCACGCAAGCATGATGTCGAGGCCGCGGTGACGTCACTACTGCGCCGACTGATCGAGCAATCTGCAAATGTGCTCGGCATCGACGACGTTCAGCTCGACGAGCTCCGCGCGAGGCGTCTGGTCAATCGTGACGATCTTCGACGCGAATTGCCGAGGGTCGTGCGTCCGGGCATCGATGTCGCGATCGAGACGCGGCAACGACTGCAATTGCTGCGGGACCTGAACGAGCAGGCGAAGGCGCTCGGCCTCGATGCGGGTCTCGGCGGCGAGGTGCCGCCGCAGGCGCCGCAGTGACGGGCCCGGGCCGGGAGCATTAACCGGCCGTTAGGGTTAACAGTCTATTGCTGGCGCGTTCGGCTCGATCAATCGGCTCGAGAGTCAAAGCGTCATGCGTCAACGGTTCAGTCGTGAACGGTTAAGTCTTGCCCGGCTTCTTGCGTCCACCTCGCTGGTCGCAGCGGTGGCCATGGGTCTCGGCGGCTGCACGGCGATGTCGAAACTCTCCGACGTCACGGGCTCGGTCGGGCCGCGGGCGGAAGCCGCTCCCACCGATCCCGCGCGCGCTGCTGAAGTCTATGGCGAGCGCTATCGTGCCAATCCCAAGGACGCCGACGCGGCGCTCGCCTACGGCCAGGCCCTGCGCGCCAACGGCCAGCGCGCCCAGGCTGCCGCCGTGCTCGAGCAGGCGACCATCGCCAATCCCGGCAACAAGGCGCTGATGGCCCAATACGGCCGCGCGCTCTCCGACAACGGCAATTTCCAGCAAGCCTTCGACGTGCTGTCGAAGGCGCATTCGCCCGATAACCCGGATTGGCGCCTGCTCTCGGTGCAGGGTACCGCGCTCGATCAGATGGGGCGTCACGAGGAAGCGCGCTCCTACTATGCGAGTGCGCTCAAGATCGCGCCTGGCGATCCCGGCGTGCTCTCCAATCTCGGCCTGTCCTACATGTTGTCGAGAGATCTGCCGAAGGCCGAAGACGCGCTGCGCCAAGCCTATGCCTCGCCGCACGCAAGCGCGCGGGTGCGGCAGAATCTCGGTCTTGTCGTCGGTCTCCAGGGCCGCTTCGCCGAAGCCGAGACTATTGTGAAGGCGGACCTGCCGCCGGACCAGGCTACGGCCAATGTCGCCTATCTCAAGGAAATGTTGACCCGCAGCGACGTCCGGCGTGGTGCGCCGAAGCGGACGCCGGTCGCCTCGCTCGGCCTGCCCGACTGATCAGACGTGATCTTCCGATCTTGATCTTCCAATCTTGAAGGCATCCTCGGACCGTACGCGGTCCACGTCTAAGGTCATTGCATCTCGGTGACCTTGATGCCAGTCGGTCCAAGGATGACGACGAACAGCACCGGCAGGAAGAACAGGATCATCGGTACCGTCAGCTTCGGCGGCAGTGCCGCGGCCTTTTTCTCGGCTTCGTTCATGCGCATGTCGCGGTTTTCCTGCGCCATCACCCGCAAGGATTGGCCGAGCGGGGTGCCGTAACGCTCCGCCTGCTGGAGCGCGAGACATACCGACTTGACGCCCTCGAGCCCGGTGCGCCGCGCGAGGTTCTCGTAGGCGACCTTGCGATCCTGCAAATACGACAGCTCGGCCGTGGTCAGGGTGAACTCCTCCGATAGCGCGATCGACTGGCCCACGATTTCGACCGCGACCTTCCGGAACGCCATCTCGACCGACATGCCGGATTCGATGCAGATCAGGAGCAGGTCGAGCGCATCGGGAAAGGCGCGCTTGATCGAGAGTTGGCGCTTGGAGATCGCGTTCCTGAGGAACAGCATCGGCGCCTGGAGTCCGAGATAGGCCGCACCGACGCAGATGCCGATCTTGATCGGCATGGACTGCTGCATATGCGCGATCAGGAACACGTAGACGACCGAACCGACGAACAGCACGATCGGGGCAACCAGGCGGGCAAACAGGAAGGTGATGTAGGGCGCCTGGCCTCGATAGCCGGCCATGATGAGCTTGTCCCGCGCAGCTTCCTGCGCGAGCCATTTGGTCAGGTTGAAGTCATCGACGACCTTCGAGACGAGCTGCTTCGGCGTCTGGCGCAGCGAGACTTTTTCACTCTTGTGGAGGCGCTCGCGCTCGCGCTGCCGGATGCGCTCACGTTCGTTCGCCACCGCCTTCATGCGCTTGGAAAGGCCCTCGCCGGCGAACAGCGGCATCACCAGCGTATAGACGGTGGCGCTGGCGGCAATGGCCGCCAGCAGCATCGTCATGAAGTGGACGTCGTGAAGTTTCGCAACGAGGAACTCTACCATAAGACACCATCAGAAGTCGAAATTGATCATCTTCTTCATCACCATGATGCCGATCGACATCCAGACAACACAGCCGACCAGCATGAGCTGGCCGGTGGGATGAGTCCAAAGCATCGAGATGTATCCTGGCGTTGTGAGGTAGACGAGGAACATCACGATCGGCGGCAGCGAGCCGATGATGCCGGCCGAGGCCTTGGCTTCCATCGACATCGCCTGGATCTTCTCTTTCATCTTCTTGCGGTCGCGCAGCACCTTGGAAAGGTTGCCGAGCGCTTCGGAGAGGTTGCCGCCCGATTTCTGCTGGATGGAGATGACGATGCCGAAGAAATTGGCCTCGGGCAGCGGCATGCGATCGTAGAGCCGCGTGCAGGCCTCGCCGAGCGGCATGCCGATCGCCTGCGTCTCGATGATGGACAGAAACTCGGAGCGCAGCGGCTCTGGCGCGTCGGCGGCGACCACCTTGATCGATTCGAACAGCGGCAGGCCCGCCTTGATGCCGCGGACGATGACGTCGACGGCATCGGGCAAGGCGGCCAGGAACTTGTTTTCACGGCGCTTCTTCAGGAAGCCGAGCGCCCAGCGGGGCAGACCGAGGCCGCCGGCAAACGCGAAGCCGGCGGCACCGAGCAGGCCGCCGCCGATGAACAAGGCGACTGCGAACAGCACGCCCGCCACGACGGCGGACACGATCCAGAATTTCTGCGGCGCCCAATCGAGGCCGGCCTGCGACAGGCGGACACTGAGCGGTACGCTCTTCTCCTGCTGGCGCCGCGCCTCGAGATCCTTGAGCGAGGTTTCGACCTGCTCGCGGCGCGAGCGCTGCGTCTTCTCGGCGGCGCGGGCCGTGGGCGCCTCGGCCCGCGAGATCGAGGCGCGGCGGCTCTCGGCCTTCCGTTCCCCGGACAGCATTGGATAAAGGAAGACCCAGGCGAGGCCGCCGACGGTGGCGGTGGCAAGGAAGGCGAGGGCAAGGACTTGCATGTTCATGGCTGCGTTGACCTGCTCACGTCGTGGGCGCCACTTCCGCCGCGTCGAGCGCCGCGGCAAGGCGCTTCTCTTCGCCGTAATAGCGGGCGCGTTCCCAGAATTTCGGGCGGCCGATTCCGGTCGACCGGTGCCGGCCGATGATCTTGCCGTTGGCGTCCTCGCCGACCATGTCGTAGAGGAACACGTCCTGGGTGATGATGGTGTCGCCTTCCATGCCCATCACTTCGGTGATGTGGGTGATGCGGCGTGAACCGTCGCGCAGGCGCGCGGCCTGGACGATGACGTCGATCGAGGCGCAGATCATCTCGCGGATGGTGCGTGAAGGCAGGGAGAAGCCGCCCATCGTGATCATGGATTCGCAGCGCGATAGCGCCTCGCGCGGATTGTTGGCGTGCAGCGTGCCCATCGAGCCGTCATGGCCGGTGTTCATGGCCTGGAGCAGGTCGAACGCCTCGGGTCCGCGGACTTCGCCGACGATGATGCGCTCGGGACGCATACGCAGGCAGTTGCGCACCAGCTCGCGCATGGTGACCTGGCCCTCGCCCTCGATGTTGGGCGGGCGGGTTTCCAGTCGCACCACGTGCGGCTGCTGGAGCTGGAGTTCGGCGGCGTCCTCGCAGGTGATGACGCGCTCGTCGTGCTCGATGTAGTTGGTCAGGCAGTTGAGCAACGTGGTCTTGCCCGAGCCGGTACCGCCGGAGATCAGCACGTTGCAGCGGACGCGGCCGATGATCTGGAGGATTTCCGCGCCTTCCGGCGAGATTGCGCCGAACTTGACGAGCTGATCGAGCGTCAGCTTGTCCTTCTTGAACTTGCGGATCGTGAGCGTGGGGCCGTCGATTGACAGCGGGGGCACGATGGCGTTGACGCGGGAGCCGTCGGCCAGGCGGGCGTCGCAGATCGGCGAGGATTCGTCGACGCGCCGGCCGACCTGGCTGACGATACGCTGGCAGATGTTGAGGAGCTGCTGATTGTCGCGGAAGCGGATACCGGTGCGTTGGATCTTGCCGGCGACCTCGATGTAGACGGTGTCGGCGCCGTTGACCATAATGTCGGCGATGTCGTCGCGCGACAACAGCGGCTCCAGCGGACCGTAGCCGAGGACGTCGTTGCAGATGTCGTCGAGCAGCTCTTCCTGCTCGGCGATCGACATCACGATGTTCTTGATCGCGATGATCTCGTTGACGATGTCCCGGATTTCCTCGCGCGCGGACTCCGAATCGAGCTTGGCAAGCTGGGCGAGGTCGATGGCCTCGATCAGCGCGCCGAAGATGGTCGCCTTGACCTCGTAATAATTGTCCGAGCGGCGGGCTTCCATGGTCGGCGCAGGCTTCGCCGGGGCGAGCGGCGGCGAGGAGATTGCCGGCGGCGGCGGCACGCGCGACATGGCGGGCGCCGAAGCCTGGGCAGGCTCTGGCGACACGGCACCGGGCTTCGGGGCCCGGGCGTCGGCGTCTGTTCCGCTACGCTTACCGAACACTTAAAAACTCCATGCGGCGACCTATTTTCCCCGCAACTTGTCAATCAGGGGTGAAAGCAGGGACGACTTTTGCTTCTTCGTTTCGCTGCGGCCGGTCAGGCGCTGGGCGATCTGAAGGAACATCTCGATCGACTTATGGTTGGCCGAGATCTCCGCGATCATCTGGCCGTTATTGGCCGCCGAGCCGAAGATCTGCGGCTCGAACGGAATCGAGACGACCGGCTGGCTCTCGATCGCCTTGGCGAACTCCGCCGCGGCGATTTCGGGCCGTTTCGGCACGCCGACCTGGTTCAGGCAGTAGAGCGGCGGCCGGTCGTTGGGGCGCGCGGCCTTCAGGAGATCGAACAGGTTCTTGGTGTTGCGCAAATTGGCGAGGTCGGGCGCCGCCACGATCAGGATGTCGTCCGCTCCGATCAGGGCGCGTTTCGTCCAGCCCGACCATTGGTGCGGAACGTCGAGGACGATGCAGGGCATCGTGGAGCGCAACGTGTCGAACACGGAATCGAAGGCGTCGGCGCCGAAATCGTAGACCCGGTCGAGCGTCGCCGGCGCCGCCAGCAGACTGAGGTGGTCGGTGCATTTCGACAGAAGGCGGTCGACGAAGGCGGTGTCGACGCGATCGGGTGAGAATACGGCGTCGGCAATGCCCTGCGGTGGATCCTGGTTGTAGTCGAGTCCGGCCGTGCCGAAGGCGAGGTCGAGGTCGGCGACGACCGCGTCCATCGCGAGATCGCGGGCGATCGCCCAGGCGACATTGTGGGAGATGGTTGATGCGCCGACGCCGCCCTTGGCCCCGACCACGGCGATAATGCGGCCGACGGCCTTGGCTTCCGGCGCCGAGAACAGGTTGCAGATCGAGCGCACGACGTCGATCGCGCCGACCGGCGCGAGCACGTAGTCGCTGACGCCGCGGCGGACCAGCTCGCGGTAGAGCGTGACGTCGTTGATGCGGCCGATCACGACCACGCGGGTGCCGGCATCGCAGACGGTCGCGAGATGGTCGAGCCCGCCCAGGAGGTCGTTGCGGCCGTCGCTTTCGAGCACGATCACGTTCGGCGTGGGGGCCGAGCGGTAGGCTTCCACCGCAGCCGCCATTCCGCCCATCTGGATCTTCAGATGGGCCTTGCCGAGACGGCGATCTTCGCCGGCTGACTGCACGGCGGCCGCCGTTTCCACGGTCTCGCAGAAAGCCTGGACGGAAACGCGGGGCGCCGGCGCAATATGCTCCTCGACCGGTGGGAGCGATGCCTCGGACTGATCTTCTTGGGGCTGGCGAGCGTAGCTGATCATCTGCCGGTGTCGCTGAGTTTGGCCTTGTCGGCCTCAGGATAGGCGACCGCCGTCGGCATTCCCTTGCGATACTTCTCGAACGCGGCGGTCCGCCGCGGCGTGTAGGACGGCGTTTCGGGCCGCGGCTGCTCGAGATCCGACGGATTGTCGACCATCGCTGCGAGGTTGCGCTGATAGGCGCAGCCGTAATTGTAGTAGTCCTTGTTCTCGAACCAGCTCTTGTTCTTCATCGAAGGGCCGATATCTTCCGGCCACAGGCCGCAGGGACCCGCGACTGCGGCGATCTTGGAATAGGTGAGGCGGATCGGCGGCAGGAATCGCTTGTCGTCCGGCGTGTAAGAGCGGGCGTTGATGCCGCGCGGCGGAACGCCCGCCGCCGACAGCATTGCCTGGATTTCGCGCATGGTGTCCGCGACCGGACGCGCGTTGGGCGTGCCGGACGGTACGTCGATCCGGATCGCGCCGGTGCCTTCGTGCATCCAGGCCGACGCGACGCCCATCACGTCGGCGCGCTGGGCGGCGGTCAAGCCGCCGCGGGCATGGCCGACGAAGACGACGATGGAACGATTCTGCTCCTCGATCGCGATCGGATGGCGCTGCTTGTAGTCGTCGGGAATGGAGGCCGTGACCGCTTCGTCATGCTGGCAGCCGCCTAGGGCGAGCGCCATGCCGACGAGCGCGCCGCCGAGGTGGATGGCGCGCCTGCGAATCTGGGGTGGTCTAGTGATCTTCATGAAGTCCCCGTTCCGCCTCAGTCGGTGATGAAGCCGTAGGTGCCGCGGTAGTTCTTGGCCGGTTCGGTCCGGCCGGGCACGCCGTAGATGCGGTTGATGTTGCCGAGCAGTTCGGCCTGCGGATCAGCCGGTGCGGAGAAGCCATCATCCGGCCGCGACAGGTCCTTTTGCGCAACTGCGCGAACGATGTAGGGCGTCACGATCACGACCAGCTCGGTCGCGTTGTTGACGAAGTCGCGGCTACGGAACAGCGTGCCGAGGACCGGGAGCTGCATCAGACCTGGCAGTCCGCTGACCGCTTGCTTGGTCTGCTGCTGGATCAGGCCAGCCATCGCCATCGCGCCGCCTGAGGGAATTTCCAGCGAGGTTTCTGCGCGGCGGGTCTTGATCGAGGGCACCGTGAGCGAGTTGACCGAGGTCGAGGTCACGGCCTGGGACAGCGTGATCGCGTTTTCGTTCGAGAGCTCGGACACCTCGGTCATTACCCGCAGGCTGATCTTGCCCTCCGTGAGAACGACGGGGGTGAAGTTGAGCGAGATGCCGAACTTCTTGAAGCTGATCTGGGTGGTACAGACGTGCGTGGTGGGGTCGCACGCATAGCCCGCAGGCACCGGAAATTCACCGCCGGCAATGAACGTTGCCGATTCACCGGAGATCGCGGTCAGGTTCGGTTCGGCCAGCGTCCGGATCACGCCCGCGGTCTCCATCGCACGCAGCGTGGCCTGCACCGACGGGGCCGCGCCGAACTTCGTGGTCAGGTTATTGCCGTCGACGAGGTTGTGGCCAAGAGCCGTGAACGGATTGGAGTTGCTGAAGCTGACGACCGAGGTGCCGTAGCTGAGGTTGGCGGTGAGGTCGATTCCGAGCTGCTTGACGATGCTGCGCTGCACTTCCGCGACCGTCACCTTGAGCATGACCTGATCGCGGCCGCGGACCACGATCGAGTTCACGACCTTCTCGGGGCCGCCGGCGAGGCGCACGGCGAGGTCGTTGGCCTGCTGGGCTTCGGCCGGATTCGCGGCCGAGCCGGTCAAGATGATGCCGTCGCCTAGCCCGTCGATCTGGATGTCTGAGTTCGGCAGGACCTGCTTCAGCGCGGCCCGCACGCCGTTGAGGTCGCGCTTGACCGCGATGTCATAGGCCGCGATCTGCTGGCCGGCGGAATCGAAGAACACGATGTTGGTCTGCCCGATCGAGGCGCCAATGATGTAGGCACGCTGCGCCGAGCGGACGACCGCGTTGGCGATCTTCGGATCGGCGACAAGCACGTCCTTGATGTCGCGCGGAAGGTCGATCACGATCGACTTGCCGATGCCGAGCGAGAGGAATCGCGCGTTCATCTGACCGTCGGCCGCAGCCTGCGCCACAGGGCGATAGTCGGCGGCGACCACAGGGGTGAGCACCGGGTTGAGCGCGAGCGCGACGGCGGCCGAAAACGACAGGGCGCGGACCACCGGGGTTCGCATCGTCGCCAAATTCGCCCTGCATTTCATGTCGACAGTCCTCATCGTGCCTTCGCCGTCGAGCTTGGGATACCGTACCGAATGATCGAAATGCCCTCGCGCTTCTGTGCGGAGTCATCGAGCGTGATCTCGCTCAGCTTGACATCGACGATGCTGCGCAGCGCCAGCGACAGCGTGCCGCTCTGGCGTGCGGAGGAGAGCGTCGCAGTCTGCGCAGGATTGAGTTCGAGAGTGACGGTCTTGCCGACCACCGCGTTCTGGCCGTCCTTCTCCTTGGGAGCCTGGTCGATGGCCAGGACGCGGATATTGGCCAGGATGATCTCGGACGTGACGACATCGGGAGCGCCGCTGCTCTGGTCCGGGTTCTTGAGACGGCGCGTCAAAAGCACGTCGACGCGGTCGTTGGGCAGGATGAAGCCGCCTGCGCCGGTTTCCGGCGAGATCTCGGTCGAGATCGCCCGCATGCCGGTGGGCAGGATTGCCGCCATGAAGCCGGAGCCTTCGGCCTTGACCAGCTTCTGGTCCCGGATCGGCTCGCCCTGGATGAAGGGAGATCGTGCGATCGAGCCGGTGACCTGGGTTACCCCCTCGGGGCGCTCGTTGCGGCGGATGAAGGTGGCGCTGGCGGTCGCGGACGGCCAGGTCTGCCATTGCACGTCTTCCGGCTTGACGGTCTGGCCGAGGCCGATGTCGTTTTTCGCGACCAGGACGTCGACGGTGGGAAGCTGCGCGACCGGAGCAGGAGGCGGTGCAGAATTGTCCGAGCCGCTCGCCAGATACGCGGCGACACCGCCGGCGCAGATGGCGACCGTCAGGACGACAATGCGTGCCCTATTCATACGCTTCACTTTCCAACAAACGCCGCGACGCTGACGCCGCCGTAATCGGCAGTTGACCAGCTATTCGTCAAAGCATGGTTAATGAGGCGTATCTAAATCGCCTTAACGCCGGGTTTACCCGATGCGTTCAGCGCAATGCGAGGTGAGCGAGGTCGATCGCCTTCACCCATTCGGTCTCCGGGTAGACCATCAGCGCGCTCAGTGCGAGCGCGATGCCGTAGGGAATGCCGCTGTCCTTGGCGTGCAGCCGCGCGAGCCAGGTCTGGCCAGCGAGCCCGTAAGGCAGCGGCCACTGCCGGAACTGGAGCAGGAGCAGCGTCAGCGCCCCGCCGAACAGCGAGGCGTAGAGCAGGAAGTTCATCAGCTGTGCGAACCCGAACCAAAGCGCGACGGAGGCCGCCACCTTGGCATCGCCGCCACCGACCCAGCCCATCGCAAAACAGGTGAAGGCCACGACTAGGACGAGCGCGCCGGCGCCGACATGGCCCAGCATCTCGTAAGGTGCCATGCCACCGGCGAGAGCGAGCGCGAAAAAGCCGGCGACCAGCGCCAGCGATACGCGGTTGGAGATCGTCATCGTGAAGAGATCGCTTGCGGCGGCAAACGCCATCAGGGCCGGGAAGAGCAGAAGGCGCGCAAGGTCGAGGATCATGGGCTGCGTCTTGAGGCCTGGGTGTGCCGCGGAGCTGGCGTCGCCGGATTCTAGCCGGCAGTGCTAAACAAACCGAAAACGGCGGCGGCGGTCTTGAGGGGTAGAACCAGCCGAAGGCGTGCTCACCAGAGGGAGGCGATGCGTGCGGCGAGCGCGACGGTCGCAAGCAGCAGGGCCAGGCAGACCCAGTAAGCCGGCGAGCCGGTCTGCGCCGCCTCGGCCGCGTTCGCCGCGACCACGGCATCGGTTCTGTACTTGCTCAACGCCACTGGAACTCGCCGTCTTAAAAACAAAGGCCCCGGAAATCCGGGGCTTTTGCAGTCGTTGATCGATCGCCTACTTCAGCGAGCTGCTGATCGAGGTGAACTTGGCGTTCAGCGTGGTGCCGAGATTGTTGACGACGGTGATGATGGCCAGCGCGATGCCGGCGGCAATCAGACCGTATTCGATGGCGGTGGCGCCGGATTCATCTTTCGCGAAACGCGCAATCAGGTTCTTCATGAACAAAACTCCATCTGGGGTGGGATCGCCTCGTTCGGCGGTGTGCTTGACGCAACGACCATGAGATCCGAGCTCTTTCGGGAGAGTTAATTCGATCGGGCAAACGCGCTTGCCGCTGGCCAGAGTGAATTTCGCCTTAAGGCAGCCAGCTGCAATTCGTTCCGGTTCCGGATGTGCAGCAAGCGCAGCACCGGCTTCACCCTCCCTTAAATTTGGGGGAGTACGCGTAGGCGGGACCAGCAATTCGCAAGAGAGGCGACAATGTCGAGCCTGCCCATGGAAATCGCCCTGATGCTTGGCGAGACCATCGCGAAGGTGATCCCCGCGACCTTCGCGCTCGCGGTGGTCTTCACCGTGCTCGAGCATGTCTGGGCCTGCAATCCCGGCGTGCCGTGGTGGCGCAAGCGGGAGATCGTCACGGACATCTGCTACTGGTTTATCGTTCCGGTGTTCGCACGTGTCATGCGGATCGGCCTTCTGATCGTCGGTGCGAGCTTCGTCTTCAACATCCATGATGCCGACGGGCTCATCGCCTTCTACGACAATGGCCACGGCTCGCTGGCGCTATTGCCGCTCTGGGTCCAGGCCATGCTGTTCCTGGTGCTGTCCGATTTCATGCTGTACTGGCTGCACCGGTTGTTCCACGGCGGTGGGTTCTGGAAGTACCACGCGATCCACCACTCCTCGGAGGAGATCAGCTGGATTTCTGCGGCACGCTTCCATCCCGTCAATCTCGTGCTCGGTACCATCGCGGTCGACGTCGTGCTGCTGATGGCCGGCATTTCGCCGAACGCCATGGTCTGGCTCGCCCCGTTCACGACCTTCCATTCGGCCTTCGTGCACGCCAACCTGAACTGGACCTTCGGGCCGTTCAAATATGTGTTGGCGACGCCGGTGTTCCACCGTTGGCACCACACCGCGCTAGCAGAGGGCGGCGACACCAATTTTGCCGGCACGTTCCCGATCTGGGACTTGCTGTTCGGCACTTTCCGCATGCCCGAGGGGCAACTGCCGCAGGATTACGGCAAGGATGAAGCCACCATGCCGAAGGAAATCGGAGGGCAGCTTGCCTATCCGTTCCGCCGCTAGGTTCTCGAGAGCCGCGAACGCCAGTCCGTTCAAACAATAGTCCGAGAGTTTGCGGAACGTTCACGAATTGAGGGCAGGTTAGCCGGGTCGGGCACCGGCTCGGCTGTTATCTGATCGCTTCTGCCGGTTTGTGACGTCCCGGGGGTAAGAGTATGCGTAAACAACTGCTGCGCCGTCATGCGCGCGTCTGTCTTCTGGTTGCGACAGCGGTGCTGGCATCGCCGGCTGCCGTCATTGCCGAGTCCGCCGATACCATCGCCGTCAATGTCGACCAGGCCAAGCTGGTGCGGCTGCCTGGCAAGGTGGCAACCATCGTGGTCGGCAATCCCCTGATCGCCGACGTCACGCTCCAGCCCGGCGGCATGATCGTCGTCACCGGAAAGGGCTATGGCGCCACCAATTTCATCGCGCTCGACCGCGGCGGCGAGATCCTGGTCGACCGCCAGGTCCAGGTCGAAGGTCCGAGCGACCGGCTCGTTACCGTCTATCGCGGGATCGAACGCGAGTCCTACAGCTGCGCGCCGCTTTGCCAGCGCCGCGTGACGCTCGGCGACAGCGACACCTACTTCAACAGCACGATGAGCCAGGCCGGTTCGTTGAGCAGCTCGGCGAGCGGCAGTGCCGGTGCGGGCGCCAAGACGAACTGACTAAGGCGAACTGAGCAAGACGAACCAAGTAAGACGAACCAAGTAAGACCAACCAGCAAGTTTGATTGGCGGATTTGGGGGCAAGGATCGTCCCCGCCCGCCGCACGCGCGCGAGTTTCTCTTTCCGTGTCCTCGTCTCCCTGGTCCGGGTCGTTCGCGGTTAACGCGCTCTTAACGGCCCGGGCCGCCGGGTGCGGATCGCCTGAAACACTTAAACAATCAGTTTCCGCTATTGAACATGGCAGATGATTGCTGCTGCTGGGGAATTTGATGCCTTCGCCTGCACCTACGAGATTCAGGCTCCTCGCCACGTTGCGCCGGTTTCGTGGCAGCCGCCGCGGCTCCGCAGCCGTCGAGTTCGCGCTCGTTGCGCCGATGTTCTTTGCGTTGCTGTTCGCCATCATCGAGTCGGCGCTGATGTTCCTGGCGAGCCAGGTGCTCGAGAGTGCCTCGCAAAATTCTGCGCGCGTGTTGCTGACCGGGCAGGCGCAATCCGGCACGCTCACGGCCTGCGCGGTCTCCGGCGTCAGCACACCCTGCTCGCAAACGACGTTCAAGGCTTACGTCTGCAGCCAGATCCCGGCGCTGTTTGATTGCACCAAGCTCTACGTCGACGTCGTGAGTACAAACTCGTTCGGAGCGCTGAGCCTCACCAATTATGGTGATTCCTGCAGCTTCAATCCAACCGGCGTGCAGTACAGTGCCGGGGCCGCCAACCAGGTCGTCGTGGTGCGGCTGTTCTATCAGTGGCCGCTCTTCGTCACTGGCCTTGGCTTCAACATGGGCTGCAACAACAAGCGGCTGCTGATTGCGACCGCGGCCTTCAAGAATGAACCCTTCTGAGACAGATGGATCCGAGCGGACAGATGCAGGCGATTGCGAATATCTGGAGGAATGCCCGTAACTCCGTGCGCGACTTCGTCGCCGACACGCGTGCGATCGCGGCGACCGAGTTCGCGGTCATCGTGCCGCTGATGCTGGTGATGTTCTTCGGGACCGTCGAATTTTCATCGGCCGTGGCGATCAATCGCAAAGTCACAATGATTGCACGGACTCTGTCCGATTTGACGTCGCAGTCGACATCGGTCGACGATGGCGACATGCAGGACACGTTCACGGCAAGCATATCGATGATCATGCCGTACGACGCTACGCTCGTGAACGGCACGGTCCTTCAGATCTATATCGACTCAAGCAAGGTCGCCAAGATTCAATGGAGCAAGTCCGCCACCATTGCCAACGGTGCGACGCAGGCCACGCTGACGGCTCCGCCCCCGACTCTGGTAGCTGGCACCACGGTCACCTCGATGATTCCGCCATCGCTCTTGATCGCGTCGACCTACCTTATCTTCAGTCAGGCGAGTTACGTCTACACGCCTTCTGTCAAATTCGTCCTGAAGACGGGCATCACGCTGAGCGATGTCTCCTACACGCGGCCGCGCCAGGTCACCTGCGTTCCTTACACGGGTGTAAAGTCGCCGTGCTGAAATACGAGAGCAGATCCTGGAATAAAAAAAGGCCGGGCATCGCGCCCGGCCTTTTCATTGATTGGTTCGCTCGAGCCGATCGGGGCCCGTAAGCGGTAGGCTCAGCCGGCGGAGCGGAGGTTGTCGGCTGCCGACTTGCCGGAACGGCGGTCGGCGACGATCTCGTAGGAGATCTTCTGACCTTCGCGCAGCGTGCCGAGGCCTGCACGCTCCACAGCGCTGATGTGAACGAACACGTCCTGGCCGCCATCGTCGGGCTGGATGAAGCCGAAGCCTTTGGTCGCGTTAAACCACTTCACGGTTCCCATGCTCATGGGGGTAGTCCCTTCTCAGATAACACAATGTCAGAGCCCGCTTGCGCGGACAGGTTAGATCGAATTTTTGGAAGGGTCGTCAGCGTGTCTGAACCGGCTGTACCGGTGGATGCTAATGTCGTCCGGCCGAAAATCGATTAAGTCATTTTATTGGAAACAGACACCCAAAACAATGCTGACGTGCACGATTTTTTGATCCGCCGTGATGGTCACGGCGGATCAGCATACACGTCGGAATTACAGGTCCGCGCTCGCGCGCTGGGCCCCCGCTAGCGGCGGCGGAACTGGCCGCCGCGCTGTCCGGGACGCGGAGGTCCGCCCATCCCGCTCGGACGTTCGTCCTTGTGGCGGAAAATCAGCCGGCCCTTTTCGAGGTCATAGGGCGACATCTCTACCGTCACGCGGTCGCCCGCCAGAGTCTTGATGCGGTTCTTCTTCATCTTGCCGGCGGTGTAGGCGACGATCTCGTGTCCGGCGTCGAGCTGCACGCGGTAGCGCGCGTCGGGGAGGATTTCGGTGACCAGTCCTTCGAACTGGATCAGCTCTTCCTTAGCCATGAATTTCTCCAGGTCGTGGACGGCTAGTGCGAATGGGGTTTGCGGTTCGGTTGGCCGTTCGGCCGACTCTCGCGGCGCAAAAAGGCAACGCCTTGTATCCCATCAGACGCCCCGGCGCTATGCGCGGAACGCTGTTCCGGACGGGCGTTTGGCGAAGAATGCGCCTTGCCTCCGGAGCGGCTGCGAGGAGCTGCCTTCGGGCCACTGCCGGGCCTTCCGTCGCCCTGCTTGGCGGCACTGTGGTGGCGCCCGTCCGCATGCCTTTCGTCGGCACGGCGACCGTCAGCGTGGCGTCCCTCACCATGCCTTGCGCCTTGCGGACGCTGGCCCGGGCGGCCCGGCCGACCCTGTCGTTGCTGCTGCGGGGGAGGGCCCGCATCGCGGCGGCCGGCGTCGGTGCGGCGATCCTCACGCGGCAGCGCCACTTTGATCAGCCGCTCGATGTCGCGGAGATAGGCGAGTTCCTCGCCGCCTGCGACCAGCGAGATCGCGGTGCCCTCGGCACCCGCGCGCGCGGTGCGCCCGATGCGGTGCACATAGGTCTCCGGCACGTTGGGCAGATCGAAATTGATGACGTGGGTGATGCCGTCGACATCGATGCCGCGGGCGGCGATATCGGTGGCGACCAGGGTACGGATCTCGCCGGTGCGGAACAGAGCGAGTGTCCGTTCGCGGTGGTTCTGCGACTTGTTGCCGTGGATGGCGCTGGCGGGGATGCCGGCCTTCTCGAGCGTCTTCACCACCTTGTCCGCGCCGTGTTTGGTGCGGGTGAAAACCAGCGCGCGGTTGACCTGCTCCTGCTTCAACAGCTGGGCGAGGAACGCCGGCTTGGCGGAGAAGTCGACCTGGATGATGCGCTGCTGGATGCGCTCCACGGTCGAGGAGACCGGGGTCACCGCGACGCGGGCGGGGTCGCGCAGCATGGCGTCGGCCAGCTCGGCGATGTCCTTCGGCATGGTGGCCGAGAAGAACAGCGTCTGCCGCTTGATCGGCAGCTTGGCGACGATTTTGCGGATGTCGTTGATGAAGCCCATGTCGAGCATGCGGTCCGCCTCGTCGAGCACGAGGAATTCGACGCTGCCAAGCTTCAGTCCGTTGCTCTGCACGAGGTCGAGCAAACGACCGGGGGTGGCGACCAGCACCTCGACGCCCTGCATCAGCGAGCGGACCTGACGGCCCATCGGCACGCCGCCGATGGCGAGCGTCGAGGACAGGCGGATGTGACGGCCATAGGCGTTGAAACTGTCGAGGATCTGGCCGGACAGTTCGCGGGTCGGCGACAGCACCAGGACGCGGGTCGTCTTCGGCTGCGGCTTGATGCGATTCTCGAGCAGGCGGTGCAGGATCGGCAGCGCGAAGGACGCGGTCTTGCCGGTTCCGGTTTGGGCGATGCCGACGACGTCGCGGCCGGTCAGCGCGGTCGGAATTGTCTGGGCTTGGATGGGGGTGGGGGTGACGTAGTTCTCTTCGGTGAGAGCACGGGCGATGGGCTCGGCGAGGCCGAAATCCTGAAACGAAGTCAAAAGATGGGTTCTTTCCATGTCAAAAGCGGGCGCCCGGCGCATTCGGCGCGGCGCGCGCAAAAGGGTGTCGAGTGGGACACCTGCGTGTTTGGGGTGTCGGATGGCTTGATGGGATGGGGCAAGCCAGACGCCCGTAAGGGCTTAAGAACACGCGGCTCGCAACGGTCTCCTGATTCGCAAGAGACCTCGACCTCATATGGAACATTGAGGCGGCGCTTTCAAGGCACGCCCCACAGAAACGGCGATCGCGGTGCAGAAATAGTTATGCCGGAAATTTAGCCAGAGTGACAAATTTGCTCAGAAAATAACCTGCCTGCCGCATTCGCATACATTAGAGTTGCTCAATGTTTAGGCGGCGCGGCCTGTGCGATACTTCGTTTTCTGTCAATTTCACCAGCAAAAACAATCGGTTGAAGGGTGTCTAATCCATGGCACAGTTCTTGCGAATCCGTTAATCGCAGGCGGCCGTTGGGGCCGTTTCGCAGCGTTTTTCACGTCTGCGTCAGGGAGATGAGACACTCATGCATAGCAAATCCACTCACGATATAGCGGCGCCATTTAGCCGCCGTGGCGTTCTCGCCGCGACCGCCGGACTGATGCTTGGTCTGGCTTCCATTTCTGGTGCGAAAGCCGCGGACGACACCATCAAGGTCGGCGTGCTTCACTCCCTCTCCGGCACCATGGCCATCAGCGAAACCACGCTGAAGGACACCATCCTCTTCCTGATCGACGAGCAGAACAAGAAGGGCGGCGTCAACGGCAAGAAGCTCGAAGCCGTGGTCGTCGATCCCGCTTCGAACTGGCCGCTGTTCGCCGAGAAGGCGCGCGAGCTGATCACCAAGGACAAGGTCTCGGTCGTGTTCGGCTGCTGGACCTCGGTGTCGCGCAAGTCGGTGCTCCCGGTGTTCAAGGAGCTGAACAGCATCCTGTTCTACCCCGTGCAGTACGAGGGCGAGGAGAGCGAGCGCAACGTGTTCTACACCGGCGCCGCGCCGAACCAGCAGGCAATCCCCGCCGTCGACTATCTGATGAAGGACGAGAAGGTGAAGCGCTGGGTGCTCGCGGGCACCGACTACGTCTATCCGCGCACCACCAACAAGATCCTGGAAGCCTATCTGAAGTCCAAGGGTGTCGCCCAGGAAGACATCATGATCAACTACACGCCGTTCGGTCATTCCGACTGGCAGACGATCGTGGCCGACATCAAGAAGTTCGGCTCGGCCGGCAAGAAGACCGCTGTGGTCTCGACCATCAACGGCGACGCCAACGTTCCTTTCTACAAGGAGCTCGGCAACCAGGGCATCAAGGCGAAGGACATCCCGGTCGTCGCGTTCTCGGTGGGTGAGGAAGAACTCGCCGGCATCGACACCAAGCCGCTGCTCGGCCATCTCGCCGCCTGGAACTATTTCCAGTCGATCAAGTCGCCGGAGAACGAGAAGTTCATCAAGGCGTGGCAGACCTACACCAAGAATCCGAAGCGCGTGACCAACGATCCGATGGAAGCGCACGTGATCGGCTTCGACATGTGGATCAAGGCGGTCGAGAAGGTGAAGTCGACCGATCCGGACAAGGTGATCGATGCGCTCCCCGGCATCGAAGCCAAGAACCTGACCGGCGGCACCTCCAAGATGCTTCCGAACCATCACATCACCAAGCCGGTGTTCATTGGCGAAATCAAAGCCAACGGCCAGTTCGACGTGGTGTGGAAGACCCCGGGTCTTGTCGCGGGCGACGCCTGGTCGAAGGAGCTCGACGGCTCCAAGGACCTGGTCGGCGACTGGGTCGGCAAGAAGTGCGGTAACTTCAACACCAAAACCAACAAGTGCCTCGGTTCGGGCTCCTGATCCGGATCTGACGCTCCATTGCACGATCGGAGAAGGCGGCGATCCCGCCGCCTTCTCCACCCTTTTCTGCCGGGGTCTTTCACAGTGCCAGCCAATTTGTCCGCCCGCCTCTGTTCGCTCCTGCTCTCGTTCTTCCTGATCGCGTTCGCACTGCCGGCCTTGGCCGGCCCGTTCGAGGATGCGGTCGCCAAATTCGCCAACGACGATTATTCCGACACGGAGGAGGCGATCGGCGTGGTCGCAAGCAGCGGCAATACGCTGGCCTTTCCGATCATCAGCGCGCTCCAGGACGGCCGGCTCATGGCCGACCCTGATAGCAAGAAGGTTTACGTCAGCGGCACCGACGGCAAGTCGATCGATGCCACGACCGGTCAGGCCGTGGCCAGCGTGCCCGACAGTGCGAGCGCGGTCCGCCTCAACAACCGCCTTCGCCGCAGCGTCGATGCGGCGATCGGCAGCCTGACGCTGCAGTCACCCGACATCGGAGCGCGGCTCCAGGCCGCGCAATCCGTCTTCAAGTCGCATGAGGAGACGTCGCTCGAAGCGGTCGATGGCGCGCTCGCCAAGGAAACCAACCGATCCGTCAAGGCTGCGCTGGGCGACGCCCGCGCGGCGATCCTGTTGTTCAAGCCGGATGCCACCGAGCTCGAGAAGCTCGAAGCCGTTGCCACCATCAAGGCGCGCGGCGACCAGGAGGCGATGGCGCTGCTGACCGGCATGGGCGACCAGCCGGCCTCGGTGACCAAGGCTGCCGCGAGCGCAATCGGCTCGATCCAGAGTTCGCTCGCGGTCTGGTCGATGGTGCAGAATGCCTGGTACGGCCTCTCGCTCGGTTCGGTGCTGCTGCTTGCTGCGATCGGGCTTGCCATCACGTTCGGCGTGATGGGCGTCATCAACATGGCCCATGGCGAGATGGTGATGATCGGGGCCTACACCACCTTCGTGGTGCAGGAGGTGATCCGTACCCGCTATCCCGTCCTGTTCGACTATTCGCTGCTGATCGCCGTGCCGCTCGCCTTCCTGGTGGCCGGCGCGCTCGGCGTCGTGATCGAGCGCAGCATCATCCGCTTTCTCTATGGCCGTCCGCTGGAGACGCTGCTGGCGACCTGGGGCCTGTCGCTGGTGCTGCAGCAGGCCGTGCGCACCATGTTCGGCCCGACCAACCGCGAGGTCGGCAACCCCTCCTGGATGAGCGGCGCGTTTGAGATCGGCCAGATCACGGTCACCTATAACCGGCTCTGGATCCTTGTCTTCACGCTCGCGGTGTTCGTCATTCTGCTCGCGATGCTGCGCTACACGGCACTCGGGCTCGAGATGCGCGCGGTGACACAGAACCGGCGCATGGCGGCTTCGATGGGCATCGCCACTTCGCGGGTCGACGCGCTGACTTTTGGTCTCGGCTCGGGCATTGCGGGCATCGCCGGCGTGGCGCTGTCGCAGATCGACAATGTCAGCCCCAATCTCGGCCAGAGCTACATCATCGACAGCTTCATGGTCGTGGTGTTCGGTGGCGTCGGCAATCTCTGGGGCACGCTGGTCGGCGCCTTCACGCTCGGCATCGCCAACAAATTCCTGGAGCCGGTCGCCGGCGCCGTGCTCGGCAAGATCGCCATCCTCGTTCTCATCATCCTGTTCATTCAAAAACGGCCGCGCGGCCTGTTCGCGCTCAAGGGCCGCGCGGTGGAAGCATGACCCCTCACATGCTGACGCGATCGCTGGACCGCGGCGCGACCATCTTCCTTGCCATCGTCGTGGCCTGCGGCATCCTCATCCCGCTCTCCAACCTGCTGCTGCCCGCAGGTTCGTTCCTGCAAGTGCCGACCTATCTCGTCGCGCTCTGGGGCAAATATGTCTGCTACGCGATCCTGGCGCTCTCGATCGACCTGATCTGGGGCTATTGCGGCATCCTCTCGCTCGGTCACGGTGCCTTCTTCGCGCTCGGCGGCTACGCGATGGGCATGTACCTGATGCGGCAGATCGGCAGCCGCGGCGTCTACGGCAATCCGATTCTGCCGGACTTCATGGTGTTCCTGAACTATTCGAAGCTGCCCTGGTACTGGTACGGCTTTGACATGTTCTGGTTTGCCGCGCTGATGGTGCTGATCGTGCCGGGCCTGCTCGCCTTTTCCTTCGGCTGGCTCGCCTTCCGCTCGCGCGTCACTGGCGTGTATCTGTCAATCATCACCCAGGCGATGACCTATGCACTGCTGCTCGCCTTTTTCCGCAACGATTTCGGCTTCGGCGGCAACAACGGCATGACCGACTTCAAGGACATCTTGGGCTTCAACGTGCAGGCCGAGGGCACGCGTGCTGCGCTGTTCGCGCTGAGCTGCCTGGCGCTGATCGCCGGCTTTCTGATCTGCCGCGCCATCGTCTCGTCCAAGCTCGGCAAGGTGCTGATCGCCGTGCGCGATGCGGAATCGCGCACGCGCTTCCTCGGCTACCGGGTCGAATCCTACAAGCTGTTCGTGTTCACAGTGTCGGCCTGCATGGCCGGCGTCGCCGGCGCGCTCTATGTGCCGCAGGTCGGCATCATCAACCCGAGCGAATTCGCGCCGGGCAATTCGATCGAGGCCGTGATCTGGGTCGCGGTCGGCGGCCGCGGTACGCTGGTCGGCGCCGCGCTCGGCGCCGTCGTCGTCAACTACGCAAAGACGTTCTTCACCTCCGGCATGCTCGCGCCCTACTGGCTGTTCATGCTGGGTGCCATGTTCATCCTGGTAACGTTGCTGCTGCCTAAGGGCATCGTCGGCACTTTCAACGCCTGGTGGGACTCGTCGAAGGAAAGGCGCGACGCCGCGACCATTGCGAGCGCCGCGGCCGAAGACGGCGTCACCCAACCCAAAATGGCGGAGGAGGCGCAATGAACGTCATGGACACCCGCGCGACCTCCGCAATGCTGTATCTCGACGGTGTGCACGTCTCGTTCGACGGCTTCCACGCCATCAACAACCTCTCGTTGACGCTCGAGCCCGGCGAGATGCGCGCCATCATCGGCCCGAACGGCGCCGGCAAGACCACGATGATGGACATCATCACCGGAAAGACCAAGCCCGACGAAGGCACCGTGCTGTTCGACGGAGTCACCGATCTGACGCGACTGGACGAGACCCGCATCGCCGAGCTCGGCATCGGCCGTAAATTCCAGAAGCCGACCGTGTTCGAGAGCCAGACCGTGCAGGACAATTTGCTGCTCGCGCTCAATGTCGACCACAGCGTCAAGGGTACGCTGTTCTGGCGCGGCAGCCGGGCGGAGGCCGAGCAGATCGACAAGGTGCTGGAGACGATCCGCCTCACCGATGCCCGCAACCGTCTCGCCGGCAGCCTCAGCCACGGCCAGAAGCAGTGGCTCGAGATCGGCATGCTGCTCGCCCAGGATCCGAAACTACTGCTCGTCGACGAGCCCGTCGCCGGCATGACCGACGTCGAGACGCATCTCACCGCCGAGCTGCTCAAGGAAATCAACAAGACCCACACCGTGATGGTGGTCGAGCACGACATGACATTCGTGCGCGAGCTCGGCGTCAAGGTCACTTGCTTGCACGAGGGTACCGTGCTCGCGGAAGGCACCATCGACCAGGTCTCGTCCAACGAGCGGGTCATCGAAGTTTATCTGGGGCGCTGAGCGATGCTTGAGGTCAAGGACATCAACCTGTTCTACGGCGCGGCGCAGGCACTACGCGGCGTGTCGATTGCGGCCGAGCCCGGCAAGGTCACCTGCGTGCTCGGGCGCAACGGCGTCGGCAAGACCTCGCTCCTGCGTGCCATGGTCGGGCAGTACCCGATCTCCTCGGGCGCCATCGTGCTCGACGGCAACGATATCACGGGCCTGAAACCCTATGAGCGCGCGCGCAAGGGTATCGGCTTCGTGCCGCAGGGGCGCGAGATATTTCCGCTTCTGACGGTCGAGGAGAATCTCAAGACCGGCTTCGGGCCGCTCAGGCGCGAGGACAAGCACATTCCGGACGACGTGTACTCCCTGTTTCCGGTGCTGCAATCCATGCTCGGACGGCGTGGCGGCGATCTCTCCGGCGGCCAGCAGCAACAGCTCGCGATCGGGCGCGCGCTGGTGATGCGGCCGAAGCTGCTGCTGCTCGACGAGCCGACCGAGGGCATCCAGCCCTCGATCATCAAGGACATCGGCCGTGCCATCTCGTACCTGCGCAATCTCGGCAACATCGCCATCGTGCTGGTCGAACAATATCTCGACTTTGCCTGCGAACTCGGCGACAGTTTTGCGGTGATGGATCGCGGCGCGGTGAAGTTCACCTGCGACCGCTCCAATCTCGACGCGAGCGAAATCAGCCGCCAGATGGCGCTGTAGGCCATTCTGCCGCGACCGGCTGGGGGGCGGATGCGCAGCGACGTTCTAACGGCATCTTCGGTGTTCGACGCCAACCGTGCCCGCGGCGCGGTGCGCTTCGACGTCCACGCGCGCGACGGTGTGACACGTCGCGGGATATTGCATGAGTCCGGCTCCCTGCGCGTGCGCTTCCCTTCGCCGGAGGACGAGGGGCTCTCCGGCGTGTTCGTCAACACGGCCGGTGGTGTCGCCGGCGGCGATCGCTTCGACATCGAGATCGCTGCCGCTGATGGTTCGAAGCTGACGCTGACGACGGCGGCCGCGGAAAAGGTCTATCGCGCGCCCGGTCAGGCGGCGGAGCTCAATATCGCACTGAACGTTGCCGCAGGCGCACATCTCGGCTGGCTGCCGCAGGAGACGATCCTGTTCGACCGCGCGCGCGTGCGTCGTCGCTTCGACATAGACCTCGATGCGACTGCCTCGCTCCTGCTGTGCGAGATCGTGGTGTTCGGCCGTACCGCGATGGGCGAACGGATGGAGCAGGGTGAGTTCGTCGATCGCTGGCGGCTGCGTCGCGGCGGCAAGCTAGTGTTCGCCGAGACCGTCAGGCTCGACGGCAATATTGGCGCAAAGCTTGCGCGATCGGCGGTGGCCAGGGGCGGCGCTGCGATTGGCACGGCGCTGATCGTGCCCGGCGACGAGGCCCTGATCGAGCGCATCCGCGAGGCCTCGGAATCCTTCGCCAGCGAGGTCGGGATATCCGCCTGGAATGGCTTTGCAATGGCGCGGTTCTGTGCCCAAGATGCGGCGCGTCTGCGCGCAGACATGATGACCGTGCTGGCGCGCACCGGCGCGGCGCTGCCGCGGCTCTGGTTGAATTGACGAAGTGAACGGAAGAGATTTCGTATGAACCTGTCTCCTCGCGAAAAGGACAAGCTTCTGATCTCGATGGCGGCGATCGTGGCCCGCCGCCGGCTGGATCGCGGCGTCAAGCTCAACCATCCGGAGGCGATCGCGCTCATCTCCGATTTCATCCTCGAAGGCGCGCGGGATGGCCGCACCGTCGCCGAGTTGATGCAATCGGGTGCGCAGGTTCTCACCCGCGACCAGGTGATGCCGGGCATTCCCGAGATGATCCACGACATCCAGGTCGAGGCGACGTTTCCGGACGGGACCAAGCTCGTCACTGTGCACGAGCCGATCAGGTAGGAGCGAAGCATGATCCCCGGCGAACTCTTCATCCAGGACGGCGAGATCGAGCTCAACGCCGGCCGCAAGACGGTGACGCTGACGGTCGCCAACACCGGCGACCGCCCGATCCAGGTCGGCTCGCACTACCATTTCTTCGAGACCAACCCGGCCCTGAAGTTCGACCGCAAGAAGGCCCGCGGCATGCGCCTCGACATCGCCGCCGGCACCGCGGTCCGCTTCGAGCCCGGCCAGACCCGCGACGTCCAACTCGTCGCGGTGGCCGGCAAGAAGACCATCTACGGCTTCCGCGGCGACGTGATGGGGAAGCTGTGAATTCCACAGGAACGAGCGTGGCGCGGCATGGTTGAGGCGAAAACGGAGGACTTTGCCATGCTGTCACCTGTCCGCCTCGTCTCCGAAGCCGCCGAACTCGCCGCGCGCCGTCACAACGGCATGGCGCGCAAGGGCCGCGGTCATGAGCCTTACATCAACCACCTCGCCGAGGTCGCGAACCTGCTTGCGACCGCGACCGACGGCGCCGACGCCGAACTGGTTGCAGCCGGCTGGCTGCATGATGCGATCGAGGACACCGACACCACGCGCGAGGAGCTCGCGCAAAAATTCTCCGACCGTGTCGCGTCGCTTGTCGACGAGTGCACCGACGATATGAGCCTGTCGAAGCCGGAGCGGCGGCGGCGTCAGGTGCTCGACGCACCGAAAAAATCGGCTGGCGCCAGGCTGATCAAGATCGCCGACAAGATCAGCAATATCGGCGCGCGCGTACATTCGGATCCGACGGCCGAGGAACGTGACGATCTCGTCGATTATACCGACTGGGCCGAACAGGTTGTCGCTGGTTGCCGCGGCGGTAACTCTTGGCTCGATACGACCTTCGACGACATGGTGCTCACAGCGAGAACCTCTCTGTGAGCACCGATCCAGAATTCAAACGCAAACGGGGCTTGTGATGTCCGTCAAAATAAAGCGTTCCGTCTATGCCGACATGTTCGGCCCGACCACCGGCGACAAGGTGCGGCTGGCCGACACGGATCTCATCATCGAGGTCGAGAAGGACTTCACCAGCTACGGCGAGGAAGTGAAGTTCGGCGGCGGCAAGGTGATCCGCGACGGCATGGGCCAGTCGCAGGTCACCAACAGGCAGGGCGCGGCCGACACAGTCATCACCAATGCGCTGATCGTCGATCACTGGGGCATCGTGAAGGCCGACGTCGCGATCAAGGACGGCATGATCGCCGGCATCGGCAAGGCCGGCAATCCCGACATCCAGCCCGGTGTCACCATCATCATCGGCCCCGGCACGGACGTGATCGCGGGTGAAGGCAAGATCCTCACCGCGGGCGGCTTCGACAGCCACATCCATTTCATCTGTCCGCAGCAGATCGGGCACGCGCTGATGTCGGGCGTCACCTCGATGCTAGGGGGCGGCACCGGCCCCTCGCACGGCACGTTCGCCACCACCTGCACGCCGGGGCCGTGGCACATGGGGCGGATGATCCAATCGTTCGACGCATTCCCGGTCAATCTCGGCGTCTCCGGCAAGGGCAACGCCTCGCGGCCCGCCGCGCTGGTCGAGATGATCAAGGCCGGCGCCTGTGCGCTGAAGCTGCACGAAGACTGGGGCACCACGCCTGCCGCGATCGACAATTGCCTGTCGGTCGCCGACGACTACGACATCCAGGTGATGATCCACACCGACACGCTCAACGAATCCGGCTTCGTCGAGGATACGATCAAGGCGTTCAAAGGCCGCACCATCCACGCCTTCCACACCGAGGGCGCCGGCGGCGGTCACGCCCCCGATATCATCAAGGTCGCAGGGCTGAAGAACGTGCTGCCGTCCTCGACCAACCCGACGCGGCCCTTCACGCGCAACACCATCGACGAGCATCTGGACATGCTGATGGTGTGCCACCACCTCGATCCCTCGATCGCGGAAGACCTGGCGTTCGCCGAAAGCCGCATTCGCAAGGAGACCATCGCGGCCGAGGACATCCTGCATGATCTCGGCGCGCTCTCGATGATCTCCTCGGACTCCCAGGCCATGGGCCGCCTCGGCGAGGTCATCATCCGGACCTGGCAGACCGCCGACAAGATGAAGAAGCAGCGCGGTTCGCTGCCGCAGGACAAGGGCAAGGACAACGACAATTTCCGCGTCAAGCGCTACATCGCCAAATACACGATCAATCCCGCGATCGCCCATGGCGTTTCGAAGCTGATCGGCTCGGTGGAGAAGGGCAAGCTCGCCGATCTCGTGCTGTGGTCGCCGGCCTTCTTCGGCGTCAAGCCGGATTGCGTCGTCAAGGGCGGCATGATCGTCGCCGCTCCCATGGGCGATCCCAACGCCTCGATCCCGACCCCGCAGCCGGTGCATTATCAGCCGATGTTCGGCGCCTTCGGCAAGGCGCGCACCGCGTCCTCGGTGGTGTTCACCTCGAAGGCCGCCATCACCGGCGGCCTCGCGCGTAAGCTCGGCATCGACAAGAAGCTCTATGCGGTCCAGAACACCCGCGGAAAAATCTCGAAGAAAAGCATGATCCACAACGACGCCACGCCCAATATCGAGGTCGATCCTGAGACCTATGAGGTCCGCGCCGACGGCGAGCTTTTGACCTGCGCCCCCGCCGAGGTGCTGCCGATGGCGCAGCGATATTTCATGTACTGAAATAGCGCCTCAACGCATGTCCCAGGACCATGTCCTGGTCGCATATCCGGGAGCGGCTTTTCCGGGTTTTGCGTTCGATCCCGCCTGGTCTAAGGTCCCGCCCGGTATCTGAAGCCCAGAAGAAAAGCCGGGAGGATTTCTCGTGATCTACGTCGTCGCCACCTTGACCATCAAGCCTGAAACGCGCGCCGAATTCATTGCAGCCGCCACCGCCTGCATCAAGGAGACGCGGAAAGAGCCCGGCAATATCGCCTATGATCTGCATGAGAGCGTCACCGATCCCGCCAAGATGGTGTTCGTCGAGCAGTGGGAGAATGCCGAGGCGCTGGTGCCGCATCGCGCCATGGAGCACATGAAGACGTTCGGCCGCGTCGCGGTGAAGTGTTTTACGGCGCCGCCGAAGATCGAAGTGATCACGCCCGAGAAGGTCGAGACACGGTAACGGGGTAAACGCGGATGATCCGGGCGACGCAGGTCAGGGGACAACACCGCTTCGCGGAAGCGCCGGCGGATACGGTCGTGCTCGATTTCGACGATCGGCACCGCCGCCGCATGGCAATGACGGGGACGCGGGGACTCGAGTTCCTGCTCGACCTGGAGAATGCCGTCGCGCTGCGCGGCGGCGATGCGCTGGTGTTGGAGGACGGCCGGCTGGTCGAGGTGGTCGCTGCGCCCGAGCCGCTGCTCGAGATCCGCGGCCACGATCCGCACCACCTTATTCGTGTCGGCTGGCATCTCGGCAATCGCCATCTGCCGACGCAGATCATGGCCAAGAGCCTGCGCATCCGCCGCGACCACGTCATCGAAGCCATGGTGAAGGGCCTCGGCGCGCGCGTGATCGAGATCGAGGCGCCGTTCGATCCCGAAGGCGGCGCCTATGCGGATGCCGGACATGCGCATGGACACGACGACCACGCGCATCACGATCACGGCCACGATGATCATCACGGTCATGATCACCATCATGATCATGCCGCACATGGCGACGGTCACGATCACCATCACCACCACGACGAGCATTGCGATCACCCGGACCATCACCACGGCCACAAGCATGCTCATGACCACAAATGAGCCGGTCGCGGCCCGCGACCTCGCGGAGTGCGAGGCGGCGGCGCTGTACCGGTTGATGACCTGGCTGTCGCCGGCGTTTCCCGTCGGGGGCTTTTCCTACTCCAGCGGCATCGAATGGGCGGTCGAAGCCGGTGACATCAACGACACCGCGTCGCTGGCGGACTGGCTCGATGCGATGCTTCGCGATGGCTCTGGCTTCTGCGATGCGACGTTTCTGGTCCACGCCTATCGCGCCACTGAAGCGGGCGAGGGCGACACCTTGGGCGATATCGCCGAGCTCGCCGCGGCCTTCGTGCCGTCGCGCGAGCGGCAGCTGGAGACGACATCGCAGGGCCGTGCCTTCATCGACATCGCCCGCGCCGCGTGGGATGCAGACGGGCTGGATGCGATGGTTGCGGCATGCCGTACGCCACTGGTCTATCCCGTTGCCGTTGGCGTGGTCGCTGCGATGCACGGCGTGCCGCTGGCGCCGACGCTGCACGCCTTCCTGCATGCGCTGGTCTCGAACTGGATTTCCGCGGCCAGCCGGCTCATTCCGCTCGGCCAGACCGACAGCCAGCGCGTGCTGGTGAGGCTGGAAGCCGCGGTTGCCGCGACGGCGAATCGTGCGCTGAATGCGACATTGGACGATGTCGGCGGCGCGACGTTCCGCGCCGACCTCGCCAGCGTGCGGCACGAGACGCAATATACGCGGCTGTTCAGATCTTGAGCGGGTTCGTCGCTTTCACTGTCGTCCTGGCGAAAGCCAGGACCCATAACCACGGGTGCGCGTGGTTATGCACAGATGTGGCTGCAGCGTGCCGTGACAATCGGATTCAGTGGTAACGGGTCCTGGCTTTCGCCAGGACGACGATAGGAAAAAAAGCAATGGCTACATCTCACGGCCCCTTGCGTGTCGGCATCGGCGGTCCGGTCGGATCGGGCAAGACTGCGCTGATGGACCTGCTCTGCAAGACCATGCGCGAGCGCTACGACATCGCCGCGATCACCAACGACATCTACACCAAATGGGATGCGGAATTCCTGGTACGCTCGGGCTCGCTGACGCCGGATCGCATTGCCGGGGTCGAGACCGGCGGCTGCCCGCACACCGCGATCCGCGAGGACGCCTCGATGAATCTCGCCGCGGTGGCGGATATGCGCGCCAAGTTTCCCGGACTCGATCTCGTGCTGATCGAATCCGGCGGTGATAACCTCGCTGCCACTTTTTCCCCGGAGCTCGCCGATCTCACCATTTACGTCATCGACGTGGCGGCCGGCGACAAGATCCCGTCCAAGGGCGGCCCCGGCATCACCCGGTCCGACCTCCTTGTCATCAACAAGATCGACTTGGCGCCCCATGTCGGCGCCTCCCTGGAAAAGATGGAGACGGACGCCAGGCGGATGCGCGGCGAGCGGCCGTTCGTCATGACCAACCTGAAAAAGAGCCAGGGGCTGGACCGCATCATCGGCTTCATTGAGGCCAAAGGCGGCTTGAAACGGGCCGGCTGACCGGCGCGACGACCTAACGCAGGCGTTTCCCCCGTTAACACCGTGGGCAGAGCCGTGTCCGCGGAACAAATTTCGGTCACGGCAATTGATTACCTCCGGTGCCCGGAGCAAATCCAACTCGGCCGGACCATCGGCGGGCCGATTTAAGCTTCTCAGGCGACCAAGTTGCGTACCGATGCCTCCTCCTTCATTATCTCGGCGATTGGGGTTCACCCTGTTTCGGCACGTGCCCGTTCGAGCGGCGTCCATATGCTCCGTATTTATTGCCGACCTCCTGCTTTCGCCTGAGTAGTCGCGTGGTCCGGCTGGGTTTCATCATCGGCTTCATTGCTCTTCTCGGGGCCTTGCTCTCCGGGCTTGCGGCTTATCGCGTCCACGACCAGGAGCTGGCGCTGGACCGGATCGCGCTGGCGCGCGCGATCGATGTCCATGCGAGCCTGGTCCAGGACCGGCTCACCGAGCGCGAACTGCTCGCGCGGGTTGCCTCCGGCCTGTTCCGGGCGCCGTCGGTGCTCAAGCCCAACATGCTCGAGCCGCTGCGCTCGGCCATCTACGCCTTCAAGACCGATTTCGTGGTGGCGGGCTGGGTCGCCCGCCTGAAGCCGAACGAGCTTGCCGCAGCACAAGCCGCGATCGCGAGCGCCGGCTTCCCCAATCCGCGAATCCGCAGCTATGAGGACAAGCCGATCGATCCGGCAGGTGTCACCCAGCCGATCGATGTGCTGATGGATCTCGAGCCGCGCAGCAACGAGACCAAGGGGCTGCCCGGCCGCAGTTACGACCAGGATCAGGTGCGCGGCGCCATGCTGGCGCGCGCCAGAGTGGAGAAGAGGTCGGTTGCCTCAGAACCGGTTGCCCTCCTGCGTGGCGACGGGTCGATCGGCATCATTGTGGCGGCTCCCGTCATCCCGGAGGGCGCGACGGAGCCGGCGGGCTTCATCACATTTTCCTATGAGCTCTCTTCCCTGATGCTGACCAACGACGACATGTCGTTGTTCGCGGTTGCGCTGAAGGATCCGCGCCGGGAGGGTGGCGAGTTGGTCGCCAACGATCAAGGCGTGGTCTCGGCCCGCCCGACAGCGGCCGATGGGCCGGCGCCGTCGGCGACGCGCACGGTGAGCTTCGGTGGTCGCGACTGGCAGCTCGGCTATTACGCCAAGACCAATTCGGCGCGCCGCGCCGAGCAGACTGCGATCATCGTGGCGGCGATCGGCCTTGCGATCACCGCGATGGTGTGCGGCCTGTTCGGCTATGTCGCCTACAACAATTTGCGGCTCAGCCGGGAAATCCAGGTCAGAATCGGCTTCGAGCGCCGGCTGACGGCTGTCATCGACGAGCTCAACCATCGGGTCAAAAACATCCTGGCGGTGATCCAGTCGATCGTGACCCGCACGCTGCGCCATGGCTCCGACATCGATGTCGCGCGCGAGCTCCTGATCGGCCGCATCCACGCCATGTCCAACGTCGTCTCGCTGCTCAGCGAGAGCCAGTGGCAGGGTGTCAAGCTGAAGGGCCTGTTCGAGGCGCGCGCCATCCCGCATGCCGACCGCATTGCCGTCACCGGTCCTGATATCGCAGTCAGCGCGCGCGCGGCGCAGAGTCTGTCGCTGCTGTTCTTCGAGCTCGCCTCGCACTCCGACGAGGGCCTGTCGCTTGTCGGCAAGCATCCGCACATCACTGCCAATTGGACGGTGACGAACGAGGGGTCCGGCGAGGTCTTCTATTTCCGCTGGGAGGAGTTCAACACCAGCGAAGCGACGCGCCGCCCCGATTCCGACTTCGGCCTGATCCTGCTCGACCGCGTCGCGCCCGAGGCGCTCGGCGGCACCGCCAAGCGCTATTTCACCGATGTCTCCTATGTCTACGAGCTGACCGCGCCGATGGAGACGGTCGAGGACATGACCGAGCGCGACCGCACCGACAAGCTGTCAGCACCGATCCGGCCTGCGCGGTAATTCGAGGCTAGCTCTTCGGCCGCAGCACGAGGTCAACCAGGGTCCGCGCGTAGGCCGGCGTGATCGGCGCGATGCCGAAGACGTAGCGGTAGAACAGGCTGCCATAGATCGCGTCGTAGAGATCCTGGGGCGGTGCTTCCGCCAGAATGCTGCCGTCGTTCTGGCCCGCGGCGATCATCTCGATCAGCGCGTCGCGGCGGAATTGCAGGTAGCGGGCGTAGAACAGCTCCGCCGAGCCGGTCTTGGAGATGCATTCGGAGATGACGGCGAGCTGGACCTTGCCGAACTCGCCCTGGAGGGCTTCGGCATAGGCGGCGGCATGGCGGCGTGCGCGCGCGGCGGGGCTGCCCGAGCTTGCATGCGGCAGCGGCAGCATCTGCGCGGCATGGTGAAGAAAGGCGTCGATCAGCAAGGCTTCGCGCGACGGCCACCATTTGTAGATCGTCATCTTGGAGACGCTGGAGTGGCGCGCGATCGCGTCAATGGTGGTGGCGGCAAGGCCGGTAGTGGCCATCAGCGCATAGGCGCTTTGGAGAATGGCGTTGGTGGTCTCGATCGACCTTGGCCGGCCGCGCCGGGGCGCGCCGTCGGCTCCCTCATCCCCGCCATTCGCCATCACCACGCCCGGCCTCCCCATGCAATCCGCTGCCGCTCCGCATAGCCCAGCCGTAATGGCCGGCCTAGGGGAATCGGAAGGTGCCGGGTTAGGCCTGTTGCCGCAAGGCCGCGGGCAGGTCCTGCCGCTTCGACCAGGCGATGTAATATGCGACCGCGGCCATCGCCGCGAAGCCGGCCAGGCTCACGGCAATCTGCATCACCACCAAATTGGCGCCGGTGATCAGGATGAGATGGCCGGCAAACGACAGGAACACGCCGACGCAGAACACCGCGAGCCATTCCTCGCCGCATCTGATCACCGCCTGAAGCGGCTTCAGTCGCAGGCCGGGATGATCGGCCGGGACGAAATATGTCGCGAGGAAAGCGAGCGCGAGGAAGTGGACCACGCGATAGGGGGCGAGGTCTTCCTTGTCGGTCGGCGTGATGGTGTTGAGCGCGATATCCGGCAAATAGGCCGCTAGCGTCGGCGAGTGTCGCATCAGCGTGATTGCCATCGCGAATACGAGATAGGCGCCTGCGAGCACGCGCAGCCAGGACAGGCCATGCAGCGCGCGGCCCGACGTGCCGGTCACGGCAAACCAGCCGCCCAGCACCATCAGCATCTGCCAGCAGAACGGGTTGAAGGTCCACTCCTGGTCCGGATAAACCCGGAAATTCCAGCCGAACCAGCGCGCCGCAACGTACAGCGCGACCGACGCCGCCAGCGTCAGGTTCGGACGCCGCAACAGCCCCCACAGCGCGAGTGGAAGGAGGGCCATCAGCGGGATCATCAGCTGAAGAAGATCGAGGTTCAGCGGCTCTTCCTGAAGCACCAGTCCGCGTATCAGGATCCGCAGCGGATGCTCGATGATGCCCGAGATGTTGTATTCGTTGATGATCTCGGGCGCCATCGATTGCGAGGCGACATAGGCGATGGCGTCGATGTAGATCACGAACAGGACGACATAGGCGGCGTAGAGCCGCCACATGCGCTGGAAGATGCGCGTCGCCGCGACGACGTAGCCGCGCTCCAGGGCGATCTTGCCGTGAATGATGGCCATGCCATAGCCGGCCACGAACACGAACAAGTCTGCGGCGCCGCTGAAGCCGAAATTGCGCAGCGTCAGCAAATTGACGACGTTGTTCGGGATGTGGTCGACGAAAACCGACCAGTTGGCGATACCGAGCGTCAAATAGAGCCGGGGGTCGTGTTGAAATGCGGCGAGGTTCGCCTGGACGGACGGTTTCATCGAAAAAATGGCTTTTGGAATCAGGGGCGCTGCTTTTAGCGGCAACCGCCTGCCTATCCGAGTAGCGTTTGCGTGATGGCGCAGGCAAACGGCGCGAAATTGGCGCGGGGCCGCCGGTGCCGATTGGATAGGCGCGTTCGCGGGACCCGTGACGAAATTTTCTAACCCGGTAGCTGCTACTCGGCAGGCTCAGCCGAGGCCTCGTCGGGTACGCCGGCGCGGCTCGCCATGAGTCCGAGGGCGACGCCGCCGATCGCCAGGATCGGCAACAGCCGCTTGATCCCGATGGCGCGAACGATCTGGAGACCGGTGGCGAGCAGCATGGGGTCCGCGAGCATGCTCGAGGCCGCCGATTTCGTGGCGCGCTCGGCCGCGATATGAGCTTGCTTGCGCAGCTGCCGTTTGTAGACCCAATAGCTCACCGCCGCGGTGAGGGTCAGCAGAAAGAAAATGCCCGCACCGGCGAGGCAGGCCTGCACCGGACCATATTTGTTGAGCACCGAAATGAATGCCGCCGCGCACAGGAAGCACGTGGTGATGAAGAGTGCGAACGCCGCGCCTGCTGCCAGCGAGGTCAGCCGCACAGTGGTGCCGGTGGATGCGCTGATCCCGTCGATGATGCGCTGAAACATGGTCTTGCTCCTCAGATCCCCACAAGCCGGCACCGGCGGCGCCGCTGCGCCACCGTCTCGATACCCGTTCGCGATCTCAGCGACGCCAGACCGCGCCGATCAGGAAGCCGATGCCGAGCGCAAGCCCGACGGTCGCGAGCGGCCGCTGCGTGATCGCGTCCTCCAGCGTCTCCTCGATCGAGCCGTAGGCCTCCTGTGCCGCGCCCATCATCGCGCTGCCGCGTTCCGACATGTCGTCGATCGCGGAATCCACGTTTTCGCGCGCTTGGCTATAGCCGCGGCGGGCTTGCTTGCTGGAGGAGTTGGCAAAAGTATTGAGCGCGTCGGTGATCTGATCAGTGAGGGCGGCGATATCGCTTTTCACGGCTGCTACATCCTTCTCGAGGCGTTCTCTGGTGGCTTTGTCGGTCCAGTCTCTCATCCCGGCTTCGGCATTGGTGGTGGACATCAGGGGCTCCGGGCTGTTGACGGTTGAGACAGCCGGGAAACGTTTCGTCGTGGTGTAAGTTCCGTTCACGGAAACCGGTCAGTCCTGCGGGAGCTGCGGCGAATCCTCAGGCAACAGATGCTCCTTCAGGATCAGGGCGACGATCAGCAGCGGCGACGACAGGAACGCGCCCATCGGGCCCCACAGCCAGGTCCAGAACGCCAGCGCCAGCAGCACCGCGAGCGCATTGAGCGCCAGCCGCCGGCCGATGATGGTCGGCGTGACGAAATGTCCCTCCAGGAAGGTGATGCCGCCAAAGGCGAGCGCCGCCATCAGGCCGCCGCTGACGGTCGGGAAGGTGACCAGCCCCACCACGACCAGAATGGCGAACATGGCCACCGGTCCGATGATCGGAATGAAATTGAGGGTGGCCGCCAGCGCGCCGAGGCCAGCCGGATTGGGCATTCCGGTGAGGGCGCAGACGATTCCGGCGGCGACGCCGACGCCGACGTTGATCAGGGTCACAGTCAAAAGGTAGTTGCCGAGATGGACCTCGATCTCGTTGAGGATGCGAAGCGTGCGCAGCCGTGCGTCGTGATCGCTGAAGGTCATGATCATTGCCCGTCGCAGGTCGCGCCAGCTGGCGATGAACAGGATCAGGGTGACGAAGAACAGCAGGAATTCGGTAAAGGTCGGTGACAGGAATTCAATCGTTGGCTGCACCCACTCGAATTTCGGCATCTGGAAGCTTGGCAATCCCTCCGAGCCGCCGAGCATCGTCTGCAGCTCTCGCCACAGCGCCAGCGGCCGGTCGAACACGTGGACCTTGTCTTTCAACTGCGCGCCGAGTTCGGGCAGGCGCGAGCTCCATTCCATCGCCGGCGAGGCGATCAGCGCGACGATGAAGCCGACCACGGCGGTCACCGCGAACACGATCAAGACGGCGGCAAGCCCGCGCGGCACTTTCCGGTACTCCAGAAAGGTCGCTGCCGGCGAGAGCATCGTGCCGGTGACGAACGCCATCACGACAGGCAAAAAGAACGCCTTTCCGACATAGAGCACCGCGACGATTGCGATGAGGAGCAGTCCGGCGAGCGAGAAGGCGACGAGTTCGGTGCGGCGGATCACCGGCGGGAGTTCGCCGTGGCTCTCGGGAAGCGGAGTGCCTTCGCCATTGCCGGGAGTCATACGTTCACTGGGAAGGACGCGCACAATACCTCTCCGGCACGGAGACTTCAGTCCTCGCGCCCATGACCAGGGGAGAACGTCCTCGCGCCCTGCGGGTTCCATCGCGGCTTCGCGAAGAAGCGCTCGCTTGACTCTGACGTCGCTGCTGCATCCCGCCGCGGAACTTGTAGCGGTTGGACCGCGTTGAACAAACCAGCGCATCACCCTGATGCAGGCATCCACACGGGGCAGCACATGACGAAGTTCTCTGCAGTCCGACGCCGCTTATCGCAGCGCCGCATCACCGCTTTTGCCTTTGCAACCGCTTTGCTGGCAGTGCCGTTCGGCGCCGCAAGCGCACAGACGCTGGGCTACACCTATCCGCAAGATCAGGCTTACCCGCAGGACCAGGGCTATTCGCAGGGTTATGCGAGCCCAAGCTATGCGAACCAGGGCTATGCGAACCAAGGCTATGCAAGTCAGAACGCGCAAGCGCCCGACGAGGATGCCGCGCTGCCAGATCGCCTGCGCAGGCAGATTGTCAGCTTCGACCGCAGCGAGCCGGCCGGCACCATCGTCATCGATACCAACAATACTTACCTTTACTATGTGCTCGGCCAGGGCCGCGCGATCCGTTATGGCGTCGGCGTCGGCCGCGAGGGCTTCACCTGGTCGGGCGTGCAGAGCGTCAGCCGCAAGGCGGAGTGGCCGGACTGGCATCCGCCGGCTGAGATGATCGCGCGCCAACCCTATCTGCCCCGCTTCGTCGCTGGTGGCCCCGGCAATCCGCTCGGCGCGCGTGCGATGTATCTCGGGTCGAGCGAATACCGCATCCATGGCACCAACGATCCCACCACGATCGGGAAGTTCGTTTCGTCCGGTTGCATCCGCATGACCAATGAGGATGTCACCGACCTGTTCGGCCGTGTCAATGTCGGCGCCAAGGTGGTCGTGCTACCGAAGAACGCGCCGCTGATGGCGAAAGGCAGTGATTCCGTGCGCAAGCGCCCAGCCGTGACCGCGCTGCCCTCAGGCCGGCAGGCGCTGAACATTTCGAATTCGGCCGTGAACTAAGGGTCGAGTGAGGTCACATGAAGAGACGTTCGATCGGCAAACTCGCCGGGGGCGCGGCGGCGTTCGTCGCCATTGCCTCCTTCGGCCTCGCGCTGACGCCATCCGCCCATGCGGAGGACTTTTTCTCGGCGCTGTTCGGCGGCTTCCGCGGACGGCCGGCGCCCGAGATTCGCATGCCTTTCCAGACCGATGACACGCCGCGCTACGACCCGCCGCGCCAGCGGGCCTCCTACGGTGGCGGCACGGCCTATTGCGTGCGCGGCTGCGACGGACGTTATTTCCCGGCGCAGGGAAACGATTCCGAGAGCAAGGCGCAATCCTGCAAGAGCTTCTGCCCGGCCTCGGAGACCTCGCTGGTCTATGGCGGCAACATCGACGACGCGACGACGGATAAGGGGAAATCCTATTCCGACCTGCCTAACGCGTCGTCCGTGAACAAGGCACTAAGCGATTGAGCAGGAGTCAGTTTTCCGGTTGCGGCGGCATTTGAGATTGCAGGGATTGGGGG
>NZ_JADPJF010000003.1:0-17053 GCF_023073295.1 Bradyrhizobium sp. 23 | reverse complement strand
TTCCGTCGCATTGTCAACGATCGGAATGGCAACGATACGGCCGACTTCCTGTTCTTGCCGGTGAGTGATGCGAGCGCTACGGACGTCCGTGCCCGCGGCTCCCATTGGTCGTTGCTGCTGGTAGATCGCCGCGATCGCGACAGGCCGGTCGCCTATCACTACGACTCCTTAGAGCCATACAATGCCGGACGTGCAGCAACGCTCGCAGAGCGGGTGGGAGCCGATTTGCGAGATGCCCTCATACGCGAGCAGGGGAACGGCTATGATTGCGGTGTCTTTGTGGTCGATGGTACCCGGGAGCTCGTCAGACGGCTCGCGGGAAGACGGCGGGCAGATCTGAGCCTCCTCAACCTCGTCGTCGACCGGCAGGCCCTGCAAAACCGGCTAAGGGGGTGATGTCGGCTTCAACTGAATAGCGCGCGCAGCTGGTTGAAGGGGTTGAAGTGCAACTTCGCCCCGATTGAAGGTCTGCAATCGGCGCGTTCGCAGAGCATGATGGTGTCTCACAACGAGAGCGGAGCCGGAGCTAGCCCGTCTTATTCGCCGGCGTGCTGAGAGGTTGGCGAGCGTGGCGTAAAGCGCTGATGCGGCGTAGGATGTCGTCCGTGAAGTTTCCCGCAACGCGCTGGTTCAAGCGTAGTGCGGCTGGCGGATGATGCACCGGAGCCTCTGCATCAGGGCCGCAAAAGCCGTTCGAACCAGCGCAGCAAAAGGTGGAAGTTGAAGCCGGCGGCGGCAAGGTGCGTGTTTCGCGGGATCGTGAGCACAGATTTCACCGCATCGTGAGCAACGATTTCAGAGGATCGTGAGCAGCGATTTCAGGCGATCATGAGCACCGTTTGGCGGTGCCGGACGCTTCGGCCGACAACTCAACCGGGCTACGGGTTTCTCATTCAACCAATGAGGAAGCCTGATGCCTACGCAGAGATTGTCGATGCGCCGGATCCGAGAAGTTCTACGTTTGAGGCATCAGGGCCTGACCGAGCGCGTCATCGCGCGGACGTTGGGAGTGAGCAATGGTGTCGTGCATGGCTACGTGCGTCGCGCCCGCCTTGCCGGGCTGAGCTGGCCGCTGCCGGAGGGCATGGATGACGAGGGCCTGGAGCTGCTGCTGTTCCCGGCGCCAAAGGCTGCCTCGCAAAGCGACCGACGACCGTCCCCCGACTGGGTTTATGTGGAGAAGGAGCTACGCCGGCGCAGCGTGACACGCCTGCTGTTGTGGGAAGAGTATCGCGCCGCCAATCCAGATGGCTTTGGCTATACCTGGTTTTGCACGACTTTCGAGGCCTGGAAGCAGCGGGCGCAGCCGAGCATGCGTCAGACCCACATCGGTGGGGAGAAGGTGTTCGTCGATTTCGCTGGCGACACCATCGACATCTTCGATCCCATCACCGGCGAAGTGCGCGCCATGAAGCTGTTCGTCGCGGCGATGGGGGCCTCGAACTACACCTACGCCGAGGCCTGCCCAAGCGAGAGCCTGTCCGACTGGATCGGCGTGCATGCCAACCTGTTCAGGTATCTCGGCGGCGTGCCGAAGTTCGTGGTCTGCGATAATCTCAAGGCCGCCGTGACCAACCCCGATCGCTACGATCCCGGGATCAACCGAACCTATGCCGAGATGGCCGGTCATTACGGCACCGCGATCCTGGCGGCGAGGCCGAGGCGGCCAAAGGACAAGGCCAAGGTTGAGGTCGCCGTCCAGATCGCCCAGCGCTGGATCCTGGCCCGCCTGCGCAACCAGCGCTTCTTTTCCCTGGCGGAGCTCAATGCGGCCATCCGCGGCCTCGTCGTCGAACTCAACGCCCGCCAGATGCGCGGTTTTGGCTCCAGCCGGACCGAGCTGTTCGCCCAGATCGATCGTCCCAAGCTGGGAGAACTGCCGGACCAGCCCTACGTCTTTGCGCGCTGGAAGCGTTGCCGCGTCGCGCCCGACTATCATGTCGAGATCGACGGCCATTGGTATTCCACCCCTTATCGGCTGATCCGTGAACTCGTCGATGTCCGCATCGCCGACAAGACCATCGAGGTCTTCCACAAGGGACAGAGGATCGCCGGCCACGCCCGCGCGCCCAACCGGCGTGGCCATACCACCATCGCCGATCATATGCCGAGCGCCCACCGCCGCTACGGCAAATGGACGCCGGGAGGATTGATCGCTGCCGGCGAGAAGATCGGTCCCTCTGCCGCCGCGTTTTTCCAGGCCGTCATCGCGGCCCGGCCGCATCCCGAGCAAGGCTTTCGCACCTGCCTCGGTATCCTGTCGCTGGCCAGGAGCTACGACAACGCGCGTGTCGATGCCGCCTGCCGACGCGGCATCCTGATCAAGGCTCGCTCCGTCGCCTCGATCCGTTCGATCCTCAAGAATGGCCTTGATCGCGCTTTTCTCGACGAGACGTCCGACCACCAGCCCCTGCGCCACGGCAACATCCGCGGTCAGGGCTATTTCCACTGATAGGGAGACCCCCAATGCTGACACATCCGACCCATGAACGGCTGATTACGCTCGGCTTGACCGGAATGGCCAAGGCCCTCCAGGAGCAGCGACGATCACCGGATCTCGATGCCCTGTCGTTCGAGGAGCGCGTCGGATTGCTGGTCGATCGGGAAGCCGCCGAGCGCGACGCCAAACGTCTCACGACCCGTCTCAAGTTCGCCGCGTTGCGCCAGAGCGCATGCGTGGAAGACGTCGATTTGCGCACGCCACGCGGTATCGATCGCGCCGTCTTCGCCAGGCTCGTCGGCGGCGACTGGATCGACCGCAACGAGAACCTGCTCGTCACAGGGGCAACCGGGCTCGGCAAGAGCTGGATTGCCTGCGCCCTCGGCCACAAGGCCTGCCGCGACAATCGTTCGGTCCAGTATCACCGCGTCCCGCGCCTGTTCGAGGCGTTCGCCCTGGCTCGCGGCGACGGCCGATATGGCCGGCTGCTCAAAACCATCGGCCGCGTTCAACTTCTGATCCTCGATGATTGGGGCCTATCAGTTCTAAATCCGCCCGAACGGCGCGACCTTCTGGAGATCCTCGATGATCGCCACGGTCGCGCCTCCACCATCGTCACCAGTCAGGTCCCTGTTGAACATTGGCACGACGTTATCGGCGACCCAACCCTCGGGGACGCCATCCTGGACCGCCTCGTTCACAACGCTCACCGCCTTCAACTCTCCGGAGAAAGCATGCGAAAACAAAACGCCCGCAATCACACTCCTGACGCCAACTCAAACCCCTGAACCAATCACCCATGCTCGGTCAAAGCCGCTGCTCACGATCGCGCGAAATCCCTGCTCACCATCGCGTGAAATCACCGCTCACCATCAGTGAAATGCGCAGGCAAGGACGGGGTTGATTCGGTCGGGCGCGGCCCTTGAGGTGGTTGCGGCTCATGCGGTGTTCGGCCTTGAGGTGACCGATCACCGGCTCGACCGCGGCGCGGCGCTTCATCTCGCGGCGGATGGATGGTCTTGGTGACGCGGCGGACAGAGCTGACCCCGGTTGTTTGGACAGCGCCCCGCGGGATTTAAGTGGATTCCTGCCGGGTTATGCTGAACGCGGGGCCTTACGATTTTGTCGTTGCGTCGGGAGGGCGTAGCCCGACCAGAGCGACGACAAAATCGTCGGCGACGGTCATGCGACCATCACCATAGCTTGCGTGCCGAAGTAAGCCTCGTCGGGCGTGCGCCCGTCAAGGCTCGAGTGAGGGCCTCCCTGATTGTAGAAGGCCAGTTACTTGGCAATTGACGCTCGCGCCTCGGACACGCTGTCGTAGGCGCGGAGATAAACTTCTTCGTATTTGACCGTGCGCCAGAGCCGCTCGACAAACACGTTGTCGCGCCAGGCGCCCTTGCCGTCCATGCTGATGGCGATCTTCGCGTCCAGCAGCACATCGGTGAACTCGAGGCGGGTGAACCTGGCTGCCCTGGTCCGTGTTGAAAATCTCGGGCCTGCCGTGCTTCGCCAACGCCTCCTGGACCGCTTCGACGCAGAAGGCCGCCTCCATTGTGATCGAGACGCGATGGGCCAGGACCCGTCGGCTGAACACATCGACGACCGCCGCGAGATAGACGAAGCCACGCCGCATCGGAATGTAGGTGATGTCCATTGCCCACGCCTGGTCGGGCCCCTCGATCTTCAATCCGCGCAACAGGTACGGGTAGATCTTGTGACCCGGTGCCGGCTTGCTCGTGTTCGGGCGACGATAGACCGCCTCGATCCCCATGCGCTTCATCAGCGTCGCGATGTGGCGGCGACCGGCGTATACGCCCTCCCGCCGCAGCAACGATCGCAGTATACGCGCTCCCGCGAAGGGATAATCGAGATGCAGCTCATCGAGCCGACGCATCAAGGCAAGGTCCTCGGCCGAAACTGGCCGAGGTTCATAGTAGACCGTGCTGCGAGCCAGCTTCAGGACCTTCGCCTGGCGCACGATAGAAAGATCATGACCGCGGTCGATGATCGCTTTGCGCTCAGCAGGCCCGCCTTGGTGAGCGCGCCGGACAAAAAATCGTTTTCCAACGCCAGCTCGCTGATCTTGGCATGTAACGCCTTCAAATCGACCGGCGTCTCGGCCGATGCCTTGTCATGCCCAAACACGCCGGCGGCGCCTTCCAGGAGCTGGTTTTTCCAGATCGTGATCTGGTTCGGATGAACATCAACCAGTTGCGCCAGCTCCGCCAGCGTCTTGTCGCCTTTGACCGCAGCCAAAGCAACCTTCGCCTTGAATGCCGGAGAATGCGTCCGGCGGCTCTTCTTCGTCATCTTCGCTCCTGATTCGCGGCAAGAATCCTCGCCGCTGTCAGGCAGAAAATCCACTCAAGCTACTGTCCGAATTTGCGGAGCCAGCTCTCTTGCCGTGGGGCCGTCCGCGTAGCGCGGGGGGAAAGTGAACTGGATCCCATTGTCGGTGAGAACCGTGTGGATCTTGTAGGGGACAGCCGCGATCAGAGCTTCGAGGAAGGTCGAGGCCGAGGTCCTTCCCGTCTTCCTGACCAGTTGCACGAAGGCGACTTTGGTGGTGCGATCGATAGCGACATAGAGGTAGAGCTTGCCTTCAGCGGTCTGGAGCTCAGCAATGTCGATGTGGAAATAGCCGATCGGATAAGCCTCTAATTTTTTCTTCGGAGGCTTGCTGCCTCCGACCTCCGGCAATCGGCTGATCCCGTGGCGCTGGAGACAGCGATGCAGGGATGATCGCGTCAGATGCGGGATGGTCGGCTGGAGCGCATAGAGGCAATCGTCGAGCGGCAATAGCGTATGCCGCCGGAAAGCGACGATGATCGCCTCCTCCTCGATGGAAAGCACGGTCGATTTGGCTTCTTTGGGGCCTGTCGGGAGATCGGCGACGGTCTCGCGCTCCCTCCACTTCGCGACAGTCTTCTGGTTGATCCCGTAGCGCTTGGCGAGCACTCTCAGGCTCTCTTGACTATTTTGTATTGCTCGACGGACCGCCTCCGTCGTCGTGGCGCAGCCGTGCAAAACTTGTCCCATAGCGCATCCTTCGAATCGTGCGATAAGAATGCACCATCAAAACTTGGGACTAAACTCCTAGGCCAGACGTGTTGCACCCCACAGTATTCCTCTGACGGGGCTCTCGAAGGTCGACCGCTGCTCTCATCGGCCGTGATTGGCTCAATGGCTACCCAGATCCATCACAGCTGGTGCGGAGCGTGCGGCTGCACCTGTTGCGTAGCATGGTTCCGATATTCCGATCCTGCCTTATTGAGGACGATCTGATGGCGTTAACGCCGGATGCTGATGGCCTATTCCAGTTCAGCATTTGAGTTCGAGAGTTCAAGTCCTCGTGCGGGTTTTCCGGGTAAAAGAGAGCACATGCCTATGAGGGACACGATGAAGCACATCAAACGGTCGTTGCGCGTGCTCGGTGGACTTGCTGTCGTCGTCGGCGTCTCTTCCGTGCTCGGATCGAACTATGTGCGATCGGAAGCCCTCAATGGCTTTGGCTCTGCAGCGACGGGCGGCCTTGGAGGCGAGGTAGTTCAGGTCAGATCAACCAAGGCTCTGAAGTATGAGTTGTGTCGTTCGTACAGCTTCGGGCGCTGCAATGACAATAGTCCGCGCGAGATTCAGGTAGCCGGAACCATAGACTTTACCGGTACGGAAGGGCAAGGCGAGGGGCAGGGTTGCCAATACGGCCGTGCTTGTTCGGCACCGTATAAAAGTGAGTCCCTTCTCCTTATAGATGGCAACGATGCGCATTGCGACGGCAAGGAGAAGACATTGGTCGGCTTCGACAGGGCCGGCAAGCACCCGCTGGAGATTGGCTCAAACAAGACGGTGATCGGCGTTGGCCCGAGCGCGACAATCAAAGGGAAGGGGCTGCGCCTAAATGGGGTCAGCAACGTCGTTATTCGCAACCTGACCATCAGTGATATCAATCAAGGCATGATATTTGCCGGCGATGCTATTGCAATTGCACGAGCCGACCTGGTTTGGATCGATCACAACCGGTTTCATAATATCGGGCGGCAGATGATTGCCGGCGGCCTTGGCCCTACGACGAATATTACGATTTCCTGGAACGACTTCGATGGCAGCGATACCTATTCCTCCTATTGTAACGGGGAGCACTATTGGAATCTCCTTTTTCTTGGTGTCCCGCAGACGATCACCATCGCAAATAACTATTTCCATGAGATCTCAGGGCGGGCGCCGCACATTGACGGTGCCCAGGCTATTATTCATCTCCTCAACAATTACTTCCACAACACGAATGCGCAACAGAGCGGCGGATTCTTCCATGCAGTGGATGCTGGACCATCTGTGCAAGTGCTGATCGAGGGCAACTACTTTGACAACATTGAAACACCTGTAAAGACTGGTAGTGGACATATCTTTGGCTTGTTGGGCAAATCCAGCCGGACCGTGCAGAACATCTGCCTTACCGTGCTCGGACGTCGGTGCATCGAGAACATCGCGAGCCCAGTGCCGCGGATCAATGGCTTTCGCCTGGATGAAGCCGTAGTTCAATCGTTTGGAGCTCTTCCAGGGTCATCTATTCCTCTCCCATTTCCAGCCGATGCTGTTTCGGCAGTGATCACGGCCAAGGCAGGTCCCGGACACCTTGAGAGCCGGTGATGGTCCGTTCGCAGAGGCGGCTCGAGACTGGCCGATTGCCGCAAACTGTTAAGCGGAGTGCGCATACTGGACGAGAACAGCGCGCAAGGCTGGCTGCCCGACGTTGCACGAGGACCGTATGGCCTTTCTCTTCGAGTGCCGAGCGGTACATTTTCTATCGACTATGCGCCCTATACCTTTCGCCGCCGGCCCGGGTGGGTTGGAAAGAGGGTGGGGGGTGGCATCGAGTTCCTGGCAAACTGTTCGACTCAAACCCGGTCCCGTACCTGAGGGACGTTCACAGCTCCGTTTTCCAACTGGCATGGTGCTTGCTCGAGAGTACCCGTAGCGCGAGGCTCGCCTACGAAACCTAGTCACACGCGCCCTAGTCCGCTTGAAGAATCCGCAAAGCTTGGAAATATTCGCAATGAAACAAACGGCTTCGACCGAGAGGGTCATTCCACTGACCGACGTCGTCAAGCGCGCAGCGCGCATCGGTGTTGAAATCGGAAATATTAAGCTCTCGGGTGATTTACCGCGCCAAACCATCGCTGAGATCACCAGCTTGCTGCTCGAACACAAGGTGATCTTCTTCCGCGATCAGGGGCATCTTGATGACGCGGAGCAGGAGCGATTTGCTGCTTGTTTGGGAAGGCTGGTGCCGCATCCGACACTCGGTACGGTCAATGGAACGGCCTCGATCATCGAGCTTGATTCCGCGCGCGGAGGTAGCCGGGCCGATGTATGGCACGCCGATGGAACCTTTCTCGCGGCGTATCCTAGACTTGCGGTGCTGCGAGCCATTGTGGTCCCATCGTCCGGTGGCGATACGATTTGGTCGAACGCTGTGGCCGCCTATCTGGATCTGCCGCGGCCGCTCCAACGGCTTGCCGACGAACTCTGGACCGTTCACAGCAACGCCTTCGACTACGCTGGGACCTGCCGTGTTCGCGAAATCGACCAGAAGCATTTTGATGAGGTCTTTACCAAAACGATCTATGAGACGGAGCACCCGGTGGTCCGTGTACATCCCGAGACCAGCGAGCGCGCCCTGGTGCTCGGCGATCTGGTGCAAAGGTTTATTGGTATCCCAAAACGCGACGGTCAGAAGCTGTTTGATCTATTCCAGTCTCATATCACGGCACCCGAAAACACCGTACGTTGGAGCTGGAAAGAAGGCGATGTCGCGATCTGGGATAACCGCGCAACGCAGCATTATGCGGTCAACGATTACGGTGACCAGCATCGCGTCGTTCATCGTGCCACAATCGATGGTGACGCGCCCGTCAGCGTCGACGGTCGAAGCAGTGTAACGCGCCTCAAGACGACGAAGCACCCGTCCACGAAGGTTGCCTAGCAAGGCTCGGCAAAATTCACCGATCATGCACTGCTCTTATCGCATGTTCGCGCGAATAGATGTTTGAGAAGAGAAGTGAACCCAGCAGAACGCCACGCGCAATTGGATGGGAGGGCTAACGCGCCGCAGACTCGGGAGGCGACTCCTTGCTGGAGTAAGATGCTAAAGCTCGTCTCGACCGACGAAAATGAGTCAGCATTCGAGTGGCGCAAGTCATCCGGCCGCGTCCGGTCGATTTGCCGCCGAAGGGGGGGCACGTGTCCGTCGACCTCGCGCATTGCCATTCGGCCAGCGCCACGACCGTCGGACAGATACAGCGATTACCGTAGTTGGGTAGCTTTGGCATCTGTGTCGCGGTTCCGCTTACCACACCTCTTCGGCGTGAACTAAGCTCCGAGGGCACGATTTCGGCCTGTCATGGCAGAGTACGAGCTCGGGCGCGATTCTGACAAGCTGCACCAGCAATCATCCGAAAGCAATGTCGCTGCCGCAAGCTCAGCACTCGATTGAACAAATGAGCATGGGAGATCATTCCGCGGCCGGAGGGTATAGCTCTTGCGCAAGTACGACGTCGGCCTATCGCTCGTAGACCGAAGCAGCAAAGGCTCTAACCTACCATTCCCAACAGCATGCTACGTTGGATATCAAGGCTCAATTTACGCGGTACCCGGCTTCGCGTCAGGAGCAAAGCGGATACCAAAATCGCCGTGATGGGTGGCCCATACCGTTGAAAAGGGCGAGTGGGACATCGACTACATGCCGCTCCGCGCAGTCCTCAGAGCCTAGAAGAATACCGACGTAGATACCAAGATATTCAGGGCGTGTCCTGTTTGCGGCGTGTAGGTAATGCTTGTCGGGTGATTGATGTACGTCAGTCCTACGGTTGTATATATCCCGGGCGCCAGATGCGCCGTATACAGTCCCGAAATTGCTGTGCTGTCCCGGTGCGCCAGCTGCTCTTTCGCCAATGCAGCGTCCACCGCGAAATGGCTCCAGATGGTGTTGTTGACAACAAGACTCATCTGATCAGTGGGCCGGCTGTCAAACAGGCCCTTCGCATACAGGCGAAGCTCGTAGTACTGACTAGCCCTATTTAGGTCAGGCGGAGCGTACATCACAGAGAACCCGCCATAGATTCCGCGAGATGCCGAGCCATGGACGGCAGACTGCCAGAATTGCCTATCCGCAGCTACATAGTAGACGCTGTTCGCCTTGGCCGTCGGTTGCGTCGGATGCTGTAGGTCCGTGTAGCTGCTGTTGTTAAAGCCCACGCCAGCCCGCAGCCAAGTCTCGGGTACGCCGGGAGTAGGCTTGTTCTTATAGCAAACTTCATCAAGCAAAAGAATGCCCGCGTCGCGCGTGCTCCAGTTCAAGCCAGTGGGATTTTCGCTTACATGCGCATATTGACCGGCCGGACTAAGCGAGCGCTGGATTGAGAGCTTGTTATATAAGCGATCGTCAAAATTGTATTTCAGATTAAGAGCCGGCGTTGGCGCCCAATTGTTGCTCATGCCTGCTTGGAACAGCATCTTCGACGAGGGTCCAAAAACTTTTTCTCCGGCACCCGCAAACTCATGTTGGTTCCTGAGGTAACCCACTTTGAGTTCGATCTTCCTTTCGAACAATGTTTGATAGTAGGAAACTGCATTGATTCCCAGTCGGTCTGGTCCGGCGCTCTTCCATGTCCAATATTGATGCTCGGCTCCCACGACGATCTGACCGTCGGGAATTCCAAACCGAGCGAGGTCATAGGTCACGATCATAGAGTTGACCGTACTAAATGTCGGATTCTGGCCGACATATTGTTGATTGGCGATGGTGCTTCTGGCCGCATTATCGAGTTGATTGTTGATAAACGTGTTTAGGGTCCAGCCAGCGAATCCAATCCCGAGATCCGAAAGCTCGGATCTGACAGAAGCTGTATCCTGATCTACGGTGTCCGCAGGACCAGGACCAGTGAACGCCGCACCTTTTTCGCGGAGCTTCTCGAATTTTGCGAATGGGTCAATCTGCTTTTGACTTCTGCTCTTGGCGGTGACCTCCGCACTATCGCGCGTTGTGGTAGACCTAGCTGCTTTTGGCAGCGAGTTTCCAGAAAGGCGCGCTGCTCCTTTGGGCCTGCCGCTTCGGAAGGTTACAGCCGGATTGGAGATTGTTTGGCTTCTTGCCTCGGCGAGCTCATCGGGGCTGTGACTTCTAGGGCCAGAGATATCACGAGGTTCTGCCTCCGCCGAACTGCAGGCGAGACTAGCTATCAGGGAAAGGAGAATACGCCCTCTTGGCTTCGCACTTGGTCGAGAGATGAAAGCAACTGCGCGAGCCGAGTATGCCCGCATGGATACTGGCGCTATACCGCAACAATGCATCGTGATTTCCACGTCCGTCGATTTGAATAAGGTGCACGTCCACCTGACGGCCTAGACCGGTTCGCGATCCTAGTGCTCAAGGCGATGTAGGTGACGCTTGAGGCCAGGCGGCTCTCTATGCCAACGAGACCCGCTCAGCGTTCCGTGCTATCACCACTGCTGGCGCAGCTTGGCCAACGTGGTGGTACCCAGCGCGGCGCAACCCAGCCGCCCGATCGCTAAGCGAGTGCAAGCATCTGCCGCACCGTGTCGAAACGGAGAGTGGCCTGCTCGACGTGACGTTCGCTGCCAAGAGATTGGCGGCCAGCGCGCGGAGCCCAGGGATTCTCGCGACAAATCCGCTGCCACGAGGATGTTCTTCAACAGAGAGCCGCGCCAGTAGCTGAGCTCGCATAAGAACACGCCGGACCCTAGAAACGCCCGCAGCTCGGTCCATGCGATGAAGCACAGGCGGGCAGAAGGGGCTAACATCTTTTGACGCCCGTAAGCTCGCTGAGGCCGGCGCGAGGTCTTGATTGGCTCTCATGGGAAGATGGAGAGCGCGATTGGAGGCGTTTTGATAGCTGCGGGACCAGACAGAACATCCATCAGCTCGATTGGATTTACCGGATCTATATCGCATCGTGACGTCGTCCTTGATGTGGCCCGAGCGAGTTTCACCGGCAATGACTGGCATGTGTCCGTCAACTGCATCAATTGCTAGGTTTAGTAGGTTGACGGGGCGCGGGACGTCGGCCTCGCTGTGCGAATCGTAGGTATCGTGCCGCTCGGCGTGAGACCGTCCCGGCGTCAGGGACGAACTCCGGTATGGCAGCATCGAGTGGTGCTATTCGGGAAGGTCGCTTCGATTTCGGTTGCGCGAGCGCTTACGGGAAACTTGTTTCGATCCCGCGGGATCCGGTTCTAACTGTGGTGCTCGATTATCGTTGGCGCCGTGTAGCGCCGGCGCTGGTCCTTTTTGTGCTTTTGGTCTAGCTCGTCGCGTCGACCAGCTGCTGCTCTGGATTGCACGCAGCGGACCGTAGCGATCCAGGTCGAGCGGCGACCATGCACATCAATAGGATCCGTCGTGCATCACCACGAAGCGCTCCTCTTTGCTGGGAGTTCCAGCGTAGATCGCAGGCTGATTGCGGTATCCCGCGCTGCCAGCGCTTGAGCAGGTCGAAATATCCTCGTACAGCCGGACGAGCTTGATCAGGTTTTCGATACCGAAGTCGCTGAACGCCTAGATCTCATCTCCTAGACCCAGATGAAGCCGTCCTCGATCGCCATTTTGTTGGCGGCCTCCCGCAGCCAGTGGTCGTCCTGGTCGAGGTCCGCGGCCACACGGGCAATGGTGGTGATGTGATGAACTTTGTCGGTCACGCCGCTTGAGCGGACTGCGTTGCAGTCGGCGGCGTCCAATTCCCGGCAGCAACTCGCCTAGCCATCTTCGCGGTAGGGCCGGGTCGGCTCTCGTCGCGCAGCTGCGCACGGCGTCGTTTACGAATTTGGCGCTGTACGTGAGTGCACCAGGTGAGCGAAAATCGTTACCCGGGGTTCTGGGCGCATAACGGAAGGTAATGCATTCATACGATCAGCGCTCCTTGGCTGGTCTTAGCAGAGCGGCGCGCCAAGATAAGCATCGAATGCGGCGGCCACAGCGCGAGTTAGAAAACGATGCTCCTGCCTCACGCGGATGAATCCCTTTTCCACCTCCACGATCCCATCCTCGGCGAGCATTGCCAAGCGTTCGGGTGAACCGAGGAAAGGGACCGGGTCAAATCCATGAGTAATGCAAATTGCCGGCACGTCGACTTCGAAATCGCACATCAGCCGCTCGATGATTGCGGCTCGGACGCGGTCTTCGAGGCTGAGACAGTAGCCCTTTGACGTCGCCAGACGGCTGGCATTGATTTGGTCGCTGTAAGAACCCGCTTCAACTTCGTTCTGGACGTAACCGTCGCCAAGGCGGCCGATGGCCGACGGGCCGAAGCCGATGACTTTATGGCGGGTGTCGGCCGAGTAACCCAGTGAGTTCCGCCGCAGGCGACCGGCTTTCTGCGCCAGCGTGAGCTCATCGTCCGGCAAGGCGAAATGGTCTAGTCCGATTTGGCGGTAGCCCGCAGCAATCAGTGTATTGGCCATCGCCGCGGCCTGTTCTGCACGGGCAGGGCTGTCTGGCAGCGTTGCCTCGTCGATCAGGCGCTGATTCTTCTTAAAGGAAGGAACGTGCGCGTAGCCAAATACCGCAAGCCGGTCTGGTCGCATGGCCACCGCCGTAGTCGCGGTCTGAACGCAGGACTGCACCGTCTGATTTGGCAGACCGTAGATGAGGTCGAAGTTGATGCGGATTACTCCATGCTGCCGCAGCATTTCGACAGCGCGCTCTGTTTGTGCCTCACTCTGAACGCGGTTAATGGCCTTTTGAACAATTGGATCGAAGCTCTGGACGCCCAGGCTCGCGCGGTTCACGCCGGCAGCCGCTAACGCTTCGGATGTGGCGAGCGTGAAGGTGCGCGGGTCGATCTCAACAGCGATGGCGGCCGTTTTCGAAACCGCAAAGCGGCGGCGCAGAAGTTCCATCAGCGCCCCGAACTGCGCGGGCTCGATGAGGGTCGGCGTTCCACCGCCGAAGTGCACGTCGCTCACAGGCAGCCGTTGCGGCACCTGCGCCCCGACCAACTCGATCTCCTTACGAAGAACCGCCAAATATTCTAGGATAGGTGAATCCCGGCGAGTGATGCTTCGAGCGAAGCCGCAATACCAGCAAATCGATCGACAGAACGGAACGTGGAAATAGAGCGACACGGACTCATTAACCGGCAGGCGCTGCAGCCATTTCTCACAGGCTTCGGCGCCGACCACCGTGGAGAACTGGGCTACAGTTGGATAAATGGTGTACCAAGGAAGGCGAGCATCGCAATACTTTTCCAGGACCGAGGTCTGCAACGATTGTTATCCTATGTTTACGAAGTTTGTGGTCGCAAGCGAAGTCTTTTGCCGATAGTATCCGGAATGTCGCTAGACAATTGGAAGCTTGCGTGACGGCCGATCTGCTGACGAAACGCGGTGTGGGATAGCAAGCCGTTCCTCTCGAAGACAGAGAACAACTGCTGCAGGCGAGATACTCGAATCAACACGGCCACGGCGGGGCCCCAGATTCAACTCCGCTTCGCGAATCTCCGACGTTCGCCAACGAGACATCCCCCGGGGCCGTTGACGCTGCTAGAGCTGGAACTGCTCCACGACCTGACTCGTGAGAGGTTCATCGATCAAATTTGATACGTCGCCTCGCAATCTTCAGCAACTGACCAGGTTTGGTAGTTGATTTCTGCCTGGCGTATTCCCCATCCACCCAGGGATCCTGCGCCGGCTCGGGGACATCCCGGTACGTAGTCGAGTTCACCAATGCGCGGATCGTCGGTGTCGCGCGGCGCCACGGCTGTTGGCGTGAGTCTGTTCTCGAGTTGGTATGGAAAAAGTAATGACCGGGTAGGCGAGCGAGAAGTGATCGATGCAATTGAACAGCCGTTTCAGACTTGCCACCGGTTTTGCACAGATCGTCAAGGCACCTATGGTGGGTGGTGGTCGTCTTGTGCCTGGGCACTGCAGGGGTCTATTTCTTCGACTGAGGTCGGACAATATCTCGAGAGCTCGGCGGTCCGTGAAGTTGCTCCAAGGCTGAGCTTGTCACCGACGCCGGGGCGGTACCTGTCGGAGGTTCCATCCGGACAGGCTCACGGTCAAGCGGCTTCACCCGAGCTCGTGTATTTCGTCGGGCAGGCGTGTGCAGAAAGTTCCAAACACCGGCGCAAACCAGGACGTCGGGCGCTTCCCCGAAGACGCATAGCCGAAACCGAGGCTCAAGAACCAGAACGCATTCTTCTAATTCAGAGCATCCAGCCTCTTGAGATTGAATGAATTGACCTACGATCGAGCCTCCGCCGCGAACACTCTACTCGACGCCACTGTTCGTCCCATAGCCACAAAGCGCGCAAACCAACAAGCAAATCGTCCGAATGGACCATCCGGCGCATAGGCCCGGGAGATCGCGGCGCGCCTGATAGCTCTACGCGGTATTCCTGACTGCCTCAGCTAGCATCGCGTAAAGCTGCCGCTTGCTCATTTCCTGAGGCTGGCTATCTAGCGCCTTTTGCGACAGCTTCTTTCCGACGAAGTCGCGACCAGCCGCCATCGCCGTCGGCCCTCGCTTCGGGGCGGGTCGAATCTTGGGTTTTGCTGTTGGTGGCTTGTGACCTCGAGTGAGGCCCAACCGAGCTAGCCTGCCGCAAACTGCGTTGCGACTGCACTCGAGATGACGCGCGATCTGCGCGGCACTCTGTCCCGCGGCCCAGAGGTTTTCCAGCTGTGCCAATTCTCTTCTATTCCAGCGCATGGAGGATACTTTAGTGCCAGTTGTGACGCCCAGGTTAGTTTACTCTTCGTCCGGCTCGCGCACGATCGCCGGTTTGGTCTCCTGTTCATTCATTCTAAGAAAGCCTGCATCGCGAGTGAAGGAAAACGAGTGTCCTTGGCACACCGCGCTCTCTTCTTAGTCCCTACCGTGATTAGGGTGCCATCTGCTCGCGTAATATAAGTAGTCGAGTGGCAACCGGGCGTGCCGCTGGGTGCCATCGCGGCGAGTGCTTGCGTCCTGATGTTGACTACCACAAAGCGAGTTCGCGCGCCTCCCCAATCTTGATAGGGGAGCTTCGCTCGCCTTTCCGCTTTTCTTTATCCACGGGGGCCGAACCAAGTTCCCAAGTAACTTCGGCCGTAAGATAATTTCAGAGAGCTCTCGCGAAGCCGAGCCATGACATCCGTCACACATTGTTACTGTAGGGCCCAGCTCGTTGTGTTTCGACCGAGCTTCCATGCGAGTGCAAAATAGCGCATGAGCCGATCTTTCAAAATTTCACGCCAATGTCCGCGAGACAATCATGACAGCCTTATCGGCAGAGAACGTTTGCGAGGAGGCTGACATCCCGCTGAGCCGTCTTGATGTAAGCGAGCCCAAGCGTTTTGAAGGTGATACCGTTTGGACTTGTTTCGAGCGGCTGCGAAGGGAAGATCCCGTCCATTATTGCGAAGGCAGCCCGTACGGTCCATATTGGTCGATAACAAAATACCGCGACATCGTAGCCGTGGATTCAAATCACACAATATTCTCGTCAGAGCGAAGCGTCACAATTGTGGACCCGCCGCAGAAGTATTAGACTCCCAGTTTTATTAAGATGAAGTCCTCCTGTCCATGCTCAGCAGCGTAAGACTGTCAGTCCGATCGCGGCATCGGAGAACGTGGCGCAACCTCCGAATGGTCATGCGTCGTGAACAGCACCACCGCGATGCCGACCACAGCACGGTCGCGGATATCGTCGCGACGGTGGACAGAACGCTCATTGCCCTGAGAGCGCCTGACCTTGCCCCCAGGTTTTATCCAATCCTGAGTTCGGCCGTGCCGTTGGATTTGCCCGGTTGGGCGGTGGCAGCGACGGGAGCTGGCGCGGAGCCTTCGGCATAGCGCAGCGCCAGATCCCGGCGCGGGTGGCAGGTCATCGCGAACTCGGACGGGGTTCTCCATCCGAGCTGCGAGTGTGGTCTTGTGTCGTTGTAATCGGCCCGCCAACTTCCAAGTGTGACGCGGGCTTGTGCCAGTGACGTGAACAACGTCTCGTTCAACAGCTCATCCCACAGCCGAAGGCGTTCTGCATGGGTTTGCCCGGCGCGATGTCGTGCCATTCGACACGGCTTTGGTCGGCCCACACCAGGATGGCGTTGCTGGTGAGTTCGCTGCCGTTATGTAAGCGCGATTTTCTCCGCACGATGACGCCCGCGCTTTTGACGGATGGCCTTCGTATCGAGGGCGGCATCTGACCCGTTCAGGCAGCGGCGGTTTTGGGGAAGTTGAAGGGCAGCAGGTCGGTAATATCGGCGTCGCCCGCGCGCTGAGGCAATTCGGTGAGGACGTGGCGCAACCAGGCTAACGGCTCGACGCGTGAGGCGCGGCAGGTCAGCATCAGACTGTAGACGACGGCACTGGCCCTGGCTCCCTCGACGGTGTCGCTGAACAGCCAGCTCTTTCTGCCAGTGGCAAAGATTCTGATATCGCGCTCCAGGAGATTGTTGTCGATCGGCATCCTGCCATCTTGCGTGTAGCGCGTCAGATATTCCCATTGGTTCAGAGTGTAGGATACAGCATCGCCAAGCTTGCTGTCGGGCAAGACCTTCGGGGCGATTTGATCGAGCCATTCCTTGAGGGCGTTCAGGACGGGAATGCTG
>NZ_JADPJF010000121.1:0-3570 GCF_023073295.1 Bradyrhizobium sp. 23 | reverse complement strand
TCTTGTGCCTCTTCCTGATCCAGCTATCGCATACGCTTGCCTGTCCGCTCCCGCTCAATTCGGCTTCTTAACGGACGACTACCTGGACCGGCTCGGACAAAAACGCCAGCTGCGGCCGATCGAGCGAATAGCCATCAACGCTTTTGGTGCAACCATCGCTGATGATCTGGCAGCCAAGCTCATGACCTCAGAAAATCTGTCGGTACTTCTGAAAAGCGGAGCTGTTCGCAATGCCACGGAGGACATTACTTTCGGAACGATGTCCTCAGTGGCCGAGCTCGACATCTCGAGCATCTTTGCCTTGGCCGGACGGATCACCTTTGTGAAGCCCGTTGAGTTTGCATTGCGGCTTGGAGGAGGCCAGGAGGCAGGCAGCATCAGCATGCATCTTGAAGGGACAACTTGGAAGCTCTCTGGAATCGGGCTGCCACCCAAGATTCTCACCAACATCGTGGACCGACTCCCGGCGCGATGAGGCTTGCGACGAAGCGCTTTCGGAATCTCGTTCGGGTGGCCGGTGGACCAGTCCTTCAAGGTCTCCGTGGCACCCCGCTTCTATCCGGTCAGCCGCTCCGACAGCGTCTGCAGACCCGCCTCAATGGCCGGGATGTCCGTCTCGGCCCATGCGATGCACCGCCGAAATCCCTTGCTGGCATTCAGGTCGACGCCACCGCGCCGACCTATCTTTAGATCTCATTCCGTTGCGATAAGGAGCGGTCAGCAGCAACTGGAACATGGCTCGAGAAGCCATGTAACGCGCTGCGGACCGGCTTCTCTCCCTTCCAACCAACAGAAGGTCTCCGGATGGACTCGAAACAGACCACCGCCAGCCGCGGCCGCGCCGATCAATCCAAAGATTAAAGAGAGCAAAATCGCCAACTCTCATGGCGCAAGCACCCTGAAATAAGCACTTGGAAATAGACAGGACACATTACAAATCTGACAGCCCAACTTTCGGCTAATGTCGGGTTTCCAAGGCGTGATACCGTTTGAAAAAAGTAGAAGGTTGAAGCGTCTGCCTACTCGACGATCTTCGGTAGTGATCTATATAGAATGCGACCGCCCGTGCGCATCGCGTATCCGAGATGCTTCCAGGCTTGCTCCGAGCTGCTCCACCGAAAGCGTGAATCGAATGTCAACTTCCTCTACGGACAAGATCGCGCTCTTCATCGATGGAGCCAATCTCTACGCGACGGCGAAAACTCTCGGCTTCGACATCGATTACAAGCGCCTGTTGAAGGAATTTCAGAGCCGCGGGACACTGACGCGGGCGTTCTACTACACCGCGATCATCGAGGATCAGGAGTACTCCTCGATCCGCCCCCTGATCGACTGGCTCGACTACAACGGCTACACCGTCGTCACCAAGGCGACCAAGGAGTTCATCGACGCCTCCGGCCGCCGCAAGGTCAAGGGCAACATGGACATTGAGCTCGCCGTGAACGCCATGGAGCTCGCCGAGCACATCGACCAGATGGTGCTGTTCTCGGGTGACGGCGACTTCCGCTCCCTGGTCGAGGCCGTTCAGCGCCGCGGCGTGCGGGTGACCGTGATTTCCACGATCGCCAGCCAGCCGCCGATGATCGCCGACGAACTGCGCCGTCAGGCCGACGTTTTCACCGACCTCGTCGAGCTCCAGTCCAAGCTCGGCCGCGACCCGTCCGAACGCCCCGCCCCGCGCGACCGCGAAACGCGCGGACACCTGCCAAAAATCTTGCAAGAGCCGAAAGGAAACGACCCACACGATTAGACGGCTAAGGCCGCGCACGCTTCGATCAATTTGGGCAGATTAATCACGATCGATTTCAGAAGAAAAAACGCCGCCTGCTTGAATGATCGCAGGCGGCGGCTTCCCAGCCCCGGGGGATGAGCAAAATCCCGGTGCCAAAGCCTGAGCATAAGTCGTGCCAAGAATTGGCATCGGTTCTGACCTTCTATGTCAGCGCCCTGGCACCGCTATTGCTCAGTCACCGCTAATAAGCAGACCCGTGACGGCGTTTGTTTCAAATTGGAGCGATCACATGCACCCACATCCCCATTTCGATGCAACTGCGTCCCTCCACCTCCACGCTCTCATTTCCGACTTGCATCGACGGGTCCGGATGCTGGGGAGCGATATCCAAGAGGAGGAGCGAAAGGCGGGAAATCCCGACCCGGCCAGCCTCTCCTACCCCATGCTCGCGCTGGACCTCCGAGCTCGGCGCGCCAATCTTCACGATACGATCGCGACGCTCGAACGCACATCTAAGCGTCACCCGGGTTTCGAGGTGGCGCGGGCGGCCTAAGCCGCACCGGCCGATCCCGTCGCGGAGCAAAATTTCTTATGCGATCTCAGGATGGTGGACGGGGTTCTTTATCTGGAACCCACTCAGTCCCGCCGCCTCCTATCTATAGAGCAGAATTTTGCGACTGGTATCGCAGCAGAGGAAATCGAATCGAAGCCGACCATCCATAAGCGGACCATAAGAATGGCTCGGGGGGCCCTCAGCCGGTTCGCGACGGCTCAATCCTGCTTGCATGAAAGGATCGGGATCCGGCATTATGCTTTTGCTGGGCGAAGCGAACCTGCCGTGGCTCTCAAGAACCCCGACGCTATTGCGGTAATCGTGACCGCCCTCCGGCTTACTCACGGCGATGAAGCTGCACGAGCCATGCTGGTCGGCGGCATGAGCCTGACCGCCCTGATAGAGGCGATGTTCTCCGCACCGGTGGGGCGACGCGATGCCGTTCACAACATCACAAGCGCCTTGGACGACTTCGCCATTTCGCCGGAACTCGGCCCGGTCTGGCACCTTTGCTACGTCTACGAAAATCATGGCTCGTTTCGCGTCGTCGATATGGAGATCGCGACGCCAACCGGCACGCTATCCAGTAAAGACGTTTGGCTTCGTCTGCGCGACTAGCTACTCATTCAATCCAAGTCCATATAACGCTGGCCGCACAATGCGAGTTCGGATCTGTGAAGGGAGGCGTCGTCTGGCGGCGGCGCGGGGCCAAGTATCCTATGGCTTAAGGGGTCGAGTGAAAGCCGATCATCTCGCGCAATAGATCGGCAGTCGAGACACTCTCTCGCCTTGACGACCGATGAAGCAAAACAGTTGCTCCGATTTGTCCCAGTGTTCTGAGAATGCCAATCCTGATTGATTGGGCTCCGTCCCGCTCTGAATGATCTCGCACGGATTGCCTGATCCAGAAGCTACTGCCCGCCGGGCACAATGTTGGCGAGACATCAAACTATGCCTCTCACTTCAGGAGTCAGTAGCCTACAGCGCAGTATCGAGCGCCAGGTCGCCTATGGGCTATGAGCCGATGTTGTAAGTGGGAGAGTGAAGTCATAGTTTGGCTTCCTGAAGAAGGCAGCTTGGTCCGAGCGAGCAACGAGCGCCAAAAGCGATTACGAGCGACGCGCCTCCGTGAGGTCCTCATGCGCATGTATCAGGTCGACGCCTTCACAGACCGTCTTTTCACGGGAAACCCCGCGGCTGTCCTAGCATTACAGTTGCCTTTTTTGCGCGCTTCTGAATCCATGGGCAACCATGATTCAAATGTCGTGGACGCGGGCCGCGTCGG
>NZ_JADPJF010000123.1:0-763 GCF_023073295.1 Bradyrhizobium sp. 23 | reverse complement strand
ACGGGCTTTGGTGATCGGCCAAATGAGCTTCACATCGACCGGATACACTTTCTGGTGCCGAGGGATACCGACCGCCCAGGCCAGCCCGCGCTCTGTTAGCCCTTGTCGAAACGGCGCGCTGAGGCCGTATCCTGCATCCGCCAGCACACATCCAAAGCGTATGTTGGCTGCCATCGCGCGGTCAATCTCGGCCAAAGCGATCTCCGGCTTGGACCGCGGCGTTCGGTGTTCGACTGGCACGCGAGCGCGCTTCAAGCGAGGCATGTCGCTTGTCCAGCTGTCAGGCAGAAAGAGACGTAACGCGACCATCACGGGCACTTCCCCGCGCGCAAGCGTTAAAGACACCAGCGTTTGGCAATTTGCAGTTTTACCGAGAGCCGACGCGTATTGAGCCGCAACACCGACCGATCGCTCACCCTTTTTCGGCAGTGAGGTGTCATCAATAACCAGCACCGCATCCCTGCCGCCGACAAGTCGGTCCGCCTGGTTGAGCAGCTCTGTCTCTAGCGGCGTCGCGTTCCAGACGCCGTCCGCAATGAAATGGTGCAACTGGTCGTAGTTGCTCGTGGCAAGGCGTTCCGCCATCGGCTGAACGCTCTTGCGATCGCCAGGACCGATCAATCCCGCAACATATAGAGGACACATCCGCTGTCGGGTCTTATGACCCAGCCGGTCCAAGAACGGCATCAGCCAGCGTTCGAGTTCGTCTTCCCATCCCGGCATGGTCAGCCCTCCAAGAGCCGACCACCCATGAATCATTGAA
>NZ_JADPJF010000135.1:0-515 GCF_023073295.1 Bradyrhizobium sp. 23 | reverse complement strand
ATACCTTGCTGCGGGTGGTCCGCCGGCGGACGGCGATGCCGACAGATCCATTGCTTGTTGTGGGCATCGATGACTGGGCGTTCCTGAGAAATCATCGATACGGGACGATCGTGTGCGATTTGGAGCGCCGGCGGATCGTTACCCTGCTGCCCGATAGGGAGACTGCGACCGTTCGGGCGTGGCTATCGAGGCACCCAGCGATCAACATTGTGTCGCGAGATCGCGGTGGTGGATACGGCGAGGCAGCAGCCAAGGCGCTGCCGAACGCCATCCAAGTCGCCGACCGCTGGCATCTGATGGAAAATGCGAGCGCGGCCTTCCTTGATGCGGTGCGCCGCTCCATGAACAGAATCCGAACCGCAATCGGAGCGACAACGATCAACCCGGAATTGCTGACCTGCGCGGAAAAGCTGCGCCATCAGGGCTATCTGCGGCGCCAGGACAGCCATGCCGTAATTACGGCTCTCGTCAGCGACGGTGTGCCGCTCAAGGAGATCGTCCGCCGCACAGGACAT
>NZ_JADPJF010000148.1:766701-767746 GCF_023073295.1 Bradyrhizobium sp. 23 | reverse complement strand
CAGCACGAGGTCGTGGAGTTTAAGCCGCCCTCTCAGCGAACGCGTGGCTGATGCGGAAGAGGTCAAGCCGGCTAGATCGGCGTGACAACGGAACTTTGCGCATGGCTCCGCCAGCGAACGCTGCTCCGCCTTCGCTGCATCGCATTGCGGTTGGGAGGGGCCCAATCCGGAAGCGGTGATGTCATTGTACGCCGCCAGCAGTTCATCCACATGGTCCTTCCGTCGATTTCGAAGAACAGCGGGGTTTCAGGCAAGACGCCGAGGCTACGGAAGTGGTCGACTATTTCTCGGTGAACCTCGATCGCAGCCCACGCGAAAGCTGAAGGGACCGGACCTGCCTCGGTAGAAGGAGGAAGCGTTCCCATGCGTCCGAGCCGGTCGAACTCGGCCGCCCGTTCTTCAGGCCCGCTGTCCCGCATCGCCCGCTTGTGGCATCGACCTGACTTTCAGAAAGTTCGCCGCGCTTTCGCGGCTGAGACAATCCGTACGAGCGCTCGAACCGCTGCCGTCAGAGTACAACATCGTAGAAGATCGTACTTTAGCGTACAAAGTCGTTGCCATGTTGGTGGCGATACGACTCGAATCCCGACCCGAACATTCTGGTTTTGGTTCTGCATCAACGGTATCTTTCTGCGGCAGACAGAACAGATCGTCCGTTTTGCCCGCTGCAATAGCCCCGCACGTCCGAACAATCCTTGCACCGCATGTAACGCTCCAACTCGTGGATCGGCGTCGTCTTCGTTCGTCGCACGACTGCGCTCACACCGTCTAATGGGACGTAAGCTCTGACAGATTGCGACGCGCGCAAGCAGGAGCCAGCGTGCAGCTTTAAACGTTTATGGGCGTGGATCGATCTCGAAGATGATCGACATGGACCGGACCGAGCGCTTCTTTGCCGGATGACTGTCGTGGGCACGATCTGCCTCTGCGCCGCGTTTACGATGTGGATGCTCGTTTGAGCCGCCACTCATGCGCCAACGGAGGCGCCCTATTTCGGTGGCTGCCATCTTGGCAAGGTCAGCCACTCGGTTATCTGAGACGTGAA
>NZ_JADPJF010000148.1:751840-766590 GCF_023073295.1 Bradyrhizobium sp. 23 | reverse complement strand
CCTAAGCAGACTGTCTCGTTTGTCCTGGCGGAAATGACCCGGCTTCATCACGTAGCTGTTGAGCTTCTAGGTCAAGCCGAGCCCCACACTTCCGAGATCGCCGCAGCGCTTGCCGCGTCCCGGAAAGCGGAACTCCCTATGGTGTTACCCATGCGCATTTCGCAATTGTGCAGCGGGGCGCTGGGACCTAACTCCTAAATCATCCTGAGAGACAACAATTCGCCTCCGAGGCGCGTGTGGTTGGAGTTTTTGAGATTGAGAGCTTCCGCAGCTGAATTGGACTTCGGGGCGCGAGGCGTAGGCGGATTCAAACAAAGTTCGAGTTGGCCGCCCTATGACGCTCGAAATGCGATGCGGCGGATCGTTCGAGGTAGGCCGCAGTGACGCTTCCCGCCGAAATTGGCAACCGACTTCTGGCAACACTGCCGGCGGCGGACCTCGAACTGCTGGCGCCCGAGCTAGAGATGGTAGCGCTCGATCGGGATGCGGTCGTCTCGCAGGCGGGTGACCAGACCGAGCACGTCCTCTTTCCTCATAGTGGCGCCATTTCTGTGATGATCGACATGGCCAACGGACAGACGGTCGCCAGCGCCGCAATAGGGCGCGAGGGAGCAGTAGGCACTCTTTCCGTGCTGGGGCCGTCCCCTTCGGCCGTTACCGCCGTCGTTCGTGCCGCGGGCATCGCCTCGCGGATCCCCGCATCGCGATTCCACGCCGCTTTTAGCCGAAGCGCCGCGATCCGCCACGCAGTCCAGATTCATTTCAAAGCGATGCTGATACAGCTACAAATCGGCGGCGCCTGCAATGCTCTGCATCCGGCCCAAGCCCGCATGGCACGCTGGCTGCTCCATCTTCGCGACCGCGCCGACCACGACGTCCTCGCACTCACCCAAGAGGCGCTTTCGCAAATACTGGGTGTGCGACGAACGACAGTGACGCTCCTGATGCGCAACCTGCGCGCTTCCGGAGCGATCAGATCTGAACGGCGAGGAGAAATCGAGATTGACCCATTGCGGCTCGCAGCGGTGGCGTGCGAATGCCACGATACCATGCGTCTCGAAATCGAGGGGATCTTCTCTATGAATGCAGCCCGGTCTCGCGCTTTGGTTCTGCCGACGTAGTAACTGAAACGGGGGGATGCCGCAAACCATCGCGCCTTTCGGCGTGATAGCCCGTTATCCCGAACATGGACGATGTGGCCAATGTGCAACGGGCGCCTAGCTTCTCCACGGCAATGTCCGCAACCGAACAATCCCGCTCATGAGGTACGCGTACTATCGGCGCGCCATGTACTGGAGGCCTGTGGATGACCTTTTCAAACGAAAGATCAGACCTTATTGTCTCTTTGGGAAAGCGTGCGGCGACAGGTGTTGGCTGATCGCGCAAATGGCGGACGCTCCCGCGTTGTTGGCGACAATCTGCGCACCTATGCTGAATCGCTCCGTTCGGAAATGGATCGACGGGAGCTCACGTACGCCTCAATCAGTTCAACTGAATGAAGCCGAGGGTGCCTTTGGGGCACACAGACGATGAGAGACATGCAAGAGCAGCTGGAGAACCTCCTCAAAGCCGCAGCCGACTGCAAATCGATCAGCGATCTGGCCACCGACCTGCAAAAACGAGAGTTGTTCGCGAGGCTTGCCGATCATCTGAGCGTGTTGGCTTCCGAGGTCGAGCGTGCAATTGCTGCGACAGCCTTTGGCACCAAATTGGAGCGATAAGAGGATATGGCCCGACACCGATGATTGGGAATCAGCATGCGATGAGCGGAGGAGGACATGACTGCGGAGCGGCCTCCGTGCGAGTGTGCAATCGCGCGCTCGCCTGGCCACTAGTCGGAAGGCCTATCTGCGCGTGCAAGGCAATCAGCTAACTTCGATCGTCAGCTGCGACCGCGGGTAGGCGTACAGCCCTGACCTTGCAGGATATCCCCGGCCAGCGCGCTTTATTACGAAGGCTGCGTCATGCTCATTCGCTATAGGACCTGCGTTGCCCTGTTTCGGCAGCCTCATTCGAGGCCAAGCAACGCCGCGCCCGCTCGATCTGGGCGCCGGTGGCCCCGTGATTACGGGCATACATCTCAGCCAGGGCCGCCGAATACTTAGCAACGTAGTATTTGACCTCTGAGCAAGAAATCCGCTCTCCCGGTCTGTGCTGGCGCGCAGCATAGGCTTCAGAGCTAAGCGTCATCAGAAACAAGGCAGCAGCGCCAATCGCACGCGTGACAGTCATTGTCATCCCCCGCAGCTACTAGGTTCGTTGCAGAGAGCAGGCCTGAATCGTCCCGATCGCGCAAATTAACAGTGGTGCGCTGGTGCAACGTGTTGTGGACTGTTGCTTTCATGCCCCAGCTTCGTGAGCACCGGCCCGCCTATGCTGGCGAACCCCGTGCAAATCCAGGCTCGTCGACACAGATGTGCGACAATTGACGTCCCCATGTAAGCTGCATTGCGCAACGGGACAGGCCGCTCTGATCATCTCAGGAACCCAAGGGCGCGACACGCCGGCCGGCGCCGCTCTTAACGGGCACAAACCTCTCCTGCGCCGCCTGGGGAGGACCTCACGATGCCGACCAGCAATTCAACCCTCTGCGCGGATGACCACCGGTACGATCATCCTCTCTCGCTCCAGTCCATCTGGGCAAGTTTGAGCTACTTTCAGGAAGTGTCCTCGGACGTCGTACTATCGTACTATCTCACAAACGTTCGAACCAACGAACCAACGACACAGCCGCATAGTGCAAATCAGGACCTGCAACTATCTCAAACTGCTATTTGAGGCTGTGGCCTGCACGGTCGACGGATCGGCCGATCCGCGCACAACATGAGAACCGAAACGCCAGCGCCGAAGCCAATCGACCCCGCGAGATGTAAAGGGCGCTGTCAGCGGCTGGCGCGCCTACATCCGATAGCTCTGAATTCTGAATGATGGTGACATTAACCACGGATTGTTACCACTGAGTAGGATGAAGGTCGGCGACCGGAATCAAAGGCGGTGCGCGTCCGCTTTATGAGCCAATCAGCTCGTGGGCCGCACCGCACAGCAATCCGGTGCCCAGACCACACCTGAGCCGCAGAAGCCGTTCGCATTCGAGCCGGTCCGGACGGCCAGCAGAAGTTGTGGCGACGCATCGGGCAGCATATTTCGAGTTCGATACACCGCTGAATTCGCCCGCCGGCTCGCGCGCGATCACGGTTGATGTCCGGCTAGCGCCGCTTCGGCTTTCTCGCCGTCATCTGCCTGGCGCCGCAGCTTACGCTGGGCAGAACCCCGCTTTTATGGCAGTGTCGATGTGGCCACAGAGCGCAACACAGTACCTCCTCACCTGACATTGGTCACGCGGAGGCTTCGGGGTTAAACCCAGTGTTTTGGGTTGATGCGCATGGACAGCAGGTTCCAAGTGCTATGGGAGGACGATGACCGCATCTTTTGTCGGCCATTGCGCCCGGCTTCCGATGGCGCATGCAGAACTGTATTGGCGGTACTTCCCAAGGCGAAACACGCTTCGTCCGGCCTCCTCGATCGTCTTGATCACGAGTTTGCGCTGAAAGACCAATTAGATGAGACCTGGGCAATGCGGCCGCTCGGGCTGAAGTGCGATGGTGACCGTCCAGTGCTGCTGCTTGAGGATCCTGGTGGCCAGCCGCTCGAACAGTTGCTTGGTGCGCCCATGGACATCGGACGCTTTTTGCAGCTCGCGATCGGCATCGCCGCAGCCCTGAACAAGGTGCACCAACGCGGCCTCGTCCACAAGGACGTGAAGCCGGCGCACATTATGGTGAACTGCGAGGACGAACGGGTCCGGTTCACCGGGTTCGGTATCGCCTCGCGCCTCGCCCGCGAGCGACGCGCCCCTGGGCCGCCGGAATTCATCGTGGGCACGCTGCCCTACATGGCGCCCGAACAGACCGGATGGATGAACCGCTCGATCGATTTCCGCAGTGACCTCTATTCACTTGGCGTTACGCTCTATCAGATGCTGACCGGCTCGTTGCCGTTCTCAGCGGCACATTCCATGGAGTGGGTGCATTGCCACATTGCGCGAAAGCCAGTGGCGCCCGGCGAGCGGGTAAGCACTGTACCGGCTGCAATCTCGACCATAGTCCTCAAGCTGCTCGCCAAATCCGCCGAGCAACGCTACCAGAGCGCTTCAGGCCTCGAACATGATCTACGCCGCTGCCTGATCGAATGGGAAACCGGAGGCCGCATCGAAGAGTTTGCGCTCGCACAATACGACACGCCCGACCGACTGCGGATCCCTGAGAAGCTCTACGGACGGGACCGCGAGATTGAAGCCATGCTGGCCGCCTTTGACCGGATGATCAAGAGCGGCGCGCCGGAATTGATGCTGGTTACCGGCTATTCCGGCGTTGGTAAATCCTCGGTAGTCAATGAGCTCCATCGTCGCCTTGTTCCGTCCCACGGGCTGTTCGCATCAGGCAAGTTCGACCAATACAAACGCGATATTCCCTATTCAACGGTAGTGGAGGCTTTTCAGAGCCTCGTGCGGTTCCTTCTGAGCAAGAACGAAGCCGAGCTGACGCACTGGCGCCAAGCGCTTCATGGTGCGCTGGGCGCCAATGGACGACTCGTTACCGACCTGATCCCTGAATTGCGGCTGATCGTGGGAGAGCAGCCACCCGTCCCTGAGCTCCCCCCGCAGCAAGCACAGAACCGCTTCCGTCTCGTGCTCCGGCGCTTCATAGGGGTGTTCGCACAGTCCGAGCATCCATTGGCGTTGTTCCTCGACGATCTCCAGTGGGTCGATGCCGCCACGCTCGATCTGGTTGAGGACCTTTTAACCCGCTCCGATCTGCAATACCTGATGCTCATCGGCGCCTTTCGCGACAACGAGGTCACTTTCGCTCATCCATTGTGGTACAGGCTTGAGGCCATAAAGAGTGCTGGCGCTAACGTGCAGCAGATCATTTTAGCGCCGCTTGCCAGCTCACACATTTCGCGTTTGATTTCCGATGCTCTTCGCTGCGATTCGACGCGTGCCGCGCCACTCGCGAAGTTGATTCACGATAAGACGGCCGGCAACCCATTCTTTGTGATTCAATTCCTTCAGGCGCTTGCCGAAGAGGGATTGGTCCGCTTCGATCATGACGCACGGTTCTGGTGCTGGGATCTCGCTCGCATTCGCGTCAAGGGCCACACCGACAATGTCGTGGATCTGATGATCGCAAAGCTGACCCGCCTGCCTGCCGAGACGCAGATCACGCTGCAGCGGCTGGCCTGTCTCGGCAACGTCGCCGACACGAGGACAATTTCGATCGTCCTCGGTCGCTCCGAGCAGCGGGTACACGCGGACCTGTGGGAGGCCATTCGCCAGGAATTGGTCGAGCACCAGCCAGGAGTGTATCGGTTTGTCCACGATCGAGTGCACGAAGCCGCCTACTCGCTGATTGCTGATGATCAACGCGCGGCGCTGCATTTGCGAATCGGTCGGGAGCTACTGGCGCAGACCCCCCGGGAGAAGTGGGAGAAGGCTATTTTTGAGATCGTCAACCAGCTCAACCGTGGCGAGTCCTTGATCACCTCGCGAGACGAACGCGAGCAACTCGCAGAGCTTAATCTGACAGCCAGCCTGCGCGCGTGGGAGGCGGCGGCCTACGCGGCATCGCTCAACTATGCCGCTGCCGGTGCCGCATTGTTACCAGACGACTGCTGGGAACAACGCCAGCAGCTTGCCTTTGCGTTCGAGTTGCATCGCGCCGAATGCGAGTTCGTGACTGGCTCGGTCCTGGAGGCAGAACAGCGCTTACAGGAGCTGACGACGCGAACCGCGACCGCTGCCGACCTTGCTGTCGTCGCGCGCCGTCGGGTGGATCTGTATACGGCGCTCAGTGAGCCGGACCGCGCGGTTAGCGCCGGTCTCAGCTATCTGGAACAACTCGGGATTCGATGGGTAGTCCACCCAAGCGATGATCACGTCCGACGCGAATACGAGCACGTCCGATCTCGGCTCGGGAATCGGTCGGTCGAGGAGCTATTGGATCTGCCGCTAATGAGTGATGCACTCGCACTAGCGACCATAGATCTTTTGACGGCGCTCATGCCGCCGGCGTTTTTCACTGATGCGAACCTTCGCTCACTGGTGGCCCTAAAAGCGGTGGAGATCAGCCTCGAATGGGGGAACAACGATGCTTCATGCGTTCCTTACGTCATGTTCGGCGCCATTGCCGGCGCGCGCTTCGGCGACTATCAGGCGGGCCTTCGATTCAGCCGTATCGGCACTGAGCTGGTCGAGCGGTGCGGATTTTCGCGCGTGCACGCCAGGACCTACCTGAACTATGGCAACCTTGTCCTTTCATGGACCAAGCACCTCCAGCATGCCCGAGACGCCTTTCAGCGGGCATTTGAGGCCGCGAGCAGCAGTGGCGATGTCACGTTCGCGGCCTTCAGTTGCGCCAGCTTGAATACGAATTTCCTTGCGGCGGGCGATGCGCTTGCAGAAGCGCAGCGCGAAGCCGAGCACGGGTTGCAGTTGAGCAAGAAGGCGAAGTTTGCGTTGGTGGCCGACATCATAATGCCGCAGGTTGCGCTAATCCGTATGCTGCGCGGCCTGACGCGGCGTTTCGGCGCTCTGCACGACGACCCGTCCGACGAGCTTCGGTTCGAACGGCGTTTGGCCGCCGATCCGGCATTCGCGCTGCCCGAGAGCTGGTATTGGATCCGCAAGCTGCAAGCGTGCTTCTTTGCCGGCGACTATTCGCTGGCCGTCGACGCCGCATCGAAGGCACGGAGACTGCCGTGGTCACCACCGCAGCTACTCGAGACGGTGGAATACGAGTTCTATGCAGCGCTATCGCACGCTGCATGCTGGAATTCGGCACACCCCGAACAACGTCAAGGGCACCTTGAGGCCCTGACTGGGCACCACACGCAGCTCGATTTGTGGGCACAGAATTGCCCGGAGAATTTCGCGGACCGCGCTATTCTAACCGGCGCCGAGATCGCCCGTCTCCAAGGCAGAGAACTGGACGCGGAGCGTCTCTATGAACAAGCCATCCGCTCCGCTCGCGACAACGGCTTCGTCCACCACGAGGCGCTCGCTTATGAATTGGCCGCGCGGTTTTACGGCGAGCGTGGTTTCGAAGAATTTTCTGGCATCTATTTGCGGAGAGCGCGCGACTGCTATGTTCGTTGGGGGGCAGACGGCAAAGTGCGGCAACTTGAGGATATGCATCCGCACCTCAGGGAGGCGAGATCAGAGCCAGGCCCGATGAGCACGATTGGAGCGCCGGTCGAGCATCTCGACCTCGCCACTGTCATCAAGGTGTCGGAAGCGGTGTCAGGTGAGATGGTTCTGGAGACGCTTATCGAGACGCTCATGCGCACTGCCATCGAACAAGCAGGGGCTGAACGCGGTCTGCTGATCCTGTCGCACGACACCGAGCCGCGCATCGAAGCGGAAGCCACCACAACCGGCGATAAAGTTACTGTTGAAATGCGCAATACAGCGGTGACCGCGGATCTCCTTCCCGAATCCGTTCTCCATTACGTACTGCGAACTAGAGAGTGCGCGGTTCTCGAGGATGCCACGGTCCAGCCTCCCTTTGCCACGGACCCCTACGTTAATCAGCGCAACGCTCGTTCCATTCTCTGCATGCCCCTGATCAACCGTGCGAAAGTTATCGGCGTGCTTTACCTCGAGAATACACTGACGCCCTACGTTGTTGCACCGGCGCGAATTGCGGTGCTGAAGCTGCTCGCCTCACAGGCAGCAATCGCACTGGAAAATGCGGCTTTGTACCGCGATCTCGGAGAACGGGAAGCGAAAATCCGACGCCTTGTCGATGCCAACATCATCGGAATCATCATCTGGGAGCTTGAAGGTTCGATTCTGGAGGCCAACGATGCGTTTCTCAGCATCGTGGGATACGACCGTGAGGATCTCGTCTCGGGCCGCCTGCGCTGGACTGACCTGACGCCGCCTGAATGGCTCGATCGCCACGAGCGATGGTGGATCCCGGAACTAAAAAAGATGGGTAGCGTGCAGCCGTTCGAGAAAGAGTATTTCCGCAAGGACGGAAGCCGCGTGTCGGTGTTGATCGGCATGGCTGCGTTCGACGAACAACGAGACCAGGGTGTCTCCTTTGTCGTTGACCTGACGGAGCGCAAACGATCGGAAGTGGCTCTGCAGGAGAGCGAGGAGCGTTTCCGGACTCTCGTACAGTTCTCTTTCGACGTGTACTGGGAATCCGATGCGCGGCATCGTTTCATTCGCCAGGAATTCGCCGAAGGCATGGTCGATGCACCCGCGTCGGGCTCTGAACTTGGTAAGACGCGCTGGGAAGTGCCCTACTTGGAGCCCGACGAGGAGGCTTGGCGCAAGCATCGGGAGACGCTCGATGCCCACCTGCCGTTCCGCGATTTCGAGCTCGCGCGCCCTACGCCCGATGGCGGCAAGCGCTACGTGTCCGTCTCCGGGCTACCGGTGCTCGACAAGTCCGGGCACTTCATCGGTTATCGCGGCGTTGGACGGCACATCACCGAACAGAAGCGGGCCGCAGAGGCGCTGCGCGAGATACAGAAGGAGCTTGCGCACGCTAACCGCCTCGCCACCATGGGCGAACTCACGGCCTCGATCGCGCATGAAGTGAGCCAGCCGATTGCCGCGGCATCCATGAATGCTGGTGCGGCCGCGCGCTTCCTGGACAGAAATCCGCCGGATCTTGAGAGGGTCAGGGAATCACTGGACTGGCTTATGAACGATACCGCTCGGGCCAGCGACATCATCCAACGAATTCGCGATCTCGTAAAAAAAGCACCGCCCCGGAAGGATCGCTTGGACATCAATGAGGCGATCAGGGACGTTATTGAGCTTACCCGCGGCGAAGCGATGAAGAACGGCATCTCAGTGCAGACGGAATTTGCAGACAGCTTACCGCTTGTCGAGGGCGACCGCGTCCAATTGCAACAAGTGGTTCTCAACCTGATTATTAACGCTGTCCAGGCAATCGGCACGGTCGCGAATGGAGCCAAGAAAGTGCTGATCACCACCGCGCAGGGTGCACCGGACGGTGTTCTCGTCGAGGTGAAGGACTCGGGACCGGGGATGAGCTCTGAAACCTTCGAGCACGCCTTCGCCCCCTTCTACACGACGAAGCCCAGCGGTTTGGGGGTGGGACTGTCGATCTGTCGTTCGATTATCGAAGCGCATGCCGGACGCTTGTGGGTGACGCGCAACCAGCCCCACGGCGCAATTTTTCACTTCACCGTACCAGCCCACCCTGCCGACGCTTCTTGATTATGGCCGGATTGCTGGTTCCAACTTCGAGCACGCACCTCGCGCTTTGCGATCGAGAAGATCAAGTCGATCGAAGCCCTGCCGATCCTGGCTGCCGCGACGGGGATTAAATCACCAAGCTGTCGCAGAAACGGTCGAGGGATCACGAGGCGACTAGGCAAAACAGGTTGTGCATTTGCGCGCCTTGGTATCCTATTCTACGACGAGCGCGTAATCGACCTGTGCCGTTTAATCTGCACACCGTATCGCATTGCGCGAAGATGCAGAAACAAAGGAAAAGCATAAGTCGCACTGCTATCCGGGGCACGATACGCAAAAAACGTCGCACCAGATCCGCCTTGTTCTCGTCGACCCCATCCGTAATTTAATTGAATACGAACAGTTTTGATATGGTTGGCGCACCAGGGCTCGAACCGGGGATCCGCTGATCCAACATCGCCGCTCGTTCTCATCGCTCTGTTCGCGCTCGTCACGTCAGCCACTGCGGCAATCGAGCCTATGGCCGACTCGGTGCCCGTAAGCCGTGCCTCAGGGACGATCACTGGCAATGGATCGATTTCCGCTCTTCCGAATTGCCCCGGCGAAACAGGGCGCGGTTGGGGCGTGATTGATGCGATAGACCAGCGTGTCGATCTTGGCAGCGGACTTGTTGCTGAGCAACGTCAGGCCGCCCCGCAGCGAGCCCTGAACCGCTCGCGCCAGTGCATCACTTCGTCCTAAGTGCATCCGCCTTCCACTAGATCGAGCATGGAAAGGCCATAGATCACGAGGAGGTAAGGATTAGTGGCCGCTCGCACACGGCTTCGATGGCAAACCACATCGATTCGGGGCACGCCCCCCCAATCATCCTCACGCTGATTGGCGCGCGGCGCTGCAAATTGGTTGATCCGGTAACCCTAGGGCCCATTACGGCGCACATAGAGGAAATTGGCGCCCTGCGCGTCGGGCGCCCCTTGACACTCGTGTCAGTCGCCGGCGTTGCACGGCGCACCACATGGCGCGCGGTCGTAGGCGGCGCGGCCGTTGGCGCGGCCGCGGTTGGCACGGCATGTCTCCGCGTTCTGATTAACGGTCGCTACGGCTGCCGCTGATAGCTGTCGGTTCTAGCTTCTGAAGAGCGCATCCTGCGGGATGAGGTTCATGCAGGATGTGCTGTTCAGGTTTCAGGGGCGCTAGCGACAGGGGCCAAGGCGCGACAGAGCAGAGATCGAGAACTCCAGCGTCGCCAGCATCGCGAGCATGTCGCGTTGTCCTGCTCCAGGGCGGCGGGGGTCGGCAGAACATCTTGACGCTCTTTGATCTCTGGCCGAGCCGAAAGGCATGAAGCTCGAGGCCGAGTGATCCATAAAGGTCGAACGCAAATTGCGAGCAAGAAGGAACGACGCGGCCACGGAGGGCTTCTGCTCCTCGTTCAAGACCGAATGGACAGTGAGCAAGATCTATTGCACTGCGAACACCGATATTCGCGCCAATGCGTCCCCACCAGCAAAGCCTTCGCGGCGATATGGGCCCCATGCGGCTTAAATCTGGCAGCGTGATGGATTAATTGCGCGCCTGGCCCCCGAATTCATAAGCTCGTCTAGCACTTTGGCGGCAATACGCGGCAGCGCGCTCAATTAATCGAGCCGTCCACGTTTCGCCGGGCGACGATCCTGTCCTCGGTCCGCGACGCAACCACCCGGTTGATGGGCGACGCTGCGGTAAGATTTGGACCGATCTCCACGCTGGCATGGCAATGTGAAAGCGCAACCGGTCGGGAGGCAAGATTGTGGATGTGATGCCGGTCTGCCGGCCTGAGCGAGGGTTGTCTCTAGCACTAAGTTAAATGCTCCGCCACGATGAGTTCGAAGACGACGATCATCGCCACGACGATCCTCGATCGCCAGATCAATGTAGTGCTCCTGCTTCCGCGGCAAATCATGAGATCTGACCGATAGCTATCTACAGACCGTCGCTAGAGCAGGTGGACAAGGGCAAGCCAGCACGGATGCGAATCCCTGCCTGGTGGCAAGCGCCGGAGCCAGGGGCTTGGACGGCTTAGCCGGTTCGTATTTTTGGTTAGTCTCAGCAGCCGCGATCGAGTGACCCGAGACTGAAATGGTCGGCACCGGGTCAAACAGGAAAGTGACAGGCAATCGGACGTTTTTCCGTCTGCTCGCTAGGAGCGGACATGATGGCGCTGGCCCGGCAGGTTGGCTCCGGCCAAAAGCTGCCCCCGCCAAATGCAATTTTGTCCCTTTCCGGCTCCGGACGGCATCCCCGTATCGGGGTCGAGATCCTGATGCTAGATTTCCTTCGTCATCCCGGACAGGAGGACGACACGCCTGATAGCGTCTACAAGGTCATTGAACTGGTCGGTACCAGCAACGACTCGTGGGAGAAGGCCGCCGCAAATGCGGTCGAGCAAGCTGCAAAATCTCTCCGAGATCTTCGCATTGCAGAGGTCGTCAAGCTGGATATGCAGCTCGATGACAAGGGAAAGGTCGAGGCCTATCGCGCCAAGCTCAACGTATCGTTCAAGTTCGAGAGCTCCTGAGCCTCAGCACCTCGCCCCATGCGCAGGGCGAGGAGGACTCATTGGAAAAGGCGCGTTGCCCTGTTCGCCTAGCCGGACACTGTGGCCCGGTCTCGGAAGTTGGCCCTAGTCCGACCGGGACCGATATGCTTTGATGCGTCGAGGCGTGTGGCGCATGGTGGCCTCATGTACATGGTCATTCGCAAGTACACCAAGGTTCGTTCGGTAGCGGACGCCGCTCGCCGCGCCAAGAGCGGCGTCGGCCAGATCCTAAGGCAATCGCACGGCTTCAGATCTTACCAAGTTCTGGATGCGGGCGACGGCGTTGGTATCGCCGTGATGATATTTGACGATCGCGAAAGCGCCAATGCAGCGAACGACAAGATACTCGCGTTTGTTCAAGCAAGTCTACATGACCTCGATCTTGGAGTTCCCGAAATCACCACCGGCGAGGTTTTGGTGAACATAGAGCCGAATGAGTTCTCGGGCATAAAGTAGCTGAAACGCCGCCATTTGCGTGCCGGTTGCCCTCCTTTGCTCATGTCGTCGACTTGATGTTTCCATCTCGTTTGCACCGATCGCGCCCTGGACGCGCGTGCCATCCGCCATGAATATGCGACTACGCGTATTCTCGAGGAGTAGCAGCCACATGAAGCAACATACCTTCGAAGCATTTTCCACCGCCGCGATCTACTGGACACCGCTTGTGCTTATGGGCACCGCGATGCCGCCAAGAGATCCCGATGAAGACGACGAGGACGACGAAGAGGAAGATGACGCTGACGAACCGCCGGTCGTGCGCGAGCCGGACGAAGACTAGACTGGCGTGTTCGGCAGCCGGCGCTATAATATCTCTCATGGGCTGGGATGCGAAAGACATAGCGCTCCTCAACAGGCTCTGGTCCGCAGGACAGAGCGCGGCGCAGATTGCGCGTCGTCTCGGGTGCAGTCGTAACGCGGTCTGCGGCATGCTGACCCGTCTGGGGTTGAAGCGCGGCCACAAGCCGCCCACAGCAACGCCCAAGATAAGGCCGCGCCCGAAGCTGAGGCCGACCTCGTCGGCTGCCTGCGCCCGTCCAGTCGCACGGAAGGTGTCGCGGAACGCAGTGCAGAGGCAGCCGCCCAAGGAATTCAGCAAGCAGCAGCTCTACTCCATGCTGGCAGAGGCGGTCAGAAACACTGGCTAAGAGCTCACCAAGAATGTGGTTGTGCTCCCGCAAGTCCCTGGCCCAGTTCGACGGGTTCGGCAGTCGTATACCCATCCCAAGGCTTCATCTGCTTGGAGTCAACAGCAGCGGTAGATGATAGGCTGAACTTACTTGTGGTTTGCCGCCGAAAGCCGACATGTCACCGATTCAAGAGATCTTCGAGTAAGCGGCACGAAGTGGAAGCCGTAATGCCGGATCTGGCCCTTTGAATGACCTGCCGTCGATATCGATGACGCCGCAACGTCGGTGGCGATCGTCGTGCGCTCGAAAAGCGATGCTTGCCAACGATAAGGCGCTGCTTGCGGCCAACTCACCTGTTCCGCCGCGAGGAACGATTGCATCAGCCGTGCTTTAACCGTCCGCACCTTTAATTGTTCGATCAGCAGTTTGCGAAAGCCGCCGCCGATCGAAGGACCAGTCAATGCGCATCCGTCTCGTTGGTGGCACGGGGCTTGTTCGATCGGCAATCCAGGCCAGACTGTCCGCCGAAGGGCCCGAATGCGTATTGGTGTCGCGCCACCCACCGCACCTGATACGCACCACATCACCCTCGATATGGTCGGACCACCGACGCTTCGAAATGGAAGGACGCTCTTGCCGGCGTTGATGTCGTTGTCAATGCGGCGGGTGCCCTGCAGGAACGGGACATGCAGGCGGTTCATGTTGCTGGCAGCGCGGCGCGGGGGCCAATGCAACAGTGCGAAGTCATTGGAGGTCTCAGCAGGCAGTTGCTGGGCCCGGCCCGGACCTAGCAGAATCCCGCGCTAGCTTCATTGTATGCGGCGCGCGAACCGTTGGGGCTGACTGACATCAGCGCCGAACTGAACCAAGGCTGGAGCCGAGTGACTTCCGCAGTTTGCCCGAAGCTGCAAATCAGAGTCCTCTGCTCTTGTCGCCGTTTGACCCTGAACGGACGTGCTAGGCATAAACAGCTGGACGCGGTGTGGTGTGAGGTCTTGGCTTTGGTTTTGCTCGGACGTCCGCATCACGGACTGACGCGCTCGCACCAAACCCCTGTCTTACTGGGCTTGATCGCAGGCCTGCAGGATCCGGACAAAATCAGCCATGCTGGATCGATCTTCAGCCATAGCTGCAACCTGAGTATTGGACACGCGTTGGCTTCCCCGTCTGAACCACATCAGGAGGTCGGCGATGTTTCTCATGGCGGACTCTCTGCACAAACTACGGCCGTAAGCGTCTGTTGAGCGGCGAAGCGCCGCTAGATCGGGAGAACGGCCGGCGGGCGCTACGCCGCCGGTCTCGTCCCGCGGCTCGCAGGGCCGGTTCCGTTACTTTTCAGTCTGGATGTATCAGTAACATTAGCCCTCGGTCGGCGCCATCGCGCGCAGGTATGAAGTGACCATACTTAGGTAGACGTGGGTTAGTGAATCGGGATCGGGAGCCATCCCGACCGGCACCGTTCGAATTGGAGGCTGCCGCCGACCAGGCCATCGCTGCCTGCGGTCGAGACACCCGGGAGGCGGTCAAGGCGCTCATTGTCGCGAACGGCTTCCTCGAGGCGCAGGTCGAGGATTGCGAGCCTCGGTTTCCCCCGGCTACTCGCGCGGCCGGTTCGTCGTCCGCGCGACCGTCCCCCGAATTGATCAAGTAGGACCTCGAAACCGCCGTCGAAAAGGCGTCCTCGATCAAGCTGCAGATCCGAGCTTCATCCTCCACGACCAGAACTCGAATGGCATTACTCGCCTCGGCGACCGATGCGGTCGTCTCGCGTGACGGTAAGTGCGTTGGCCCGCGAATGTCGTGCGCCTCA
>NZ_JADPJF010000148.1:748801-751753 GCF_023073295.1 Bradyrhizobium sp. 23 | reverse complement strand
CGAGCCGTTATTTGGAAGTCTACCGGTTGTCGGAATGCTCTTCGCGATGTGCGAGGCGGGTCGACGGCGCGGCTCGGATGCGGCCTACGGCAGTGCCGCCAGGTGCCCGGCTACGACGAGGTGGTTCAATTCTCGACGAGAGCGCCCACGCAAAAATTTGCCATGTGCGCGACGGCCTCGGTGCTGTGATAGTCACCGAATTCGGCAGTGGCCTCCTTGCCAGCGTACATTCGTGCGATTCCAGCGCCGCCAGGGTGATGAGGGGCCCACTCGGTGATGTCATAAACTTTTCCCGAGATGATGATCCAGCAGTCGTTCTGTGTGTTGTGCAGAGCGACCTCTTCGCGCGTGACGCGGCGCGTACCCTTCGCCGGATTGGCGGGCATCCAGAGCTTGATCCCACCGTACCTTACCTTGGCGGTTCGGCGGAAGTCCCACGGACCTAGCCTCTTGGCAGGCAACTCGCTGCCGATCTTGCGGGCGTCGTAGGCGTAGATCCAGGAATCGTCCTCGCCGCCGCGCTTATCGTGGGCAAAGGCAGGACTCACACGCTCATCGAGTCTCTCCAGTAGCGCCTTCTGCTCAGCGGTGTCCTTCGCTCGCAAATGGTCGAAGGCGAATTTGGATCCCAATTGAAAGCGGGTAGCGCGGTAATGCCGCACGCGTTCGTAGTGCAACAAGGCTGTAGGCACATCGCGCTGGTGAAGCGCAAAGGCGCTGGCAAGGGCGGCGGCGTCTTCGAAGGACTGAGCAGCTCCTTGACCGAATGTGGGAAGCATCGGGTGCGCCGCGTCACCGAGCAGGCAGATGCGGCCCTGCACCCAGGTTTCGAGCGCATCGCGATCGTAGAGACCCCACTTGGTAGGACGAACGATCGCCCCCGACAGAGCGATGAGGTCGTCTCTGCTGGGATGGCCCGCGAATGCCTCGCCGACCTCGCGAACGATCTCCTGCTGACTGACGGGAAACCAGTCGCCCTCCTCCTGCTCGAACGCGGCGGACTCAGGCTCATAATGCGCGATCCACACGTTCAACAACTCGCCGCCGCGTACCCAGTACGTGGTCGCGCCGCTCCTATCCGCCCGATGGCGGTCCATGCTGAAGGAGTTGATGGGATTGTGGTCCAGCGGGTTACCGTTCGCTTTGCGGAGGGACGCAACCCCCGTCCGCGGAATGAGTCCTCGAAAGCAGGTTACCTCCGTCCAACGCTTGGGACGCGAATTCGGCCACGCCAGCTGTAACGTCGCAGAGTTGATCCCGTCCGCACCTACGAGAAGCTCTCCCGTGGCGGTTCGACCATTCGAAAAGGTCGCTATTACCTCGCCTGCGGTCTGACGCAGCTGCGTCAGTCTGCAGTCCATGTGCACCGCGATCGGGCATGGCGCGCCGCTGTCGATACCGAAGTCGGACACTCGCTTGTACAGGCACATCAAAAGGTCCAGCCTGTGCATGTGATGAAAGCCGGCGCCGTCGCCTGCGGCGGTGACATGATCGAATGGCCTCTTTGTCACGCTCCCATCTGCGTTGAACTGTCGTGTCGACTCCAGGATTGCCGCGCGGCCGCCGTCAATGACCCCGTCGGGGCCTTTGGAATCTCCCCCATCCAGGTCGACGCCTAGCCAACGACATATTCGCGCCCCGTTGGGCGGGATGTTCAACCCGGCGCCTGCGGTGCTAGGCACCTTCGTTTGCTCGTAGACATCGACCGATGCGAACACTCCCGACTGACGCAGCGCCAAGGCCGTCATCAACCCGCCCATTCCCGCACCGACGATCACTGCCCTCATCCATCTTCCTTCCGATGCAATCGAACGCCCCTCAACTCGCGGCTGGAATAAGTTTAAGGCGCCTCATCAATGGGCTCGAGACTAGCGCCGGGCTGATTGGCAATAAAGGATCTTGTGGCACGCCAAATAGAGTTCTGGAGTTCCTCGGTCATCGGCCTCCGTGAGCAAACACGCCGACCGAGCGCCAACTTCCATTGAGGATGAGCCAGTCGCGTCGGCTTGGCGCTGCGTTGCAAACCTCGGTCCTCGTCTACGAACCGACATTTGGCGCCGCCTTCCGAAGGGAGCGACCGGGCAGTGCGAAAGGTCGTCGGACCTACCCGATCCTTTCATTGGCCCTCGCAGCCAGAAGCCAGACGGTGCGGTATACTCGGCGGTACAGGCATCATCGGCAGCACCGGCACGAATGGCGGCGCCCTGGCGCCCGGCAGCGGGTCCGGTACCCTGCGGCCCAAGGCAGCCTGGTATTCACGGCAGCATCGAGCCATTTGGTCGAGGTCTCGTCGGCGAGCAGCGACCGCACCGATGTAACGTGCACAGCTACGCTTCCCGGCATCCTCGACTTCGAACGAATGCGACAGCCGAGGATAAAGCATGTAGCGCCCGGTCGCACAGGCAAGCTCGCGCTCCTGAAGGTGAAACCGCGCATGCGCAAATCGGTCGAAATTGCCGGCGTGGTCGTAGTGCAGATGCGTGAGAATCACGTCCTTGACGTGGGCAGCGTCGATATCGAACGCGGCAAGCGTCTCTACCGGGCAGCGCAGGTAATTTCGCCTGCGCTGCTTCGCGACCTCGGCATTGAACCCGGTGTCGATGACGAAGATGCGGCCGCCTCCCCTCGCCAGCCACACGAAATAGTCCATCGGCATTGGTCCAAACGCGCCCTTGATCATGGGCCGTTTCGCTTTTGCATCACCAGTCGCAGCGGGATGTTATGCAGGTTGGCGCGGCCTCGCACGGCCGGCTCTGTCCTGCCGAGCGCCTGGGCGATCTCGTCGGGTCGGCGCCCAGCCGCCGCCATCACCAGCAGCTGTTGATGCTCTTCCGGTGTCCACCTCCGGATCAACGGATAGCGTGACTGTGCCATCGTCCCGCGTCCCCAGCCTGTTGCCAGGTTATCGGGCTGCAATTGCTGAGTCGCGCTTTAACATATGATGCCTATCTC
>NZ_JADPJF010000148.1:743523-748709 GCF_023073295.1 Bradyrhizobium sp. 23 | reverse complement strand
GAGCGGATGGCGCCGGACTGAGCGAGCACAGGGCTTGGATGGAGGCTCCACGGCGGGGCAAGCCGGTAGTTTTCCGGGCCGTAAATTTTCGTCGGCTTTAATAATTCGAGCGAATGATCGCTCCGATGACCGGAGACCTTGACCATCAAGCAGAGGCCATCGCCGCAATGCGCAAAGCGGTCGCCGCGACCTGTGCTGCCGAGCGTTTGAAGTGGTTGAGGGCCGCTTTGGCGTGGAAACATCTTGAAAGCTTGGCGAAGGGCAAGTTGGCAGCGTGAAACTCCCCGCGAGCGGCCTGTTCGCTGGTCAAGACCTGGCGCAGTTTTCGATCATCTCCGCGAGCGCGGAGCAGAGGACGGGCTTCTCCAATCGGGGAGCATTGCGGAAGCCGCCCGGCAATCCATCGGATGTGTGGCCGGTCAGGAGAAAAATTGCAACCCGCGACCACGAGTGATCTCCGCCACCAGTTCAGTTGTTTCATCGGCAAGCCTCAGGTCGAGAATGGCCAGATCGAAGTCAGCCACCCGCGCGACTTCGATCGCTTCCTTCAGGGTGCCTGCTTCGGCGATGACCTTGTCGCCCAACTCCTCCAGCATGTCGCAGACCATCATGCGGATCGGCGCTACGTCCTCCACCACGGAAGATTGAGAGTGCGCCCATGCTCCGTCTCGTCGGCCTTGATATCCGCCATGCAGCCGGCCAGCTCCCTGGGGCCCTCGGATCGGCCTATGTTCACTTTTGGACACATTTTCAGGGAACAAAGCGCCGCAACATAGTAGGTTCAGCGTTCCGAGACGGAGTGAACATGACAGCGCCGTCGCCTCTCATCTTGGTGGTGGAGGATGAATACCCATTGCAGGCGGTGTCGAGGAAGCCCTGCTGGAGGCAGGCTTCGCGACTGACATCCTCTCGTCTGCCGAGGAAGCCCTGACTCTCTTCAGAAGCGGAATGAAGGAGTACCGGGCGGTCGTCGCGGATGTGAACCTCCTCAAGGGCACGCTCAGCGGCTGGGAATTGGCCAGACAGCTCAGACAACGAGAGCCGACGTTTCCCGTGGTCTACATGACGGGCGCTGCAGCGAACGATTGGGGTTCGCAGGGCGTCCCAAATAGCATCCTGTTGCAGAAGCCGTTTGCACCGGCCCAGCTTGTCACTGCGGTCTCGAAGCTCCTCAATGAGGTCCCACCGACGCACAAGTAAAAACCGCCGCCGTCACTGGCTCGCACAGCAAGCCAGCGTCCCAACCGTCCATGGCGGCAGGAACGAAGCTCGGCAATGAACATTTTTTAGTCTCAGTTGCCTCGTTCGCTCCGCCTGCAATAGCGCAGGGTATGCTCACGTGCGGCAAATGCGATGAGATCGACAACAAGATCGCGCGCCATAGTCGGTTGTTGTCTCTTGTCACTGACAAGATCGCGAGAGACGGTATCGCCGACTTGATCGAGGAAATGACGACGGCGAAAGCGGCACTTCATCCCAACCAGAGGAGAAGTAAGCTCGCACTCGAACGCGCCAATCGGCGGTAGATCCTCGCCGACAGTTCCATCAACATTCTCTTTCTCGCGGCCGCGACCGCAGATCGATGCGAGCAATCAAACTCTCTCCTGAATTCTTGCAAATCTCTGCCATTTACCAAGGGCAGATTTGCTTCCGGTGAACCGTGTCGATCAAGCGTGTCGCAAGACTGGTGCACACGTCCGGCCCGCTACCGACATGAAATGGGAGTTACGCCATGCAGCATCTGCCGAACGATACCTTCGACGTCATCCTTGACCAGTTTGGGTACGGAAATCTCGGATTTCCCGCAGCCAAGGACGTCTCGGGCGGCAACGACACCGTGACGGCAACGTCACCGAGCTCAATACGAGGCTCACGATCTTCGGCGATGACCAGTCGATGCTGCTTGGTCACTCGCAAGGCGGAAACGACACATTGTTCGCCGATATCGGCGGCGGCTGGAACACCGCTCTCGTGGTGGGCGATGCTAAATCGATGATCGACGACGCCAAGGGCGGCAATGACACCATCGTCGCGGATGCCCATGGCACGGTCTATACCACTGTCTCGGCCTTCGGCGACGTCGCGGGGGACATGTCGGGCAACGCGCAGGGCGGCCATGACGAGATAACCGGCTCGATCGCGTGGCGCGGTGGCGCCAACCTGTTCGCCGGCGATGCCGGCGGTTCCATGATGACACCTCGCACGGCGGCAACGACACGCTCGATGTCAGCGTGCTCACCACGGACGGCGTGGCGACCGTCAGTGGCGACGCCATCGGCGCCCTGCGCGGCCTGCGCAAGGCGGCAATGACAATATGACGGTCACCTTGAACGGCGACAGCGCCATAGCCGGCGCGACCTTGTCGGGGGACTCGTCGACGTCCCTGATGGATCTTACCGAGGGCGGCGACGATGTCCTGACCGTCAAGATGGAAGGCCAGTACGCGGATGCGGTCTCGTCAGTGTACGGCGACGCGCCGATCATGGCCGGTCATTCTCATGGTGGCAACGATATCCTCAATGGCGGCGTCGGCCGGGATTTCATATATGGCGATGCAGGAATCTATGAACCGGCGACGCCAGGCTCGATCACCGGCGGCAGCGACACGCTGAACGGCGGAGCGGGCGACGACTGGATGTGGGGCGGAGGAAACAGCGACTTCTTCGCCTTCAGCACCGGCTCCGGCAACGACACGATCGCCGACTTCGATCAGGGCAACAAGGCCGTCGGCAGCACCGCAGCGGAACACGATCTGATCGATGTGCAGGATTACGGCTTCGCGGACTGGGCGGCGCTGTCGAGTCTGATCAGCGACAATGCTTCCGGCGATGCCGTGATTCATCTCTCCGGCAACGACTCGATCACGCTGGACGGGATTCACGCGGCCAACCTGCATCCGACCGACTTCATCATCTGAGGGAATAAATCAAAGCGGCGATGTCGTACCCCGACGCGCGGGGCGACATCGCAATCGCGAGTGCGCAACGACCAGTTTCGCCGCACGGCGCAGCGAAACCTGTCGCGAACAAACTCCGTCCCGAATTCCAGCAAATCTCCGCCATCGACCAAAACTAGATTCGTCTCCGTGAAGCGTGGTCACAGCACGTCGCGCAAGAGTTTTGCCGATGTCAGGCCCGCCTCCGACAATGAAATGGGAGTTACGCCATGCAGCATCTGCCGAACGACACCATCGACATCCTGCTCGACCAATTTGGCCAAATCGAAACCGTCATCGGAGATCCGAACTTTCCGACCACCACGGACGCCTGGGGCGGCAACGACACCGTGACCGCAACCATCACTCAGCCCGAAGCAGAGCGACGACAACACGACGCTGCATGGCCAGTCCCACGGCGGCAACGACACGCTCACGGTCAACGTCAATTACGGCTGGAACGCCGCCCTCGTGGTCGGCGATGCCCAGGCGATGACCGACGACGCCAGGGGCGGCAACGACACGATCGATACCCAAGACCACTCGATGTACACCAACGTGCATGCTTTCGGCGATGTCGCCGGCGACATGTCCGGCAATTCGCACGGCGGCAGTGACACCATCACGGGCGCTGTGGGCTGGCGAGGCTTCGACAATGTGTACGCCGGCGATGCCGATGGCTCCATGAGCGGCACGGCGCAGGGCGGCAACGACACGCTCGACATCAGCTTGAACACCCGGGAGGGTTCAGCGAGAGCCAGCGGCGATGCCATCGGCTCCATCAGCGGCGATGCGCATGGCGGCAACGACAACATCATCTTGACCATGAGCGGCGAAAACGTCTGGGCCGGTGCGTCGCTGTCGGGAGATTCCTCCACGTCCCTGACCGACAACGCACAGGGTGGCGACGACATCCTCAAGGTCAAGATCAGCACCGAGTACACCGACGATGCGCGCGATCTGCTGTTCGGCGACGCTCCGACCATGTCCGGCAATGCCCATGGCGGCAACGATATCCTCACCGGCGGAGCGGCCACCGACTTTCTGTATGGCGATGCGAAGGTCTATGATCCCGCAACACCGGGCTCGATCACCGGCGGCAAGGATATGCTCAACGGGGGCGCCGGAAATGACCAGCTTTCGGGCGGCGGAAACAGCGACACCTTCGTCTTCAACACCGGGTCCGGCAACGACCTCATCACCGACTTCGATCAAGGAAACAAGGCGGCCTGCAGCACCGTGACCGAGCACGATCTGATCAACCTGCACGATTACGGCTTTACGGACTGGACGGCGCTGTCGAAGCTGATCAGCGACAATGCCGACGGCGATGCCGTGATTCATGTATCGGCGAGCGACACCATTACACTCGACGGTGTCCACGCCGCGAGCCTGCACCCGACCGACTTCCTCATCTGAGAAAAGCAGGCATCTCGCCCCGCCTACAGCGGGGCGAGACCCGGGTTCCTCCCCGCCCACAGGATCCCTTCAGCCGCCCCCTGACGCTGGCGACCCGCCTTTGGCCGCGACGAGCGAGTTGATGTCGTCGAACTTCTCCGTCAGGTCCGCGACCAGATGCGTCGTGCCGGGATGTAGCGGTCCTGCCTCATTGGCGGTCACCGTTCACGAACTTGCCCCATGGGCTCTCCGAACCGCGGATAGTCTAGGATCGCGGCTCGGCCCGGGTCAGATGCCGTGCTTGGTGCCGGGTCCAGTTGGCAAGAGCTAAGAAGCTCTTCTAATTGCCCGGCCGACCTTCTGCAGAGCCTCGAAGGCTCCCATGCGCTGATCAACCCAGCCTGCCAAAGCGGCCTGGGGTTGATGGATGTCTCCCAAGACCGACATCGCCTGCATCGCCTCACTGAGGTCGGAATGGTCGCCCGAGGCAACTGATCCAAGCATCGCGGAGCCGAGCAGGACGGCCTCCGGAGAGGCTGGCGCAGCGACCGTCAAACCCGTCATATCGGCGAGGACCTGCCGCACGAGGCGGCTCTTTGCGGCACCGCCGCTGACCACGATCGTATCGACCGCAATGCCGTTGTCTTGCTGAGCGCGAACGATCTGCCGGGCCCCGCAGCCGAGGCCGCAAAGCCCTGCAAGATAAAGCGCGAGCAGACTCTCCAGATCCGAGCGCATATCAAGGCCCGCAATCAGTGCGCGCGCGCCGGGATCGGCGAACGGCGCTCGATTGCCGAGGAATTCGGGGACGACATGAAGCTGGCCGACCAAATCCGGGAGCATTTCGGCACCG
>NZ_JADPJF010000148.1:715772-743434 GCF_023073295.1 Bradyrhizobium sp. 23 | reverse complement strand
GTGATTCGATTTCCGAGGCAAGCCAATCGGCAAGCGTCTGCTGCTTCTGGCCCGCAGCCTGTGTCGCTTGCGCGGAATTCGGATGCATCTGCAACAGATGCTCGATCGCAGCGCGGGCGGCCGACTGTCCGCCTTCATTGAGCCAAAGCCCAGGCACCATGGCGGAGAAATAAGGTCCCCAAACGCCAGGGACGAAGGATGGGTCCGGTGTGGTCGACATGGTGCAGGCGGACGTTCCGAATACATAGGCCATGCGCGTGAGCACCGTACCCGCCGCTCCGCGCGCCCCCACCGTACCAACCCCGCCGGCATGTGCATCGATGAGGCCGGCGGCGACCGGCGTACCCGTCGCGAGTCCGAGATCGGCCGCGGCCTTCGCCGTCAGGCCCGCTGCCAGCCTGGTCCCGCCGGGCACGATCTCGGTGCCGATCCTGCGGAACTGCTCATCCGGCAGCACGCCGAGGCCAATCCTGCGGAAGAATTGATCGTCCCAGCGGTCTTCGTGGCCCAGATAGGTCCACTTGCACGTCACGGTACAACTGGAGCGGGACAAACTCCCTGTTGCACGCCAAGTGAGAAAATCAGTCAAGTCCATAAACTGCCACGCATGGGAGAACGTCTCGGGCATGTTTTCGGCGAGCCACAACAGTTTCGGCGTCTCCATCTCGGGAGAGATCGTTCCGCCGACATAGTCGAGAACTTTCTCGCCCGACTGGTTGATACGGCGCGCCTGATCCGCAGCGCGGTGATCCATCCATACAACGACGTTGCGAGCAGGATCGCCGGACGGCCCGACGGGCAGCGGCACACCCGCCTCGCCAAGCACCACCAGCGAGCAGGTCGCGTCAAAGCCGATGCCAGCGATACTGTCCGCCGCGATACCCGCCTGCACCACCGCGCTACGCACGCTGCGGCATACGGCACGCCAGATATCCTCGCTCGACTGCTCGACCACGTCGCCAGCCTCCCGCCAAAGTGCAACAGGGGCGCTGTCACTCGCCAGGAGCCTGCCGGAGCGGTCGAAGAGTCCGGCCCGTGCGCTGCCGATGCCGACATCGATGCCAAGGAAATGGCGGTTATCGGGTTGCTTGTTCATCTCAGGATCGCCGATCGGAAGATGTTACAGATCGTTGCTCTGCGGCAGAATGACGAGGTCGCGGATGGTGACGTTTCTCGGGCGCGTCAACATGAAGAGCACTGCCTGCGCGACTTCCACGGGCTGCATCAAGCCACCGGCCGCCATTTCCTCCTCGATCTTCTCTTTGGGCCAATCCTTGATGAGCGCGGTCACGACTGGACCGGGCGCAACGGCGCCGACGCGCAAACCGTGTTTCGCGACCTGCCGGCGCAGAGTATGCACAAAAGCCTGCACGGCGTGCTTGGACGCGGTATAGATCGGTTCCCAGACGACAGGCACGAGACCTGCGATCGAACTGGTGACGATGATGTCGCCGCTCTTGCGCTCAACCATGTGCGGCAGCACCGCATGGATCGACCGGAACAGCGCATTGACGTTCAAATTGAGCATGCGGTCCCACGCGTCGGGATCGCCGCCAAGCACCTCGCCGCCGACATAGGCACCAGCATTCGCATGGAAGATGTCCAGTTGACCCGCTTTCTCCAGCACCTGCGGCATCATCTCTTCCATGCTCAGGGGATCGGTGAGGTCGATACGTAAAGGAATCGCCTGATCGCCCAGCGCAACGCAGGCGCTGCTCAGCGCCTCCTCCGCCCGATCGATCAGCACTACCCGCGCGCCGGCCCCGATCAATGTTCTAGCGCATTCGAGACCGATGCCCGATGCGGCGCCGGTGATCGCCGCGACTTTTTCTGCAAGTTCCTGGGCCAAGGCTTGTCCTTTTCCTATGAGAGTTGTTCAAGCTCGGCCGTGGGAAAGGCGCGAGCGCCGTGCCAGCGAATCGACGATGACTGCAATGGCAAGGACTGCGCCCGTAATCATGTACCGCAGCGACGAGGAGAGATCGAGCAGCGTGAGGCCGCTCGCGATGGACTGGATGACGATGACGCCGAGGAGCGCGGAATAGGCGCTCCCGCGGCCGCCAAACAGGCTCGTGCCACCGATGACCGCGGCGGCGATCGCGTTGAGGTTCACATCCCCGGTCCCGGCCTGCTGGCTGGAAGATGCCAGCCGCGCTGCGGCCAGAATGCCGCCGGCAGCGGCCAGCGTGGAGCACAACATGAATGCGGTCGAATAGACCCGGCGAACGTTGATGCCAGCCCGACGGGCCGCCTCGCGATTGCCGCCGACGGCAGACATCGAGCGGCCCCATTTGGTTCTCGTCAATGCGTAATTCATGATCACGCACAAGCCGACGAACAGACCAAACATCCAGGGAATGCCGCGCCCGAGATTGAGATAATAGACAACGAATTCGAGCACGATGGTGACCAGCAGCGCCTTCAGCACCATGCGGCCAAGCGAACTGGCCGATAGCCCCGCCGCCCGCCGGCGCGCGGCCGTTCGGTAGCCGGTCACGAACATAACCACGCTCGCGACCGCCGCCAGCACGTAGGATACGATCGACGGCATGACGAGCATCTGTCCGAAATTGACCAGCGTCGATCCATACGGAAGGTTGATCGAGCCGGAGGAGCCGAGCAGATACAGCTGCAGGCCGAGCCACGTCAGCAGGCCGGCCAGCGTCGAGACGAAGCTCGGCATACCCAGACGATTGAACAAAAATGCATAGAGCGCGCCGATGGCAGCGCCCAGCACCAACGCCGTGACGATCGCCACGGCGACCGGCCAATCCTGAGCGACCCAAAGCACGCCGACGAGCGCCGAAGAGAACCCGCTCACCGATCCGACCGACAGATCGATCTCGCCGACCATCAGGATACAGACGATGCCCAGCGAGATCACACCCACTGTCGCGCAATCGAAAAGCAAATTGACCAGATTGTTCGGCGCGAGAAAAACAGGGTTGAGAGTCTCGAACGCCGCGCAGATGACGATGAGCCCGACGACCACCGGCAGCGCTCCGAGATCACCCGACCGCACACGGTCCACAAAGGCGCCGATCATGTTTCCAAGCGTGTCCGCGTGCTTGACTCGTTCGTCACTGCGGTCGAGCAACCGCGCCGTCGAAACCGGTTGCGTGTCGTCGGTCATCGCCCAAGCTCCGGCGACTGAGGGGCGCGGCGCCGCCTGGCGCGGCGCGAGACAGAATTTTCGTCCGCTCCGGTAATCGCCGTAACGAGATCCTGATTGGACACGTCGGGATCGAACTCGCCGTTGTTGCGACCGAGGCGCAGCACCACGATCCGATCGGCAACCGCGCGGACGTCCTCCATGTTGTGACTGATCATGATGACGCCGAGACCGCGTGCGCGAACGCGTTCGACGAGGTCTAGCACCTCAGCGGTTTGGGCAACGCCGAGCGCCGCAGTCGGCTCGTCGAGCAGAATGAGTTTCGGCTCAGTCAGCAGCGAGCGCGCGATCGCCACGGTCTGGCGCTGTCCGCCGGAGAGCGACGCCACGGGCTCTCGCACGCTCGGGATCCGCGCTGACAGCTCGTTGAGCAAGGTCCAGGCGCGAAGCTCCATGGAGACCTCGTCGAGCCGCAGCGGGTTGAGCTCGCGGCCGAGGAAGATGTTTGCGACCACGTCGAGATTCTCGCAGAGGGCCAAATCCTGGAAAACGGTGGCGATGCCGAGGCCGAGTGCCATGGATGGGTCGGACAGGACAACATGTTCACCGCCGAACGTGATCGTTCCGGAGGTGGGTTGGTGCACGCCGGCAAGGATCTTCACCAGCGTGGATTTTCCTGCACCGTTATCACCCACAAGTGCCACGACTTCGCCGGCATGCACATCGAGATCAACATCGGTCAGGGCGGACACGGCGCCGAAATGCTTGGAAATTCCGCGAAGACTCAAGACCGGCTTGCGCGGTCCGCCCTGCGCGTCATCGGCATCCGAGATCGTGGTCATGTCCCAATTCGCCCTCTCATCCTTCGTCCCGGCCGCCGGAAGCGGCCGGGACCGACGTCGTCACTGCGTGATGCCAAGCTTCTTGCAACCCGCGGCATATCGGCCCGTGCAGAGCTGATCGGCCGTCTGGATGTTCTTATCGATAATCTCCGCCTTCAGGTTCTCCTGAGTGACGACGGCCGGCACGAACAACTTCGATGGCGCATTGAATAGCGTAGCTTCCGCCTTGGGCATCTCTCCGGAGAGGAATTTCACCGCCGCTTGCGCCGCAGCAGCTGCCACGATCTCACTGGGTTTGGAGATCGTGTTGTACTGATCGCCTGCGATGACGAGCTGAAGCGCGGCAATCGTCGCATCGTTGCCCGTCACCGGCGGCACCGGCTCGATACCTGCGGCCTTGAAGGCGGCAATTGCGCCACCGCCCGTGCCGTCATTGGCAGCTACGACGCCGAGGATCTTCTTGCCGAAGCGGGTGATCTGGCCACTCGCCCATTGCTGCGCCTTCGGCGGCGCCCAGTCCGGCGTGTCGTATTCGGCCAGAATTGGATAGCCGCTCTTATCAAGCCCCTCGTGGATCCCCTTCTTGATGAGTCCCGCAGCGGCATCGGTCGGCGATCCATTGATTTCGAGTACGCCTTCGCCCTCCTTCGCCGTCGCGTTGGCGGCCTTAAGATGCTTGACGAGCGATTCGGAGATAGCCTTGCCGATGGCTTGATTGTCGAAGGACACGTAAAAATCGACCTTGGCGTCGGGGACCGGCCGGTCATAGGCAATGACCTTGATGCCTTGCGATTGTGCCATCTTGACCAGGGATGCCGCGGCAGTGGAGTCGACGGGGTCGAGCACGATTACCTTGGCGCCCTGCGAAATCACCGAGTTGAATTGCTGTTGCTGCCGCGCGGCATCCGCGCTGGCGTTCTGGTAGATCACCTTGCAACTGTCGCACAGCTTCTTCATCTCTGCGACGAAGCCCGGATAATCATGTTGTTCATAGCGGGTGGAGGCCTGGTCCGGCATCAGGAAGGCGACGGTCGCGTTCTTCACCTCTGCGGCCCGCGAAGAAATGGCTGTTGTGCCGAGCAGCGAGAGGGCTATGCCAATTGTGCCCGCATATTTAGCAGAGAACTTTCTCATTTCAGATTTCCTTTCCAGACTGGGTGTCAGGGTGTCGTCGTTGATAGTCAGGCCCTCGCTGCTTCCGTTTCCGACGGCACGATGAGCGCCGGTGCTCGGAGCCGCGCAGAATTCTGGTCGAACGATTGCTGTCGCGGACCGCCGTCGGCGTGTCCGCGTCATTCTTCCGTAACGATCCTCCTTCTTTGCTCCTATGCGGCTAGGCCGCGTGCGCCGCATCGATGTTGTGCGCCAACAATCGTCTGAAGCGCGAAGGGGGCATGCCTTTCTCGGCCAGAAACTGCCGGTTAAAATTGGAGAGATTGTTGAAGCCGACCTCGAAGCAGATGTCGGTGATGGAAGCCTGCTCGTCGCTCATCAATATCTGACACGCGAGATTGATACGCAGCCGCTTGACATATTGCACCAATGACATGCCCGTGTGCCGGCGGAACGAGCGCGAAAATGCACTTTGCGATTGACCGGCGATCGCAGCGAGCTTCGCTTCGCCGAAAGGTTGCGTCAGATTCTTCCGGATGAATGCGAGTGCCTTGTTCATTCCCGCCGACATGTAGCCGGACGGATCGGGCAGATAGTTTGGGCTGGACAGCGGACGCGCCTGTCGGGCGGCGCGACAGAGTATCCCCAAGATCATCAAGAACAGCTCGATCCGGCGCACGCCGTTCGCCGTGACGATCTCCTCCATGAGTGGGACGAGCGCATCGCTCGTGCTGCGGGTGAACAGCGCACCACGCCGGGAAAAATCCAGCAGTGCGGCAAGGCCCGAAAGCTCAGGCATGACCTTCATCAGGTCGCCGATGAATTCTTCGCTGAATTGAAGGATGCGTCCGCGTAGCGGGATGGCGCACTCTGCCGGCAGATCGCTCACCCAATTGTGCGGCAAATTGGGGCCGGTGAGCACGAGATTACCTGGTTCGAAGTCGCCGATGAAGTCACCGACGAAATACCGTCCGCTGGTGGCCACGACCTGATGGAGCTCGTACTCGGGATGGAAATGCCAGCGGACGGTGTGGAATGGGTAGCCGTGCGACCACGCCTTGAATGACTCGCCGCGCCGTATCTGGACAACTTCCAGGTCCGGTTCCATGTCCGCTCCCTTCAGGCCGGTGCGGCTTGTAATGATCCGCCTCCGCTCCCTTATCGGCTGATTGGTTCAGCGCTTCCTCTCGCTGGCAGAGTAGCGACCAGTACCTAGGCACGCCACCACCATTTCAGATGTGAACTGATACTTTTTTGACGTGCAGCACGCCGTCCGGCCAAGTTCCCGGATTGAAGGCAGCGTTCCGCACCAACGGCACTATTACGCCGGCCGCCTCCCCGCCAATGCCGACGGCGCCGCAGCTCCCATCCTTGCAAAACGCTGTCTCGCCGATCGCAATGGCCTACCCGTGCTGGCACAGATCAAAGGTCATGCCACCCACGCTGCCAAATTGGTCCAGGGGAGGATCTCAGCCGCGCGCCTTCAAATGCATCATCGGGTAATGCTCATAGTGGCCGGCGCCGTTCTTCACGACAGGATCTTCCGAGGTGACCGCCTCGATGTCGAGATCGTCCGGGATCTGATTGAGCGACACGCCATAACCGCCACGCGGGTCCGTGACGGGACCGTGCGCGACGATCTGCCCCTTTGCGAGCAGATCATCCAGGAACGCACCGTGCTGCTTCATCCATTGTTTCTCAGCGGCGCTCATGGTCGCCAGGAAATCCGCCCGGGGCGGAATGTACTTGCAGAGATAGTACTTCATTGGCCGCTCCTCGGTGAAAACGACATTTCAGCTTGCTTGTCAGCCTGGCCCGCCCCCCGACTTGAGAGATCAATCGGTCACGCCGATCCGCTGCTCAATGCGATCAGCGAGCATTGATCTCGGCACTGAAGCGCTCGCATGCAAACCTTTGTCAAGCAACGGCGCGCGTGGCCAGATCGGCGACAGTACCGTTAAGAAATCCAGTCAGCCGCTGCCGGATGATCTGCTCGGCTTCCCTCATGATGCGGTCGATCAGCTCTTTGACCGTCGGGATATCGTGAATCAGTCCGACCACCATGCCGCAGCTCCAAGCACCGGCATCCATGTCACCATCGACCATCACCCTGGGGTAGACACCCGCGACCTGCTCATGGATGTCCTCGATCTTGAGGCTCGTCCCCTTCTCGCGCTCGACTTCGAGCAACTGATCGACACCCTTGTTTTTGAGCACGCGCTCGGTGTTACGCAGCGCGCGCATCACCAGCACGGTATCGAGTTCGGTGGCTTTGACGAGGGCTTGCTTGACGTTGGCGTGGACGGGCGCTTCCTTGGTTGCGACGAAGCGGGTACCCATGTTCATGCCGGCGGCGCCCATCGACAGCGCAGCAACGAGGCTGCGCGCATCCGCCATGCCACCCGAGGCCACGAACGGAATCTTCAGTTCATCCGCCGCGCGCGGCAGCAGGATCATGTTCGGGATATCGTCCTCGCCGGGATGGCCGCCGCATTCGAAGCCGTCGACGCTGACGGCGTCGCATCCGATCTTCTCGGCTTTCAGCGAATGCCGCACCGAAGTGCATTTGTGGATCACCTTGATGCCGGCAGCCTTCAGCGCGGGCATGTACGCTTCCGGGCTGCGGCCGGCGGTCTCCACCGCCTTGACGCCACCTTCCTTGATGGCGGCGATATATTCCGGATAAGGCGGTGCAGTGAAGCTCGGCAGGAAGGTCAGGTTCACACCGAACGGCTTGTCGGTCATGTCGCGACAGCGCGCGATTTCCTTCGCCAGCAGCTCCGGCGTCCGCTGGGTCAGGCCGGTGATGATGCCGAGACCGCCGGCATTCGAGACCGCGGCGGCAAGCTCGGCAAAGCCGACATAATGCATGCCGCCCTGGATGATCGGATGCTGGATGCCGAACAGTTCAGTGATTGCTGTCTTCACGTGCGCTTTCTCCGCTTTCCGATCAGTTGACGAGTTCAAATAGGCCGGCCGCGCCCATGCCGCCGCCGATGCACATGGTCACCACGCCGTACTTCGCCTTGCGCCGCCGCCCCTCGATCAGGATATGGCCCGCAAGCCGGCTGCCCGTCATGCCGTAGGGATGGCCGATCGCGATCGAGCCGCCATTGACGTTCAGCTTGTCCGGATCAATGCCGAGCTTGTCGCGGCAGTAGATCACCTGGACAGCATAGGCTTCGTTCAGCTCCCAAAGATCGATGTCATCGATCCTCAGGCCGTGGCGCTTGAGAAGGCGCGGGATCGCCGCGACCGGACCGATGCCCATTTCGTCCGGCTCGACTCCGGCGGCGACGAAGCCGCGGAAGATGCCGAGCGGCTTAAGGCCCTTCTTGGCGGCGGTCTTGTCGCTCATGAGCACGCAGGCCGATGCTCCGTCGGAGAGCTGGCTGGCATTGCCGGCCGTGATGGTCTTGCCTTCGAATACCGGCTTGATCTTCGCCAGTCCTTCCGCCGTGGTCTCGGGGCGCGGCCCTTCGTCCTTCGACAGCGTCACCTGCTGATAGGAGACCTCCCTGGTGTCCTTGTTGACGACGGCCATCGTCGTTGTGATCGGGACGATCTCGTCATTGAAGCGACCGGCCTGCATCGCGGCACCAATGCGGCGCTGACATTCGAGGCTGTATTCGTCCTGCCGGTCGCGACCGATCTTGTAGCGCTCGGCGACAATCTCGGCAGTGTCGAGCATCGACATGTACATCTCGGGCTTCATCGCCATCAGCTCGTCGTCGACGGCGTGGAACCTGTTCATGTGGTCGTTCTGCACCAGGCTGATCGATTCGATGCCGCCTCCGATCGCGATCTCGACGCCATCCAGCATGATCGAGCGGGCCGCGACCGCGATCGCCTGCAGGCCGGAGGCGCACTGCCGATCGATCGTGGTGCCGGCGACGGTGACCGGCAGGCCGGCACGAACCGCCCCCTTGCGTGCGACGTTCATCACCATGGTGCCCTGCTGCATCGCGCAACCCATCACCACGTCTTCGACCTCGTCCGGCTCAACGCCCGCGCGCCTCACCGCTTCGGCCATCACATGGCCAGCCATGGTCGGCCCCTCGGTGTTGTTCAGCGCACCGCGATAGGCCTTGCCGACGCCGGTGCGGGCGGTGGAAACGATAACTGCCTCTGTCGTCATGGCTGCCTCTTTGGTTACGCTGCCGCGTCGAGCTGCACATAACGCAGCAAGTGGTGAGCGGGATCGCCGAACTGGATATTGATCGAGGAGATTCGCTTAAAGTAGTGACCGACGTTCAATTCGTCGGTCATGCCCATGCCGCCGTGGAGCTGCACCGCCTGGTCGGCGATGAACTTGCCGGCATAGCCGACCCTCGACTTGGCGCCGGAGGCGAGGCGCGAGATGCCACTTTCGCCGGCACCGAGGCTGAGACTGAGATGCTGCATCAGGGAAAGCGCCTCCTGATGCGCGATGAACATGTCGACCATCCGGTGCTGCAACACCTGGAAGCTGCCGATGGTGACGCCGAACTGCTTTCGGGCCTTGGCGTATTCCAGCGTCGCAGAGTTCAGTTCGGCCATCGCGCCGACCGCCTCGGCGCAGAGCGCGCCGATGGCCCTGTCGCGGCAGCCTTCCAGCAGGGCGACGCCTTCGCCCTCGCTGCCGAGCAACTCGCCGCGCACATCGCGGAAAGTGATCTCCGCGGCACGGCGGCCGTCGATGGTCTTGAAGCTCCGCAATTCGAGATTCGCCGCCCGGGCGTCGACGACGAACAGGCTGACGCCGCCACAATCGTCGCGCTTGCCGGCAGTCCGGGCGGAGACGATGAGATAATCGGCCCAAGGCGCCGCTATGACGGCGGTCTTCTCACCACTAAGCGTGTAGTCCTTTCCCTCTCGCCGCGCCGTGGCCGCGACATTGGCGAGATCGAAGCGCGAGTTTTTTTCGGTCCAGGCCAGCGCCCAGATCTTGTGTCCGGCGATGATATCGGGAATGAAGGCCTGCTTCTGCTCTTTCGTCCCTGCCTGCTCGATCAAGCCGCCGACCAGCACGACCGTCTCCACGTACGGCTCCACGACAAGGTGGCGGCCGAACTCCTGGGCAACGATCATAGTAGAGAGCGGGCCGCCACCAAGTCCGCCGCTCTCCTCGGAGAATGGCGCGGCGAGCAGGCCGAGCTCCGCAAAAGCGCCCCACTGCTTGCGGCTCCAGCCCTCTTCGCTGGCCACGATCTTGCGGCGCGCCTCGAAGCTGTATTGGTCGCGTAGCATACGCTGTACGCTGGAGCGCAACAGTTCCTGCTCTTCCGTGAACTGGATATCCATCCGATCCTCTTGTTGCGCTGTTGCTAGAGACCGAGCACCGCTTTGGCGATGATGTTGCGCTGGATCTCGTTTGATCCACCGTAGATGCTGAGCTTGCGCGCGTTCAGGTATTTCTCCGACGCTGTGTGGCCGTAATCGGCACCCGGCATGAACTGGTTTGCGCCCGACGGTTGCTCGCGAAGCGCCAGGCCATAGTTGCCGATGGCACGATGTGTGAGCTCGGTAATGCCCTGGAAGATCTCGGTGCCGCGGATCTTGAACAGCGAGGCCGCGGGCCCCGGATCGATGCCGCGCGCCATCTGGGCAACGACCCGCAGCTCGGTGGCCTCGAGCGCGAGCACATCGAGCTCGAGCCGGCCGATCTCCTTGCGAAATTCGAGATGCGCCGGATCGTCCGCTGCGATCTCCGCTTTCACGATCTTCTTCAACCGGTCGAGGTAGCGCGTCGACCGGCCGATCCCGGCCATGCTGGTGCGCTCGTTGCCCAGCAGGAATTTTGCGTAGGTCCAGCCCTTGTTCTCCTCGCCGATCAGGTTCTCGACGGGAACGCGGACATCCTCGAGGAAGACGTCATTGACCTCGTGCGAACCGTCGATCGTGATGATCGGACGCACGGTCACGCCTGGCGACTTCATGTCGATCAGGAGGAACGAGATGCCCGCCTGAGGCTTGGCGCTCGAATCAGTACGCACCAGGCAGAAGATCCAGTCGGCGTGCTGCGCCAACGTTGTCCAGGTCTTGTGACCGTTGACGATGTAATGGTCGCCGTCGCGCAAAGCCTTGGTCCGGACGGTGGCGAGGTCTGAGCCTGAGCCCGGCTCGGAATAGCCTTGGCACCACCAGTCTTCACCCGACAGTATCCGCGGCAAGAACTTCTGCTTCTGGGCATCATTGCCGAAGGTGTAAATGACCGGACCAACCATGGTGACGCTGAACGCCAACGGCGGCAGCGTCCCGGCCCGGCTGGTCTCCTGCTCGAAGATGAAACGCCGGGTGATCGACCAGCCGGGGCCGCCAAATTCCTTGGGCCAAAGCGGCGCGATCCAGCCCTTCTCGTAGAGAATTTGGTGCCAGAGCAACGATTGCTCTTTGGTCAGGTCGGTCTCCGGATTAGGGACCCGCATTTCCTTCGGATAGTTTTCGGCGATGAAAGCGCGCACCTCATCACGGAAGGCCGCATCTTCGGGAGACAGTGCGAGTTCCATCTGCGCTTCCTACCACTTCTCACCGAAGGGGCGGATTTCCAGCTCAAAGGTCCAGGCGCTCTTCGGCTGCTGATACAGCTGCCAATAGGACGCCGCGACCGAGGCCGGCGGCATCAGCAGATCCGGATCGTCGAGCGCATTAGGCCCGAGCGCTTCCAGGCGCCGCTGGCGGACCCATTCGGTGTCGACGCCGGAATCGATAACGAGGTGCGCGACGTGGATATTCTTCGGGCCGAGCTCTCGCGCCATCGCCTGCGCCACAGCGCGCAGCCCGAATTTGGCACTGGCAAAGGCGGCATAGCCGCTGCCGCCGCGTAAGGACGCGGTCGCGCCGGTGAAAAAAATGTTGCCTTGCCCGCGCGACAGCATCAGCCGGGCCGCCTCGCGGCCGGCGAGGAAGCCGGAGTAGCAAGCCATCTCCCAGACCTTGCGAAACACGCGCTCGGTCGTGTCGAGGATCGGGAAGTTGACGTTGGCACCGATGTTGAAGATGCAGACATCCAGAGGCGCGTGCTTGTCGGCGTCGCTCAGGAAGGAGACGATCTCCTCCTCCTTGCGCGCGTCGAGCGAACGTGCGTGGATCTCGCCGCCGGCGGCCTCGATCTCCTTGACCAGCGGCGCTAGCTTGTCGCCGTTGCGGCGACCCGCGAAGACAGTAAAGCCCTCGGAGGCAAATTTCTTGGCGATCTCGCCGCCGATGAAATCGCCCGCGCCGATCACGGCGACGGTTGCATTTCTCTTTTTCAAGGAACTTCTCCCAGTTAGGTTAGGCGCGCTGTGTGCGAAGCTGTTCTATCGGCCCTGGTGGACCACGTTTTTTGAGCGAGACCAGAACGATCGGGATCCGCCATCGCGCCGATCGAGGCTACCATGGTCGTGGCGCAGTCCTCGATCGGCCCGATCTGGTCCACCGCTTTGGCAAGATGGCGATCTGTCGATTGGTCGATGCGGCCAGCAAACCGAAAAGCGGTTTGATCGAGACCGAGTGCTTGCGACAGCTTCGCCACGACTAACCGCCTCCCGACTGAAAAACATCGGCGCCTTTTTCAGCATTGCGCCTCGAAGTGAAACATGCGTTCTTTTTTAGAACTCGTCAATCGCTATTTTGTTGTCACGATCGGATCAGAAAACGGCAAGCTTACTGCCCTATTCCAGCGCTCTTGAGAACACCGTTTACAACCGGACTTCCAACCGATACCCCTCGCGTATCAAATAAGAACTTATTGGAGAGGCAGCATGGGAGAAAGTCGCGGGGTCGCGATGCTGGTCGGCGCGGGTGATGCCATCGGCGCTGCCGTTGCGCGGCGGTTTGCCAGCGGCGGCTACACTATTTGCATCTGCAGACGCGATCCGACCAAATCTCAGGCGCTTGTCGACGAGCTCAGGGCGAAAGGCCACAACATCCACGCCTTCAGCGTCGACGCCCGTCAGGAAGCAGAAGTCCAGAAGCTATTCGCGGGCGTCGAGCGCGACATCGGTCCGATCGAGATCTGCCTGTTCAATGCAGGTTCGAACGTCAACAAGCCCCTGCTGGAGACTACCGAAAAGCTCTTCTTCAAGGCCTGGGAGCTGGCCTGTTACGCCGGCTTCCTGGTCGGACGCGAAGCCGCGCGCGTCATGCTGCCGCGCCGATGCGGCACCATTCTTTTTACCGGTGCGACCGCAAGCATCCGGGGCAGCAAGGGATTTGTCGCGTTCTCGTCGGCAAAATTCGGCCTTCGCGCGCTGGCCCAGGCGATGGCGCGCGAGCTCGGGCCGAAGAACATTCACGTCGTCCATCTCATCATCGACGCTGGCGTCGATAGCGAGGCTATTCATCAGCGCATGAAAGCGGCCAGGGGGATCGAGGCCAGTGAGATCCCGCCCGACAGCCTGACCAAGACCTCCTCAATTGCCGAAGCGTATTGGTTTGCCCATCAGCAAAGCCGCGACGGCTGGACCCATGAACTCGATCTTCGCCCCGCCGTAGAGAAATGGTGACATGAGCGACAATCCAGACCTCACTTTGTGGGGCGTCGGGACAAGCCGCACCGTTCGGCCGCACTGGGCGATGCACGAGCTGGGGCTGGCCTACGAGATCAAACCGATCGGCCCACGGACCGGCGAGACCAAGACCGCCGAATATACCAGGCTCAATCCGCGCCAGAAGATTCCGCTGCTGCAGGACGGTGATTTCCGCATCGGCGAGAGCGCCGCGATCGTCGCTTATCTGTCGCGGATGTACTCGACGCCGGAGCGTGCCTTGATTCCGGAAGCCACCCGCGACTATGCCGCGTGGCTGGAATGGTGCTTCTTTATCGTCACCGAGCTCGACTCCACCAGCCTGTACGTGATGCGCCGTCACAGCGCCGATGCGCTCGGCCCGATCTACGGCGTCGCGCCGGAGGTCGTAGCTCAAGCCGCAGAATACTTTCGGGCGCAGCTGCGCCATGTCGAGGTCGCGCTGGCCGACGGCCGACATTTTATCATGGGCGAGCGATTCAGCAGCGCCGACATCCTGCTGACGACGTGCCTGGACTGGGCGATCGCCTACGGGGTAGGCATCTGCGACAATGCGCAGCCCTATCTCGAGCGCATGCGAAGCCGGGAGGCTTACCAGCGAGCGGTTGCCGCGAATGCTCCGCGCGCACCAATTAAACCGACGCCTGCCAAGGCCTGAGAACCGTTCGCCGGACGCGCGAAGTGCATCGACCTACATGGCCACGCGTAACGTGCGTGCAGCGACCATATCGTCGATCGCGCCATCATCGTAGCCCAGTTCGCGCAGCACCTCGCGCGAGTGCTCCCCGACGCGCGGGGCCGGTCCGCCGATGGCAGCCTGGTTGACCTCGAAGCGAGCCGCGGGCTTGGGCTGGCGCACACGGCCGACCTTCGGTTGGTCGAACTCCGCGATGATTCCGCGCGCCACGACCTGCTCATTGTGGATGATCTCGCCGCGCCGCAGGATCGGCGCGCAAGGGACATCCGCAGCGTCCAACCGCTCCAGCCATTCGGCGGTCGTGTGCCGGCCGATATACTCCGCCATCTTGTTGATGCGCGCCGTGGCGTTCACCGAACGCGCGGACGGGGTCGCAAACCGGGCATCGTTGGCGAGTTCGGGATCGCCGGACGCGCGGCAGAAGCCCTGCCATTCGGAATCTGAGATGGTGCCGGCCGTGATGTAACCATCGCTGGTCTTGAACACGAGATCCGGGCGGTCGTTGGGATCGGCGGCAGCGGCCTCGGCTCCGACCACCGTGTACTGCATCATGCCTTCCGGCCAGAGGTAGGAAATCATCGCGTCCAGCATCGCGACCTGGATATGATCCCCTGCCCCGTCTTCTCACGCGCGTAGAGCGCCGCCGCCACCGCCTGCGCGGTGAACACGGCGGTGGTCTTGTCGCACACGATGGTGCGGATCATCTGCGGGCGATTGGTGACCGGCTGCGACTGGATATCGGCAAAGCCCGACAGGCCCTGAATGATTGGATCGTAGACGCGCTTCTTCACATAGGGCCCGGTGTCGCCGACGCCGCTGATCGAGACATAGATCAAGCGCGGATGACGCCGGCGCAGTTCTTCGACGCCGAGGCCGAGGCGCTCCATGGTGCCGGGCCGGAAGTTCTGCACCAGAACATCGGCCTGCGCGACCAGCTTGGCCAGCACCTCGTGCCCGGCGGGGCTCTTGACGTCGATCGAGAGCGAACGCTTGCCGCGGTTGGACGAGATGAACAGCGCGGAGAACTCGCCGTCCTTGTCGATGGTGGCCCGGCTGCGACGGGTGATATCGCCACCGATCGGCTCGATCTTGAGCACGTCGGCGCCCTGGTCCGCCAGAAACATGGTCGCAAACGGGCCCGACACCACGCCGGTCAGATCGAGGACACGAACGCCGCTAAGCGGACCAGCCATTTCACTCTCCCTGGATTGTTTTTCTGCCGACGGGCCGAGGATAAACTCCGGCTTACCGTCAGCCCTTCGCCTCAACCCGCACGGACCGCAAGTCGGTAACTAGCCGGTCTTGGAAACGGGCTGCCGGGTCTGTTCGACGATCGATTCCTCGACGTCCCGGAGTTGATCCTTGCCGAAAAACATCTCCTTACCGACGAAGAATGTCGGCGAGCCGAAGGCACCGCGGGCGACGGCGTCATTGGTCAGGTCAATCAGCTTCTTTTTGACGTCATCCTGCTGCGCGCGCGTAACCAGCCTGTCGATGTCGATCCCCGAGGAGGCAAATGCGGTCCGGAACACTTCGGGATCATCCATCTTCTTGGGCTCCTCCCACATGTGATGATAGGCGGCGCGGAAATAGGGTTCGAATACGCCTTCGAACTGGGCCGCGACGGCGCCGCGCATCAGCATCAAAGTGTTGACTGGAAAGAAGGTATTCTGACGAAATTTCGTGATGTTGTGGCGGCGGATAAACCGCTGGGTCTCGAGCGCCTGGTATTCCGGCTTGTTCTTGATCCCGCGAAGCGAGTCGAACGGGGACATGTTGCCGGTCGCCTTGTAGATCCCGCCGAGCAGGACCGGGACGTACTCGAATTTTACCGCGGTCCGCCGCTCGATCCCGGGGATGGCGACCTCCGCCAGATACGCGTTTGGGCTGCCGAAATCGAACTGGAATTCAACCTTGAGGGTCATGACCGCTTTCTCCCGCAGAGCGTATTGGATGGTCAGGGACCGGCGATCCAATCGCATGGCTTGCCTGTTCTCACTTCTACAGTTCTAAAAACGAACTGTCAAATTCGGCTAGATTTATGCTGGTTCGACCGTTTCATCGGGTATTGTTTGGAATTCAGTACCTATCTAGAATGCAAGGCAAATATGGCGGCCTCGGCAGCGATTCGAGCGGGTCTCGCTGGGATGACTGGAGAATACGGATGAAGTGGAAAGAACTGGAGGAAGAGCCGTGTTCGATGGCCCGAACCATCGGCGTGATCGGTGACCGCTGGACCCTTCTGATCCTGCGCGAATGTTTTTTGCGCACGCGGCGCTTCGAAGGATTCCAGTCGGCGCTCGGAATTACACGTCATCTCCTCGCCGAACGGCTGAAGAAGCTGGTCCGGCAGGGCATTCTGCGCCGCATTCCCTACCAGGAGGCGCCAAAGCGGCACGAATATATCCTGACCCAGAAGGGTCTCGATCTTTATCCGATCATGATGGCGCTCGTGCATTGGGGCGACACTCACATGGTCGACGAGCGCGGCCGGCCGCTGCTGCACCAGCACCGCAAGTGCGGAAAGGACTTCGACCCGGTCATGGTGTGCTCTGAATGCGGCGAGCCGCTCTCGGCCAAGGAGGTTCATACCCATCCAGGCCCCGGCGCCCAAAGCCCGCTGACGACAGCCGCACCTGACAAGCCGAAGGCAAAGGCGCGCCGCAGCGCCGCTTGAGCCGGCCACCGGCGTCAGGCACTGAATCAGACTCGAATCACGGCTGCGTCGGGTTCGTTGCAGTGGAGACGGTCCGCTTGTTCAGCCCGGTGCTTGAGCACAGCACGTTGATTGACATAGGCCTTGTCGGTGATTTCTCCCGCGGCCAATGAGGGCGGATCCTTCAGCAAGGTGAACGTGCAGATTTTTTCGCTGCTTCCGACGGCCTCATTGTATTCCTGCAAACGATGTCTCAGGAATTCGATCACCTTGGGGTCGCAGGTCAAATCCGCAGCCGGCGCGTTCGAAATCCGCGCCGCCTCGGTTGGATTCAGCCAGCACAGCAGCGCGCAGGCATCACGGTTTTCTCCGGCAACGACAATGTCCAGTAGGACGCCGCGCGTTGCGGCCAGGATGGCGGCACGCATATTGCCGATCGCAACCCAGGTGCCGTTCGCGAGCTTGAAGTTCTCCGAAATTCTGCCGGTGAAACGCAGACCGAACTCCGGCTTCTCGGGATCGATAAACGACACGGTGTCGCCGATGCGGTAGAACCCCTCCTCGTCGAAAGCCTTCTCCGTCAGATCGGCTCTGCCGAGATAACCGGGGGTGACGTTGGGGCCCTTGACCCTGGCCTCGTACGTGTCGGAAACAGGGATCAGTTTCAGCTGCACACCCGGCGCGGGAAGGCCAATCTCGCCCGGCCGATCCGTTGCCCAATGCGTCGTGCTGATTGTCGGCGCCGTTTCGGTCGTCCCGTACCCCGACATCACCGGAATCCGCCGGCCCGTGACCGATGAAGTCAGCCGATAGAGTTTTTCGAGCGTTCCTTGCGAAATGGCAGCCCCCGCGTAGCTCAATCGATCCAGCCGTTTGAAGATGCTGGCGCCGAGGGCGAAGTCGTTCTCGATGGCATCGCACAACAGGTTATAGCCGGCGGGAACGTTGAACATCGCCGTCGGCGAGATCTCCTTGAGGTTCGCCACCGATTTGTGAAAGAGCTGAGGCAGCGGCCGACCGTCATCGATGTAGAGCGTCCCGCCGTTCCTGAGAATGCCGTGAAGAATGACGTTGCTGCCCATCGTATGGTGCCACGGCAGCCATTCGACCTGAACCGGCGCCTCCGGAGGCGACACCAGCAGGCTCCCCATTTGCAGCGAGCTCGCCATCATGCGATGCGTGTTCAGCACGCCCTTTGGCAGGCCGGTCGAACCGGAGGTGAAGAGAATTTTTGCAACGGCGTCGCTGGGGATTGCACCCGACGCACGCGTGAATCCTTCACGGTCCGTTCGATCCGTCAGGACCCGGAAGGGCGTCGTCTCCGGCGCGCCATCGACGCTGATCCAGGTCGAGTCTGCCAATTCGGGAATGGAACGGGCCGCGGAAAAGTCGCGTCCACTCTGAACGAAAACGAAGTTCGGACGCAGCACCTGCGCGATGTCCTTGAGGCGCGCAAGGCCGCCGGGCATCAGCGTGTAGTTCGGCGATATAGGCGCCAGAATGACACCTATCGACATCGCCGCAAAGGAGATCACCGCGTTCTCGATGGAGTTGCCCGAAAGCACGGCCAGCCTGTCACCCGGCTTTGCGCCCATGTCCATCAGACTCTGGCCGACCGCCTGGACCTGCGACCATGCTTCGCCATAGGTGATCTCGTCCCATCCCCCTTTGGCATTGCGCTGTGCGAGGAATATTCGCTGCGGAGCCGCGGCTGCCCAGCGCGGCAGAAAATCGGTGACGCGCCAGTCACATGGCCCCAATTCAAGCGGCGACCTCAATATGAGCGTGCCGTCGGTCCGGCGCTCGACGGAGAGCTCCCTTGGCGCAAACGTCAATGGCTTCGTCGACATCGAAAACGATCTCCTGAATTGCCGCGGATGGATAGAACGGGCTGCGCCAAGCGTCACTCGGACCTGGCGTCCAGGACGTCTCCGAACGCTTGCCACGTCGTGCCGGTCCAGCGCTGCAGCCGCATCTGCGTCCAGATCATGTTCTCGGTCTCGCTGGTGTTGACTTTGATCCCGGGCAGCACAGTCGGAACGACGACGTCTTTCAGGTTCTTCGCCTGCGCCAGGATATTCTTCCGCGACAGATCATCACCGCATTGCTTGAGGATTTGCTCGAGCAGGACGCCTTGCTGATAGCCGGTCAGATAGCTGCCGTTGGTGATATCGGCGCCCTGCAGATACTTGTCGAAAAATGCCCGGTAAGCCCGCATGCCCGGATCGTCCTTCCATGTCTCGTCCAGGACATCCTTGTTGGTCGTGCCGACCATCACGCCGACCGATTTGTCGAGCCCGGCCGGTGCAAGCGTGCCTCCGACCGATCCGGACGGGAAATTGATGATCACGGTCGCCTTCCAGCCGATCACCGAAGCTTGCCGGATGGCCTGCGCCGCGAACTTCGGCGTCCCGGCGATCACCAAGGCCTCGGCACCCGAGCTCTTCAGATTGGTAATCTGCGAATCAATCGTCGGTTCAGTGACCTCGTAGGAAGCACTGACGACCTTGCGGTCGAAATCCTTGCCGAGAAACGCCTTGAAGGCAGCGAGGTAATCTTTGCCGAGATCGTCGTTCTGATAGAGGATGGCATACTTGGCGTTCGGTAGCGTTCTCGTCAGGTATTTGGCGTAGATTTTTCCTTCGGTGTCGTAGCTGACAAGACCCGTGGTGATCAGCGGATAATTGGCGACGTCCGTGAACTTGGACGAGCCGCTGACGATGGCGACACTCGGTACCCCTTTGGCCCTCAGGTATTTTGCAGTGGCTGAGATGCCGGGGGTTCCGAGCTGGCCGAACATGAACGACACTTCGTCGCTCTCAACGAGCTTGCGGACGTGCTCCACCGCTTTGGGAGGACTATATCCGTCGTCATAGGCGATGTAGTTGATCTTGCGTCCTTTGACGCCGCCGCGGTCGTTCAACGCCTGAACGTAGGCCATGAGCCCCTTGCCCACGAGACCGATCGATGATGCCGGTCCGCTGAAGGGAAAAACCCCGCCAATCTTGATTTCGGTAGCAGAGATTCCCGGCTCGTCGGCGGCGAATGCGGGACCACTCAGGAATAGAGCCAGAGCCGCGACGATCTTCCATCTCACCAGCATTGCGTCCTCCCAAACTTGCACCCCTTCTCGAGTGTGCGGCTTTGTTTTGTTGCGCCGGTGGCGGCTCGTCGCGCCCTTTGCGAAGAGGCATCGCGCAGAACAGGTCCAGCCGTAAATCCGGCACGTCGCGGCCGTTGCGTTCGGCCATCTCGTGCGCAGCCTACAGTTCTTTTTTTGAACTCGTCAAGCGATTAGATGCTCACGTGCCGTGACTTGGACGACAGGCCCCGTCCTCGTACTTGGAAATAATTTGGTCTAAATCCTGCGTATAAGGCCGCGTTTTCGGCTGTTCTAGGACAGGATCGCTGGCGCATTTCCATGCTGCTGCACACATTCTTTTTTTGAACTATAAGGCCGCCGCGAGACCACGCAGTGCCTGGCTTATCTAGCCAGGCACCCACGGCGCAGCAGGGATAGATTTCGCCGAGCCCTACTCGGCGGCGATTGCTGTTCGCGATTCTGCATCCTTCGCCGAACGCTCATAGAGCTCGTCCGGGGCTGGCTTGATGCGAAACCAGGCCACATAAAGCGCAGGAAGGAACAGCAGGATCAGGACCTTGCCAACTGCCGTGCCGCCAATCAGCGTATAGGCCATCGATCCCCAGAACACGGAATGCGTCAGAGGAATGAAGGCCAGCACGGCGGCAAGTGCGGTCAGGATCACCGGCCTGGTGCGTTGCACGGTGGCTTCGATGACGGCGTGATAGTCATCGAGGCCGGCAGCACGATTCTCCTTGATCTGTTCGGTCAGGATCAGGGTATTGCGCATCAGGATGCCTGCCAGTCCGATCAGGCCAAGAATGGCGTTGAACCCGAACGCAGGATGATGAAGACAGGGTAACGGCCCGTTCGCGAACGGCGATCGCGGAAAGATTAAGGTTCATCTGCTAACTTACAATTGGCTGGGCGGCAGCTTCCTTGAGGCCAGCTGCCGCTTGGGCGGCAAGCCCGCGCGCGGCTTCCTGTGAATCTTGAAATTCCTCGAGGGCATGGACTCTGCCCCACCGCAGGGTGAACACGTGGAGACCGCGGTTGACGTACGAGCCGTCGCCATCGAGCAGCGTTGCGGTGCCGTCCCATTCGACAAACACGGTGGTGTTCCAGGGCCAGCCCTTCACCCAGACGTTGTTGACCCTGATATGGAGCGTGGGCAGGACGCGTCCGAGCCGCTCGAACCAGCGGCGCAGGGCCGCTTTGTCGTGGCGCTCCCCGCCCAACGCGTGATGGCCGGAAACACGGTGATGGATGTGCGGCGCGACCGCCTTCACCGCTTCATCCCAGCGATGGTTGTTGACATGGTCGAAGGTCTTTCGGATTTCCTGCTCGACGATGTAGCTGTACATGTGCTTCTCCAGCGGCTGGGGCGGAACGATTGAGACTCTTCAGTTGCTCCGGCTTTCAGCGGCGGTCCTGACACGAGCGCCCTCCTGCAGGAGGTGAGCGCCGAGCGAAACAATTGGATCACCAGAATTCAAGCCGGAGATCACGGGGGTTTCGTCGGTCACCCGAACAAGCTTGATCGGCCGAAAGCGTACGGTTGAGGTGGCGCTGTCGAGGATCCAAACTCCGGTCTTGCGGCCATCATCGAGCACTGCTCGGAGCGGCACCTGAACTTGCGGCTCGCTCGTTTGGCTCGGTAGCCGAATGGTCACCGTCGCGCCAAGTGGTGCGGCCGCGGCTTCACCGTCCAGGACATACCGGGCTTCATAGGTTCGGGTCTGGGCATCGGCGGCGTCGGACAATTGCCGCAAACGCGCCGTATAGCGCCACCCTTCGGCTGCTCCGTACACGCTGGCCTCGGCCACGGAGTCGATTGCCGGCCGGATCGTTTCAGGGAGCGCGACCACCGCCTCGCGAGGACCGGCCTTGGCAATCCGAACAACCGTCTGGCCGGCCGAAACGACCTGCCCGGGCTCGCCAAGCGTTTCGACCACCGTTCCGTCCGCGTCCGCGACCAGGATCGAGTACGTCGCCTCGTTCTCGGCAACCCGTGCATCGGCTTCAGCGCTCGCAAGCTGCGCCTCGGCCGTATCCAGCGCGGCCTTGGCTTGCTCGTAGCGCTGTCGGGAAGCCCAGCCGTTGCTCACCAACTTGGCGTATCGCGGTTCGTCCGCTTCGGTCTGCACGACGGACGCGCGCGCGGCAGCAACGGCGTTGCGCTTCGCCGTGACCGCAAGACGAAGGTCGGTTTCGTCGATCCGCATCAGCGGCTGACCGGCTTTGACCTGCTCACCGGTATTCACAAGCCGCTCCACGATCTTGCCGGGAACGCGAAAACCGAGGCTGCTCTGCACCCGCGCCCCGATGATGCCGGTGAAGCCACGCTCCGATCCGGTCACCCGCGCCGCGGCCGCGATCCTGACGATCGGGGCTTCTTGCCTCGGATCGCTCACGGCCGAGGCCGCCGGCGCGCGAAGCGTAACGAATGCGGCCACCGCGCATCCCGCGACCAGGACGCTCCCCAGCACGATCATCTGTCGCTTTTTCATAACGTGGCCTCATGCCAGATAGATTGCGTTCGAGCTCTATACCGGATAATAGATGTCGAACGCAATCTAAAATGGGGAGACCAATGATGCGAGTGAGTCGCATTCAGGCTGAGGAAAACCGGCAAAACGTCATCAATGTCGCAAGCCGCCTGTTTCGGTCGCGGGGATTTGACGGCATCGGCCTCAAGGACCTGATGGAAGCTGCCGGGCTGACCCAAGGCGCATTCTACAAGCAGTTTGAGTCAAAGGAGGACCTGGCCGCGCAGGCGTCGACGCGCGCGCTGGAGAGCGCCACGCTGCGATGGTCGACCGCCATCGCCGCGGCCCCTGAGGATCCCCTCGGGGCGGTGATGGGGTTCTATCTCAGCACGGATCATCGCGACGAAAAGATGGACGGTTGCCCGATCGTGGCGCTCGGCTCGGATGTGGCCAGACAGAGCAGCGAGGTGAAAGCGTCGTTCGAAGGCGGGATCAAAGCGCATATCGAAATCCTCAGCCGCCTGATTGCCGAAACGAGCGACGAGGAATCCAGGAGCAAAGCCATGGCCATTCTTTCGACGATGGTCGGAGCGTTGACACTCTCACGCGTCGTCAACGATCCCGATCTCGCTCAGGCCTTTCTGGAAACGGCGTCGCGACAGATTCGCGACACTGTCGCCGCTTGAAGATCGGTGCTTGATAACTCACAGGGAGAACGCAAATGCGCAAAGCAGGGATACACAATTTTCCGGCGATCGACCGTGTCGTTTACGGCAAAGCTGCGTCTGAGGCCTTGAACGATGAAGCGGTGCGGCTGGATGCCAAGCGCGTCTTCCTGATCGTCAGCCGCACCTTGAATACCAAGACCGACGAGATCGAGAAGATCCGGCGTGCGCTCGGCGAAAGACATGTCGCGACCTTCGATGGAATTGCAGAGCACACCACGCGCAAGCAAGCTGCCGAGGTTGCCCGTCAAGCCAAAGACGCCGGAGCCGACCTGGTGGTCGCCGTCGGGGGAGGCTCGGCGATCGATCTCGCCAAGATCGTCATCATGGCGATGGAACATGACATCCGTGACGAAGCGGGTTTCGATCCATTTCCCATGGGCCCGGGCGTCACCGTCTCTCCGTTCCGATCGCCAAAGGTTCGACAGATCGCGGTGCCATCCACGCTGAACGGCGGCGAATACAATGCAGCAGCGCTCGTCACCGATGAACGCAGCAGGCTGAAGCAGATCTTCTTCCATTCTCTGATGATGCCGGTGGCGATCATTCTCGACCCTGCCCTTACCGTCCATACGCCCTCGAAGCTCTGGATGGGATCGGGAACGCGCTCGATGGACCACGGCATCGAAGCATTGTGCTCACCCGCCGGCACGCCGCTTAGCGACGAGGTGGTCCTGGCCGGCATCCGCACGCTTCGGGAGGGAATGCAACGGACCTTGCAGCAACCCGATGATCTGGAGGCGCGTCGATTGTCTCAATATGGCGCGTGGCTCGCCGCTTTCGGCCTCCAGGCGCGGGTCCCGATGGGAGCCAGTCACGGCATCGGCCACGTGCTTGGCGGGACCTTCGGCGTACCACACTATTATTGCACACCGGTCATCATGCCGAGCCTACTTCGCTACAACAAGGCGTTCACAGAGGATGCGCAAACGCGCTTAGCAGCGGCTCTTGGCGAGCCGGGCATGGAAGCGGCAGCCGCCTTCGCAGAATTCACCAGGAGACTTGGACTACCCGGTCGCCTTGCCGACGTCGGGATCGGCGAAGACAAGTTCGAGCAGATCAGCAAGATTGCGATCAATCATCGCTTCGTGCAGGCCAATCCGCGGCCTTTTAAAAGCGAAGCCGACATCGTCGATCTGTTGCGAATGGCCGCCTAGCCAAATCCGAATGAACTGATACTTGCCCAAATTGACGTGCGGGAGAATCCAGCCATGACATCAGCTCCGCGCCCACGCCGGCAAGTAGGGCCGGCGACGCGCCGGCAACCGTCTATCAACTGTTCATGCAGGAGAGCGCGGATGCTGCCCGCTGGCATGAACATCCAGGCGGAGAAAGCCGTAAAGACAAGGAGGCGATCCCTTGCTCAACCTGTCACATGACTTCGACGCAAGTAAACGAACCGGCTCCCGCTCCGCCCCGCGCCGGCATCGACTGGCAACTCGCTCCCGTTGACTTCATCCGGTTCGGAAAAAGCGGCGCCGAGATCTGCGCGCAAATGAAGGATCCCAAGCGCAATGGCGGCCGCGATGCCGCCGGGCTGGTCGAACATCTGCGCCATGACGCTTCGTTGAACGGCTTCATTCCGCGCGGCTGAGCGCCCGGCACAGGTCGGACGACGCCACCAGGCAGCTTCGAGAATCGTGTCAAGGACGTCGCCTTATGGGGGACGGCCTGACAACCTTGTCCGAATTGATTAGATTCGTTTTGCCGCATGCGAAGGCTGGATACGAACATATGACCGGCATGATCTGTGGACTTGAGACGGCCGTCGCGCCGCGCGCACGGGCGCCATAGTTGAGCAGCAACGCGTTGAGTCCGATCAGATCAGGCTCGACCTGCCGCGGCTGAGAATGTCGCCTGCGCCTTTGTCGCCGACGATCCTGCCGTGTTCGTACACCACCCGGCCACGGGCGATCGTCGTTACCGGCCATCCGGTGACGTCGAACCCTTCCCATGGCGTGTAGTCCGAACCGTGATGCAGATCGGCCTGCCGAATAGGCTTCTTCAATTTGGGATCCCAGAGCACGATATCCGCATCGAAGCCGACGCCGATCGAGCCCTTGCGCGGATAGAGGCCGTAGATGCGCGCATGGTTGGTCGCGGTCAGCTCGACGAATTTTTGCAGGCTGATCCGTCCCTTCGACACGCCTTCGGAGAACAGAATCGGCAGCCGGGTCTCGACACCTGGAATGCCGTTCGGCACCCAGCGGAACGAGGTGCGGCCGTTCGGCGTCAGCTTGCCCCTGGGATCGTCGTAACGGAACGGGCAGTGATCGGACGAGAAAGTCTGGAACACGCCCGTGGTGATGCCTTCCCAGATCGCCTGCTGGCTTTCCGCGTCGCGCGGCGGCGGCGAGCAGACATATTTCGCGCCTGACATGTCCATGTTCAGACCCTTCATGTCGTCAGCCGTCAGCGTAATGTATTGCGGGCAGGTCTCGGCATGAACAGGCAATCCGCGCTGCTGAGCCCAGCGCACCTGCTCCATCGCCTCGCGCCCGGAGACGTGCACGATCATGATGGGAACGCCGATCACCTCGGCATGACTGATGGCGCGATGCGTGGCTTCGCGCTCGACCGCCTGTGGCCGCGACACGCCGTGATAATAGGGCGCGATATGGCCCTCGCGTTCCAGCTTGGAGGTCAGGAAACGGATGGCGTCGTAACCCTCGCAATGGACCATCACCAGCGCCTCCTCGCGGCGCGCGACCTCGAAGACCTCGAGCAGCTGCTTGTCACTGAGCACGAGGTCGTCATAGGTCATGAACACCTTGAACGAGGTGTAGCCGTCCTTGATCAGAGCCGGCAGCTCCTGCCCGAGCACGACCGCGGTCGGATCGGAGATGATGAGATGGAACGCCGTGTCGATATAGCACTCGCCTTCGGCAAGCTTGCGGTAGTTCTCGACGCAGGTCCGCAGCGACGTGCCCTTCTCCTGCAGCGCGAACGGCAGCACCATGGTGTTGCCGCCGGCGGCTGCCGAACGGGTCGCTGAGGCGAAGTCGTCGGCCATCACCACGTCGGGGCCGGAGGCCTGCGAGATGTGGACATGGCTGTCGATCCCGCCCGGCAGGGCCAGCTGCCCGGTCGCGTCGATCTCGCGCGCTGCGCCTTCGAGATGATCGGCAATGCTGACGATGCGGCCGTCGCGAATGCCGATATCGGCGCGGAACTCGTCGCTGGCCGTCACGATGGTACTGCCGCGAATAGCAAGATCGAGCTGCGTCACAGGAGTCTCCATGACTTGATGACCGTCGATGTCTGGAAGATCCGCCCCCAGTCGGCAAGAGCCCCGGCATCGCCGCCGGCGAGCTCCAGGGTTCGCCACAGCGTGACCGCTACCGAATCGACCACCGCGACATTCAATTCCCGTTCGAGCGAAGCCGCCAGCGCGGCGCCGTCGAGGTTGGTGCAGAGGATGACGACAGCATCGGCGCCGTCAGCCGCCACAGCGCGGATCATGCCAGCAATCGTCGCAGGCGCGACCTCGCCGAAAGAGAAATTGTCGCGCAGTCCGAGGTGCCGCTCCGCGTGCGGGGCGATCCCCTCCTCGGCCCAGACGTGACCGATCCGCCGCTGCACGTCGTCGGTATAGGGCGAGACCAGGCCGACACGTTTGGCGCCGAGCGCGCGAGCGGCATCGATGCAGGCGAGCGTGGAGGTCGTCGCCGGCACGCCGGTGCGCACCGTGATTGCCTCGCAAAGGCTCCGGTCTCTGCCGATGCCGAGCCAGCTTGCGGACGTACCGTTCCAGGCGATGGCATCGACCTTCGCATCGGCCAGCAGGTCCGCCGCAGGCAGCATCACCGAGGCGTCGAACTGGTTCAGCGCGGCGGCGTCGAGTGCGATCTCGGTGACGCGGAAACGCGAGAAATGCGCGGTGACATCGGCCACGCCGGCGAGCATCGCACTGGTGACGGGCTCCAGCACCGAATTGGAGGACGGCGTGATCATGCCGAGGCGTTTGCGCACAATTGACATCGATCGCAGTCGCTCCGTTGCGGCGAAAGCGCTCCTCCGCTTCCTCAAAAGGATCATCCGCGTCCGCATCGGTCCACGCAACCCGCAATCTGCATGCTGCATACAATTTATTCGATATGCACGTGTTTTGAGCCACATACGTCTTCTATTTGGGCACCTCACGTGAAGGAAATTAGCTACGATCGCACGTCAGCAGGAAGGCCGGCGTGCCGCAAAAATCCGAACCGAACCCGGGCCGAAAGTCGCCCAAACTCAAACGGATGGGCCTCCATGAGCGCGCCGCCGCGCGGATGCGGACGATGATCATTCGCGGCGAGCTGCCGCCGGGATCGCAGACCCAGGAAACCAGGCTGTCGAAGGAGCTGGGCGTATCGCGCACTCCGCTGCGCGAGGCGATGAAAGTGCTCGCGGCCGAGGGATTGATTGAGCTCCGCCCCAACCGCAGCCCGCGCATCGCCGACCTCGCCGTCGACGGC
>NZ_JADPJF010000148.1:688380-715690 GCF_023073295.1 Bradyrhizobium sp. 23 | reverse complement strand
TCGGAATTGTTCGAGGCGCTGGCCGGCATCGAGCGGCTCGCCGCCGAGCTCGCCGCCGAGCGCGCCACCGAGCGCGATCTCGCCCGCCTGCGCACGCTTCAGACCCGCATGGAAGGTCATCATCGCAACGGCAAGCTCGACGAGTACTTCGCCATCAACGGCGAGATCCACGACACCATCGTCCGCATGGCGCGCAACACGCCGCTGCGCGAGGCGCACGTGACGCTGATCTCCCGCGCCGAGCGCGCGCGTTACCTCGCGCTCGGCGCCGACCGGTGCTGGAGCAATTCGGTCGACGAGCACGCCGGCGTCCTTGCCGCGCTCGAGGCGCGCGATAGCGAAACCGCAGGACGCCTGCTCGGCGCCCATGTTCGGCGCACCGGCACGGCGCTGCTCGAAGTCATCGCGGCCTCTCAAGCCAAGCAGACGGCGGCGCAATCATGAAGCTGCTGCTGCTCAACCCGAACACCAGCACCGCAGTCACCCAGTTGATGACGGATGTCGGGCAGCGCGCGGCTGCGCCCGGGACCGAGCTGATCCCCTGCACCGCGACCCGCGGCGTGCCCTATATCTCGACACGCACCGAGGCACAGATCGGCGGTGCCATTGCGCTGGAGATGCTGGCCGGGCAGCATCGCAAGGTCGACGCCGCGATCATCGCCGCCTTCGGCGACCCCGGCCTGTTCGCCGCGCGCGAAACCTTCGACATTCCCGTGGTCGGCATGGCGGAAGCGGCGATGCTGACCGCCTGCATGGCCGGACGGCGTTTCGCCATCGTCACCTTCGCCCAGGCGCTCGGCCCCTGGTACGAGGAATGCGTCCGCGCCCACGGGCTGTGGGAGCGCTGCGCCAGCATCCGCATGCTCGATACGCCGTTCCAGGCGATCTCCGAGGTCGGCACCGAGAAGGAGGATGTGCTGGTCGATCTCGCCCGGCGCGCGATCGTGGAGGACGACGCGGACATCTTGATTTTTGCAGGTGCGCCGCTCTCGGGCCTCGCCGAGCGCGTGGCCGACCGGATCCCCGTCCCAGTCGTCGATCAAGTCATCGCGTCGGTGAAGCAGGCCGAAGCCCTGGTCGCGCTTCGCCTGCGCAAGGCAACCGCAGGCACGTACCGCCGGCCCGCCGCCAAACCCACCCTTGGTCTTGCCGATGCGCTCGCCGCCCGGCTCGAGCATCGCGATAACTAGGGGAGCTGCGGCCAGCGATGCGAAAAACCAAGCTTGTTCTCAATCGCACGGCCGAAGGCAAACAGGCGGGATTCGCATCCCGGAGGTGCAATGATCTGGATACCGAACGGCAGCTCGTTCTCGGCTCGGGGGGCCGGCAGGGTCAGCACCGGGAAACCGACCAGCGACACGATGAAGGTGACGGCGAGATAATCGATCGGCGTCTCCAGCGCCGCGCCATCCATCGTGGTGACGTCGCTGATCTCATTCGGCCAGGGCAAAACGGACGCCGCCGGCGCCACGAGGGAATCGGCGCGGCTGAACAGCTCGCGAAAGCTGCGATAGATCGCAGTGCGGCGACGCTCGGCATTGAGATAGTCCTCCGCGGAGAGCTTTGCGCCCGCCTCGATATTCCAGATCACGGTGGGCGTCAGCTCGGCGCGGCGCGACTTCAGCAGCTCGCCATAGCCGTTGGCGATGTGCGCGGCGCGCAGCGTCCGAAATGCCTCGATCGCACCGCCGCAATCGGGCGCGGACGGCACCACATCGGCCACGGCTCCGAGCGCCTCGCAGGCCGCGGCGAAACGTGCACGGACATCGCGCGCGACGGCCGCGATCCCGAAATCGGGCGTCGCTGCGATCCGGGGACGCACTGCAACCGGCCGATCCTCATTGACGACACCGATCGAGAGTGGGTCGTGCACATCGCCTCCCCCACAGATCGACAGCGCAAGCTCGAGATCGTCGACGCCGCGGGCGAGAAAACCGTGGGTGGCGAGCATGTCCCAGCCGAGGGGGCGATGCGGCGCCGGGATGCGACCGGGCGTCGGCCGGATCGAGGCGACGTCGCAAAAACTTGCGGGCGTGCGCACGGAGCCACCGAAATCGGTGCCATGGGCCAACGGCACCATGCCGGCCGCGACCGCAACCGCGGAGCCACCGGAAGATCCACCCGAAGTCAGTACCGGATCGAACGGATTGCGCGTCGGCCCGCACAATTTGTTGGTACAGACCGCGCCGAAGCCGAATTCGGGTGTGTTGGTCTTTCCCAGAATGATCGCGCCAGCGCGCCGCAATCGCGCGACCACGAGATCGTCTTCGGCCGGAATATGATCGCGGAACAGAGCCGATCCGTACGTGGTCGCAACCCCCGCAGTGTCGGTGAGGTCCTTGATCCCTATGGGCACCCCATGCAGCGGGCCGACCCGCGTTGGCGCGGCGTCGCAGATATCAGCGGCACGGCGGGCCCCCTCCGCATCGACAGTCACGAAGGCCGCCAATTGGCTATCAAGACTCGCGATCCGCGCCAGATGCGCCTCGACCGCGTCGCGCGAGGAGAGTTCGCCCTTCGCGAGGGCGCGTGCGAGGGCCGTGGCAGTGAGGTCGCAAACCGATCGATCCGACGTCATCACCCCACCATGCCAAACCTCGCGGCGAAAAGCGACCGGTGCGGGCATGAGACTTGCTTTCTACTCCGGGGCAACGGGAGGCAACACCATGGCTGAAGCGCAAGGCGGCCAATCGCTCGTGGTCGACGCCGTCACCCACCGCTATCCGAGCGGCGCGCTCGCGGTCGAGAACATCAATCTCAACATCAAAGGGGGCGAGATCATCGCCCTGCTCGGCCCCTCCGGCTGCGGCAAGACTACCCTGCTGCGCATCATCGCCGGCTTCATCGCGCAGACGCAGGGGCGGATCATCATCGGCGACGACATCGTCGACGCGCTACCGCCGAACCGCCGCGCGGTCGGCATCGTGTTCCAGAACTACGCACTATTCCCCCATCTCAGCATCAGCGAGAACGTCGCTTATGGGCTTGCCGCGCGCGGGATCGACAAGGCGACCCGCCAGCGCGAAGCACAGCGCTTGCTGGATCTGGTGCAGCTGCCGACCATGTCGGAACGGTTGCCACGGCAGCTCTCCGGCGGCCAGCAGCAGCGCGTCGCGCTGGCCCGCGCGCTCGCGATCAAGCCGTCAATCCTGTTGCTCGACGAGCCCTTTGCCGCGCTCGACAAGAATCTGCGGCTCGACATGCAGATCGAGGTCAAGCGGCTCCAGCGCGTCTCCGGCATCACCACGCTGATCGTGACCCACGACCAGGAAGAAGCGCTGTCGATGGCCGACCGCGTCGCCGTCCTGAGCCACGGCAAGCTCGAGCAGTTCGGGTCGCCGTCGGACGTCTACGACCGGCCGCAGACCCTGTTCGTCAACACGTTCGTCGGCGCCAGCAACCGCATGCCCGGCGTGGTCGTCTCGGCAGACCGCACGGCCGCAAAAGTCCGCCTCGATGCCGGCGCGGAAATCATTGCGCGTCCCGCCGGCGGCGCTCTCACCGAGGGCGGCCGCGTCACCGTGTGCATACGCCCCGAGCATCTGCAATTCGTTGGCGACGAGACCGGCTTTGCCGGCGTGGTCGGCATGTCGCTGCCGTTAGGAGCCACCGTCGTCCACGAGGTCACCACCGCGGACGGCTCCGGCGTCAAGATCTCCCAGGCGCGCATCGGCGAGACGCGCACCCTGGAGAGCGGCGCCGCGGTGCGCCTCGCGCCGCTCGCCCCGTCGCTCGCAAACGCTTTTCCTGCAACGCTTTGAATTCAGTTTTTGTCCAGAGGGAGTTCGACCATGATCATGAACCGCCGAAGCCTGATGACGACCGCACTCACACTCGGCGCCATGAAGGCGTTTCCCGGACTGAGCTACGCCCAGGCCCGCCCGCTGGTGTTTGCGACCTTCACCGGAAGCTGGGAGGAGGCGCACAAGGCCGTGCTGGTGCCGGCCTTTCGCAAGGCGAACGCCGATGCCGCGATGGTGCTCGACCCCATGCTCTCGGTCGACCAGATCGCCAAGGTGAACGCCGCCAAGGCCAATCCGCCGATTGACGTCATGCTGCACGATCCCGGCCCGGCCCTGGTCGCAATCGGCCAGGATCTGGTCGAGCCATACCCCGTCGAGAAGAGCGCCTATTACAAGGACCTGATCGCCGAGGCCCAGGAGCCGATGGGCCCTGCCCCCTTCTTTCAGGTCGTCGGCCTCACCTACAATCCGGAAGCCGTCAAGACGCCGCCGACCTCCTGGGCCGATCTGTGGAAGCCCGAGTTCAAGGGCCGCGTTGGCATCACCAACCTTAACTCGACGCTCGGCACCGGCTGGCTGGTCGAGATCGCCAAGATGCGCGGCGGTTCGGAAGCCAATGTCGATCCCGGCTTCAAGGCGATCGAGGAGCTGAAGCCCAACCTCGCCGCGGTCGCCGCCAATCCCGGCGCGCTCGCCACCCTTTTCCAGCAGGGCCAGATCGATATCTCGCCCGGCAATTTCAACGCCATCCAGATCCTGAAAGCGCGCGGCGTGCCGGTCGAGTTCGTGGCCCCGAAGGAAGGTGCCATCGCCTTCAAGACCACGATCCACATCGTCAAGAACTCGCCCAACCGCGAGCTCGCCTTCAAGCTGATCGAGGCGTCGTTGACCCCGGAAGTGCAGACCACGCTGATGAACCCGCCCTACCTGATCGTGCCGACCAATTCCAAGGTGGCGATGGGCGGCGAGATCGCGCGCGTGCTCGCCAAGGACACGGCCGAGCTGAAGCAGAAATTCGTGTTCCAGGACTGGAAGAAGATCAACGAGCAGCGCTCGGCCTGGATCGAGCGTTTCAACCGCGAGATCAAGATCTAGAGCTTCAAGGACTCATGATGGGCACAGCACCGGCATCACGAGACGTCACGTCCTACGGGATGGGATTGGCAGCGCCGCTGGCGCTGTTCTTCCTAGTGTTCTTCGTGGCGCCGCTGCTGCAATTACTGTGGCTCTCGTTGCACAACGACACGGCCGCGCTCCATTGGGGACTCGGCCAGTATCTGCACTTCCTCACCGATCCCTTCAGCCTCAGCGTGCTCGGCTCGACGCTGCTGCTTGGGGCCGAGGTGACGGCCGTCTGCCTCGTGCTCGGCTTTCCCATCGCCTGGCTTTACCAGCGGGTCGGGCCGCGGCTTCAGACCATCATCATCCTGATCGTGCTGCTGCCGCTTTTGACCAGCGTCGTGGTCCGTACCTTCGCCTGGATCGTCATCCTGGGCCGCCAGGGCATCATCAACGCGACGCTGCAATCGCTCGGCATCATCGAGACGCCCCTGAAACTGCTCTACACCCAGTTCGGCGTCGTCCTCGCGCTGGCGCAGGTGCAGATGCCGCTGATGACGCTGCCGCTGATCACCGCGCTCGGCCGGATCGATTCCAATCTCGACGACGCCTCCTGCTCGCTCGGCGCTGGAAGCTGGCGCACGTTCTTCCGGATCGTGCTGCCGCTGTCGCTGCCCGGCGTGATCGCCGGCTGCACGCTGACCTATGCCGCCGCGATCACGGCCTTCATCACCCAGTCGCTGATCGGCGGCGGACAGATGCTGTTCATGCCGATGTATCTTTACCAGCAGGCTTCGACCCTGCAGAACTGGCCGTTTGCCTCCGCAATCTCGATCATCTTTTTGCTCGCGGTGCTCGCGGTCGTCTCCGTCTTCACCACGCTCGGCCGCCTGTCGCGCGGCTATGGAGGTGCGTGATGAGCGGGCGCAAGCGCACCCTGGAGGCGTTCAGTTTCGAGCTGGTCATGAGCCTGATCGCCGCGATTGCGCTGATCATCATCATCGCGCCGTCGCTGGTGGTGCTGATCGTCTCGTTCACCAGCGGCTTCTCGCTGCGTTTTCCGCCGCCGGGCTATTCGCTGCGCTGGTACGCCGAATTGTGGAACGCCTGGCAGCTGCACTTCGCAGCCAAGAACAGCCTCATCGTGGCACTGTGGGCGACGGGCCTGTCCGTGGTGCTCGGCGTTGCCGCCGCGCTCGCGATCTCGCGCTCACCGACGCTGTCGGCGCGGCTGCTCGATTCCCTCTTCATGTCGCCGCTGGTTCTGCCGGCGCTGGCCTTTGGCCTTGCCGCGTTGATGCTGTTCTCGCTGGTCGGCCTGCCGGTGTCGCCGTTGACGCTGGTAATCGGCCACACCGTGGTCTGCGTGCCCTATGTCGTGCGCAATACGATTGCGGCGCTTGCCCAGCTGGAGCCGACCCTGCTGGAGAGCTCGGCCGTGCTGGGCGCCGGCCGCATCTACACGTTCCGGCGCATCGTGCTGCCGCTGATCCGGCCGGGCATCATCGCGGGCGCCTTCATCGCCTTCATGTCGTCCTTCGACAACGTGCCGGTGTCGCTGTTCCTGCGTGATGCCGCCACCGACATGCTGCCGATCCGGATGTGGCAGGACCTCGAGGGCAAGCTCGACGTCACCATCGCCGCGCTGTCGGGCGTGCTGATCATTGCAACCGTCGCGTTGGTCGCGATTATGGAGCGCGTCACGGGGTTATCGCGGCGGCTGACCAACTGATCAGGCGCCGCGGAACAGCGAATAGCCCCAGCGCGTGAATTTCAGCGGCAAGTGAAAATGCTCGTCAACATTCTTGATGCGAAAGCGGAACGGCGTCACCGTGAGAAACCCGTCGCGCTCGCCAAAGAACTCGCCGAGATGAAACAGGACCTCATACTCGCCCGCCGTCACGCCCGCCCCCTGCGCAACGGGATGATCGAGCACGCCGTTGACACCAAGCCGTCCGTCGGCGACGCGCAGCGAGTCCGGATCGATCCGCCAGATCTCGACGCGCAGACCCTGCGCCGGGCGTCCGCTCGCCACATCGACCGCGTGAATGGAAATGCCACCTGCCACAATGTTCCCCCCGAGAGCGCTGCACCATGGTAGACGCAAACACGGCCGTTCGACCAGCGCCCGCATTGCTGCCCGCGCTTGGCGCCACGACCTCATTGCAGGCGCTGGTGGCTCTGGCTCTGTTCGCGCCGGGCGTGGTGGCACCGCGCGCCCATATCGAGGTCTGGCAGCTCTCGATGTTCTCCTGCGCCGTGTTCGCGGTCGGCATTCCCGCCTCGTTCTGGGGCGGCGGCTTCATCGCCCGCCTGGGCTCGATGCGGATCGCGAGCCTCTGCGCGGCGGCGATCATCGCCAGCATGGCGCTGGCTTCGCTCGGCTCGACGGCGGCCCTGCTCGCAGCCGGCCTCTGTCTTGGCCTCGCCTTCGGACCGGAGACGCCCGCAAGCGCGGTGCTGCTGGCGCGGCTCGTGACGGCCGAGCGGCGCGCGTTCGTGTTCTCGGTTCGCCAGACCGGAAACCAGATCGGCGCCGTCTGCGGCTCGCTGGTTCTGCCCGCGATCGCAATCTCGCTCGGGCCCGCCTGGTGCTATGCCGCCGTGGGCGCCTGTGCGCTGCTGGCGATAGCGTGGTTCGAGCGCCTGCGGCCCGCCTACGCCGTCAAGGTCGTGCCACTGCCGGAGCTTAGCCTTCGCACGCGGCTGGCACTGGTGATCGCGGACCGGCGCATCGCAATGCTGGCGCTGGCCTCGATGCCCTTCAGCGCGATGCAGGTGTCGCTCAATACGGTCTTCGTCACGCTCGGCACCCGCGAGCTCGGCCTCAGCCATGTCGAGGCCGGCATGGCGCTTGCCTGCGCCCAGGCCGGCGGCCTGATCGGCCGGCTCGGCTGGGGCTTCGTCGCAACGCGCCTCAATGCCTCGCGCGGAGTTCTCGTCGTCATCGGCCTCGGTATGACGTTCTGCGCCGCGCTGCTGGGTCTCGATGGCGTATCGCTCGGGCGGACCGGCCAGTTCGCGATTGCAACTCTGTTCGGCCTGACGGCCTCCGGGTGGAACGGTGTCTTCGTCGCCGAGATCGCACGCCTCGCCCCGCAGGACAGGATTGGCGAAACCACCGGCGCGGTGCTGACCGCATCCTACGCCGGCCTCTTGGCAGCACCGGCGCTGGTGTCCTTCCTGGACAGCGCAGCCAGTCTCGGTGCCGCCTTCTTCGCCTTGGCTTGCCTCGCCCTCTGCGGCACATTGGCACTGGTCTGGGGAGGCCATGACAAAGGGAAGAAGTAGCGCGTGCGAGATTGCGGCCGACGTCTCCGCCGGACGAACGAGTGCGGTCGAGACCGCCAAGGCCGCGCTTGCGCGCATCGAGGCCGCCAAGGCGCTGAACGCAGTGGTGACGACCGCTCCTGCGCGTACGCTTGCCGACGCCGCAGCGGTCGATGATCGCCTGCGTGCCGGCGAGACGATGCCGCTCGCCGGTGTCCCCGTCGTCGTCAAGGACAACATCTGGGTCCGTGACTGGCGTGTGACACAGGGCTCGCGCCTGTTCGCCGAATTCGTCGCGCCGCAGGATGCGATTGCGATCGAGCAGCTGCGCAAGGCCGGCGCCGTCGTCGTCGGCATCGGCGCAACGTCGGAATTCGCCTGCAAGGGCGTGACCACCTCGCCGCTGTATGGGCCAACGCGGCATCCGCTGGATCCCACGTTGACGCCCGGCGGCTCGTCGGGCGGCCCTGCCACGGCGGTTGCGGCCGGCCTCGTGCCGCTAGCGATCGGCACCGATGCGGGCGGCTCGAGCCGCAGGCCGCCGGCCCATGTCGGCGTCGCGGGGTTCAAACCGTCCTATGGCGCGATCCCCTATGGGCCAGGCTTCGCCGAACCGTTTTTCGGCCTCTCCGTCATCGCGCCGATCGCCACTGACGTTGCCGATATCGCGCTGGCGTTCGAGGCCATGGCCGGCGTCGATCCGCGCGATCCGGATTCAGCCGGCATCGCTCAAGAGGCCAAAAACATCGCCGGTCTGCGCATCGCGTTCTCGCCGCGCCTTGGGCTCGACGTCGCCGTCGACGATGTTGTCGCTGAAGGGCTCGCTTTCGCCATCGCGCGTCTCTCCGCCGCTGGCCTCAGCATCGCGCAGCGCGATCCCGTCTGGCCGGCGGGCGCGACGGAAGAGGCTATCATGCCGCTTCAGCAGGCCGGCCTCGCCGCACTCTATCGAGATGCCTTCCGCGAGGATCCGACCGTGTTCGATCCTGACATCGCCAGACAGATCGAGCGAGGGCTGTCGTGGTCGGGCGCCGACGTTGCCGGTGCGCTGCTGGCAAGCGCCGCAATCGCCAATGCTTTCGCGGCATTCTTCACCGAGGTTGATCTGCTGCTGGCGCCAACCGTTCCCTGTGTCGCCTGGCCATTCACCCAGCTCGGACCCGACATGATCGGTGGCCGCGCGGCGAGCCCGCGCGCGCACGCGGCGTTAACGCCCTTTGTCAATCATGCTCGTCTGCCGGCGATTTCGCTGCCGTGCGGAACGGATCGGTGCGAACTTCCATTCGGCCTTCAGGTCATCGCCGCGCACAAGACCGCACGCTGCTTGAAGCAGCGCAAGAGATCGAGGCCATATTGCGAACATAATCCCGAGAGGCGGGCGGTGGGCTAATTGCCCGCTCAGTCTCCCAGCGGCCCTTTGGCGTCCCCGTCGCTCCCCTTCAGCAACTCGTATTTGATCCGCCGCATGCGCGCCTGGGCTTCGAGCGGTTTGCAATAGGCAGTTGACGCCGCAAGCAGATCGATGGTGGCGAGAAATGCATAGCGCGACGCCGTCGGCTTGAGCGCGTCGGGCGCCTCGGGCACGTGTACGCCAAGCGCAATATCGGCGATCGAGGCCAGCCTGCTTTGCGGCTTGGTAATTGCGATGACCAAGGCGCCGTATTGCTTGGCGATACTGGCTGCCTCGATCACCTCGTTGGCTGCACCGGTGGTCGAGATGGCAACGACGACATCATCCCGTCCGAAGGTCGCGGCAATCATGCGCATCAAGCTCGGATCGGAGGCATGCGAGACGGCAATCCCAAGACGAAAGAACCGGTTCTGAACCTCCGCCGCCGCAAGAGTGGAACCGCCCCCCACCCCGAACGCTGCAAGCTTCGAACAGCGGGAGATAGCTTCGGCAGCCCGCTCGATGTCCTCCTTGCGAAGTCCCTCCTCGGCAGCGGCAATTGCACGGCGAATTTCCTGAAACACCGACCGCCAGAGCGCGGGGCGCGCCAGATCGGTCCCGACATGCGGGGGAAGCTCAACGTAAATCCGCCCGACCGCCATTGCTTGAGCCAGCCTCACCTTGAGGTCGCGGACGCCCCGGCAACCGACGGAGCGGCTGAACCGGGTTACCGTCGGCTCGCTGACGCGCGCCCGACGGGCCAACTCGGAATTGCTGGCGTGAACGGCAAACTCCATATCGGCCAGCAGCACCGTGGCAACGCGTTGCTCGGACGGGCTGAGGCTTAGAGCGCTCTGCCTGATGAGGGAGATGATGTCGCCGGCCACGACATTGTCGTCGCCGGGCGGCTTCGAGATTGCTGCACCAACGGCTCTCGCCGGGTGATTTCGCTTTGCACGCGCCATTGCCCGCCCTTTCCCAGGTCAGATCAACCTGCGCCCTTGGCAAGAAGCTGCCGTAAGAAACCTTCAGCGTCGACCAAACGTATATCGGCATGCCACATCAATAACAGCATTTTCTGCTTGATAATTGCCAAATTGTGTATGTAACTTTCAAACAAGCAATAGCGTGCCGTCAGCCCAGCAGCTGAAAGGCACATCCCTGCACCGGGAAGCAGGCGGCTCAACAAGGCGGGAGGGCGATCATGAGATACGGTCCAAGTGTCTTGATGCGTGGCGTCGTGGGGCTGGCCACCGCGTCATTTTTGATTGCGCAGGCCAATGCCGCCACCCTGCTACGCGAAGCCACCATCGGAGAACCGCCGCCGCTCGATGTCATGCTGACGACCGCCGACGTCGCATCGGTCATCGGCCGCCACATCTTCGAGACCCTGTATGCGCTAGACTCGACCTATACGCCGCGTCCGATGCTGGCCGAGAGCGATCGCACGGAAGACGGCGGTCGGACCATCGTCATCAAGCTCCGCGAAGGAGTCCTCTTCCACAACGGCAAGGAGATGACCGCCAAGGACGTAGTCGCCTCGATGACGCGATGGGGCAGTTTCGGTGCACGCGGCAAGCTCCTGATGGCGGCGGCTACGTCGGTCGAGGCGACCGGAAAGTATGAAGTCACGCTGAAATTGTCCGCGCCGAACGGCGCCTGGAAGGCTCTCATTGCGGACGTCAATGGCGGTCTTGCGATCTATCCGGAAGACATAGCCGCCAAAGCGGGGAACCGGCCGATCGAGCAGAAGGACTATATCGGCACCGGGCCCTACAAGTTCGTGGAGTGGCGGCCGAACCGCTATGTCGAGGTGGAGAGGTTCGAGGGCTACAAGCCGGTGAAGGAAAAGGGTGACGGCTTCGCCGGCGCCCGCGTTGCGAGCTTCGACAAGATCCGGTTCATTCCGGTGCCTGACGTCGGCACGCGCGTGAGCGGCGTGCAGGCGGGTGACTACGACTATGCGGAAATGATCTCCGGCGATCTGTACGAGTCCCTGAGCAAAGATCCATCGGTCCAGGTGCAGCGTACCAACGCGCCGATCTTCGGCCTTTTCTTCATGAACTCGAAGCAGGGAATCCTGAAGGACAATTACAAGCTCCGCCGCGCCATCCAGACCGCGCTGGACAAGTCGCAGGCGCTGCGCGTCGCCTTCGGTCCCAAAGACCTGTGGAATGCCGAAGGATCGATCTTTCCCAATGGCACCCCCTGGTACTCGACGGAAGGCGCCTCAAATTATAGTGCGCACGATCCGAAGAAGGCCAAGGAGCTCGCAAAGGAGGCGGACTACACGGGGACGCCGATCCGCCTGCTGGTCTCGACGAACTATCAGGCACACTATGACGAAGCCTCCGTCTTCACCCGTCAGCTGGCCGACGCCGGAATCAATGTTCAGATGATGGTCGTCGATTGGGCGACCCTTCTGAAGATGCGCGGCCAGCCGGAACAGTGGGACATCTTCGTCACGCACCATTCCTTCGCGCCGGACCCGCTGCTGCTCACGTTCCTGAATGCGAGCTATCCCGGCTGGTGGGACAGCCCCGAGATCGGCTCGCTTCGGGCCGAGTTGATCAACACGACCGATCCAGCCGCGCGCAAGTCGACATGGGACAAGATCCAGTCGCTGATCTATGAGCAGGTACCGGTGATGAAAGTAGGCGATGCCTACACCTACGACATTGCTTCTCCCAAGCTCAAGGGGCTCAACCCAAACGGTCCGGTGTTCTGGAATGTGTCCACGAAATAAGGACGGGCAATGAGGCCGCGAGGACTGTCGAGCGCCGGCGCCGGCGCGCATCGTTGCCGCTGACAGGCGCCCAATCACATGTGGTCTTACGCATTCAAGCGCGCAGGAACGACGGCGGTGACGCTGCTGGCAGCGTCCATCATCATCTTCGCGTTCATCCATATCGTGCCGGGTGACCCGATCTATGTTTTGCTCGGTGATACCGCGACTCCCGACCAGATCGACGCCTTGCGACACCAGCTCGGTCTCGACCAGCCGATCATCCTGCAATATCTCACTTGGGCCGGCCATGTGCTCGAGGGCGACCTCGGGCGGTCGATCTTCTTCCAGGCGCCCGTGCTGTCGGTGATTGCCGATGGCGCCGAGACCAGCACCTTGCTCGCCACCATGACGATGATCTGGGTTGCCGTCATCGGCGTGCCGATCGGAATGATTGCGGCGGTCCGGCACGGCACGTGGCTCGATCAGGGATTGTCCGGTGGGGCGATGCTGATGGCCTCGATACCCACGTTCTGGGTCGGGCTCTATCTGATCCTGATCTTCGCCGCGTGGCTCGGCTGGTTTCCGAGCTCCGGCTATCCGTCGATCTTCGAAGGCGGTGTCGTCAATCTCCGCTATCTCGTCCTCCCCAGCCTGGCGCTTGCGGCTCCGAATGCTGCTTTGATCCTGCGGCTGACGCGCGCCAGCATGCTCGACGTCTCCCGGGAGGACTACGTGCGCACGGCGCGGGCAAAGGGAATCCGGCCGTGGCAGGTCGTGCGCCGCCACATCTGGCGCAATGCACTCCTGGCGGTCGTCTCGGCCTTCGGCTTCACCTTCGCCGCGCTGCTGTCCGAGGCGGTGGTGACCGAAACCGTGTTTGCCCTGCCCGGCATCGGCCGCCTCGTCGTTCAGTCGATCCTTCGCCGAGACTACCCTGTGATCCAGGGCGTCATCCTGGTCATCGTGGTGGTTTATCTCCTGATCAATCTGATCGTCGATCTGAGCTATCGTCTGCTCGATCCGCGGGTTGAACTTCAATGAGCAGCAACAGCGTGACATTGTGGCTCAAGCCGTTCATCGCCCGCCCGATCGCGCTGGCCGGGCTCGGCGTCCTTCTGGCGACTGTGCTCGCCGCGGTCTTCGCACCCTGGCTGTCGCCTTACGATCCGTATGCCATCGATCCCCTGATCCGCCTGACGCCCCCGAACATGACCCACTGGTTCGGCACCGACCAATTCGGCCGGGATACCCTGTCGCGCACCATTCATTCAGCACGCATGGCACTTTTGATCGGCTCGGGCGTGGTCGTCTTCGCTCTCGCGACAGGCGTTCCGGCCGGCGTACTTTCCGCACTGTTCCCGCGGCTGGGTCACCTGCTGATGCGCATGGTCGACGTGCTGATGGCCTTCCCGACTCTGCTTCTCGCACTTGGCCTGATTGTCATCTTGAGCCCGAGTGTGGCCACCGTCATTCTGGCCATTGGGATCGGCTACATGACGACGACGACCCGCATCGTCTACGGACTGACGCTGCGCTTGCGCGCGGAAACCTATGTCGAGGCGTCCCGCAGCATGGGCGCCGGAGCGGCATGGCTCATCAGTCGGCACATCTTGCCGAACCTGGTCTCGCCACTTCTCGTGCAGGCCAGCTTCGTCTTCGCGTTCGCGCAGCTCGGCGCGGCTTCACTCGATTTCCTGGGCCTCGGCGCCCCTCCGGACATTCCGAGCTGGGGCAATATGCTGGCGGAGTCACGGACCTTCATCACCCGCGCGCCGTGGCTGCTCTTCTTCCCGGGCATGATGATCGTGGCGACGGCATTTTCTCTGAACCTGGTCGGCGATGCATTGCGCGATCGACTCGATCCGCGGTTCCGTCAAGTCTTTGGTGAGAAGGGTTAGGCCGTGCTGACAGTTTGCGACCTTACGGTGTCAGTGGGGCCGGAAACCGCGCCGGTCGACATCGTCGCGGGCGTGTCCTTCGGCTTGGCCAAGGGCGAAATCCTCGGCCTCGTCGGCGAGTCCGGCTGCGGAAAGAGCATGACCTCGCTTGCGGTCATGGGATTGCTGCCGCAGCCCGGTCCCCGAGTCCGGGCCGGGCGCGTCCTGTTGGAGGGCTGCGACGTAACGCAGCTGCAGCCCTGGCAACGTGTCGAAGCGGGCCACGGCCGCATGGCAATGATCTTTCAGGAGCCGATGACCTCACTGAACCCTGTTCGTCGGATCGGCGATCAGATCGCCGAAGCCGTACGCGTGCATGAGGGAATTTCGGGCGCAGCGGCGCTGGTCCGTGCGCGCGAACTGCTCGAACTGGTACGTATGCCCGACCCCAAAATGCAGCTGTCCGCGTATCCCCATCAGTTGTCCGGAGGCCAACGCCAGCGGGTCATGATCGCGATTGCGCTGGCCTGCAGGCCACAGGTGCTGGTCGCCGACGAACCGACCACTGCGCTGGATGTCACCATACAGGTTCAGATTCTCGGGCTCTTGCGCGAGCTCTGCAATCGGCTCGATATGGCGATATTGTTCATCACTCACGACATGGGAGTCATTGCGCAGCTCGCCGATCGTGTCGCTGTCATGTACGCCGGCCAGATCGTGGAAACCGCTTCAGTCGATGCGCTGTTCGGCGCACCCCGTCATCATTACACCCGCGGACTGATGGATTGCATGCCGTCGCGAAATTCCGGCGCGCGCCGGCTGCCGACCATTTCTGGTCAGCCGCCGCTGCCAGGTTCGGTCGCCGCTGGCTGCGTGTTTGCCTTGCGTTGCGCAGCGGTGCGCGATGAGTGCCGCGTGGCGACCCCGCCCCGCCTGGAGGCTTCCCAAGGGCACGAGGTGCTCTGCGCGTTTCCGCTGGCCGGCGGAGAGCTGCCATGAGCGGCAATGTAATCCTCGAGGTCCGGGACATGATGGTCTCGTTCAGTGCCAGGCGGGCCGGTCGGAAATACCGGGTGCAGGCGGTGGATGGTGTATCGCTGTCGCTGGCCGAAGGCGAGGTCCTCGGGATCGTGGGCGAGTCCGGCTGCGGCAAGACCACGCTGGGCCGAGCCCTCGTCGGGCTGGTCCAGCCCGACAGCGGCAACTTCAATTTGAAGGGAACCGAAATGATCGGAGCCCGCGGCTCCGGCCTCCGCGAGATGCGTCTGAGCGTCCGGATGGTTTTCCAGGACCCCAATGCATCGCTCAACCCGCGGCGCGCAATTGGAGATTCGGTGGCGGAGGCGGCCGACATCAGCGGCTTCTTCAAGAACCGCGCCGAGCGCAGCGCGGCCATAGCTGCCACCTTGACGGCCGTCGGGTTGAACCCGTCTTTCGCCGCTCGCTACCCCTACGAACTGAGTGGCGGGCAACGGCAACGGGTCGGAATCGCACGCGCCATTCTTCCCACGCCGTGCATCATCGTCGCCGACGAGCCGGTCTCGGCCCTCGACGTGTCCGTGCAGGCCCAAGTGCTCAATCTGATGATGGATCTGCGTGACCAATTGAGACTGTCGATGCTCTTCATCTCGCACGACCTTGGCGTGATCGGGCAGATCAGCAGCCGCGTTGCTGTCATGTATATGGGCCGCATCGTGGAGCAGGCCGGGACGCGGACGGTCCTGGATCATCCGCTCCATCCCTATACGCGCGCGTTGGTGGCGGCAATTCCGAAGCCCGATCCATCGAAACGGATCCAGGGCGCGATCGAAATGGGTGAACCGCCAAGCCTCTTCACGCGACCGCACGGCTGTGCATATGCGCCCCGCTGCCCTATGGCCAGCGATCGCTGTCTCGTCGATGTGCCACAACTTCGATTTGTCGGTGCGGACGGTCGGACGATCGCCTGCCACAACGTATAACCAGCGAGTGCCGCGCGCCGCGAAATGACGCAACGCCTACGATTGATTTCTCCTCTATTCGAGCGATCCAATTCAAGCGGCGGCAGTCCGCGGCCGCCATGCGGCTGGCGGGTGCAAATCGGGAAGCCTGACGCCTGTTGCACCGCGATGTTAATCGCGACGCAACATTCAAAATGAGACTGCCCGTTAAGCCGCGCACGGCTCCAGCACGTGCGCTGCATCGGAGTTCGGTTAGCCTCCGTTTCAAGCACCGTTAGCCTTGTCCGAACGCCGCACCGCGCGGCGGGCGCGTCAAGGCGCGGTGAAAAACAGTGACAAGAACGCCCAGGGAGGAGAGCAATGTTGAAAGGCAGTCTAGGACTGATCGCGTTGAGCAGCCTGTTACTTTCGGGCACCGCCTTCGCACAGGAGAAGATCAAGGTCGGCGTCACCGCGACGCTCGAAGGCACCTACACCGTACTCGGCGAGGACGGCATCCGCGGCTTCCAGACGGCCCTCAACGTCCTCGGCAAGAAGGTCGGCGACAAGGAACTCGAATTTGTCATCGCCTCGACCGACGCGACGCCGGACTCCGCCGTACGAGCCGTGCGCAAGCTGATCGAGCAGGACAAGGTACAGATCCTGCTGTCGCCGCTCTCTGGTGACGAAGGCATCGCGGTCAAAAATTTTGCAAAGACCCATCCCGAACTGACCTTCATCAACGCCGCCTCCGGGGCCCAGGAAACGACCTATGTCGATCCGGCTCCGAACTTTTTCCGCTACAACATGGACGGTGCGCAGTGGCAGGTGGGCCTCGGCAAATATGCTTATGACGAAAAGAAGTATCGCAAGATCGCGACCGTCGGCGAAGACTACTCCTTCATCTATACGCAGGTGTTCGGCCTCGTGCTCGAGTTCTGCGGTGCCGGCGGACAGGTCACCAACCGGCAATGGGTGCCGCTCGGCACCAAGGACTTTGCCTCGGTCATCGCCGCACTGCCCGACGACGTCGACGCAATCTATCTCGGCCTCGGCGGCGCCGACGCCGTCAACTTCCTGAATCAGTACCAGCAGGCCGGCGGCAAGGCGCATCTGATGGGCGGCTCGATCATGATCGACCAGACCATCCTGTCGTCCAAGGGAAACGCCAAGAATGCCCTGATCGGCACGCTGGCCGCGAGCGGCCAGGCCGACACTTGGGAGAACCCAAGTTGGCAGAAGTTCGTGAAGGACTATCAGGACGCCTTCCCGCCCAACAAGCGCTTCCCGAGCCCATCGCTGCTCGCCACCAACTATTACGGCTCGACCATGGCGCTGATCCAGGCGCTCCGCCAGGTCAATGGCGATCTCTCCAACAATCAGGCCAAGTACAAGGAGGCCCTTGCCAAGATCGAGATCGACGCACCCAACGGCAAGATCAAGCTGGACTCCAACCGCCAGGCGATCGGCACCAACTTTGTCACCGAGGTCGTCGACGACGGCAAGGGCGCGCTGTTCTCAAAGGTCGTGAAGGTGATCCCGGACGTCAACCAAACGCTGGGCTACGATCCCGCGGTGTTCGCCAAAATCGGTTTGCCGAGCCGCACAGTACCGGAATGTAAGAAATACTGACCTAGTCTCATTCGCGAGCGATGACCGGCCGGGGAGAGATTTGCCAGAAGCGCGACACGTGCGCCCTTGCATTCTCTCCTCGGTTGTTGAACGCTACCAAAAAATACCAAGAGCTTTTGGGAGGAGAGGCATGAGCCGGGCGCTCGCCGTCTTCCACGGCCGCTTTGGTCGGGCGACGGTCTATCAGTTGAACCGCCCTTTCAACATCCACGCACATCGCGAAGGTCATTTGATCTTCCATGTCGGCGGGCGTTCCGCATGCATCGATGTCAGTGACGGACGTTACGAGCTCACCGAAGGTTCCGTCGTCGCGGTCAATCCGTGGGAGCCGCATAATTTCCTGCCGTCCGATCTCGAAGGCGGCGCCGTTTTCTTCGTGCTCTACGTCAATGCGGAGTGGTTTGCGCCCGACGCGCCCGGCGCCGACCGCCTGCGCTTCGGCCGCACCCAGTTCACGCGGTCCGTTGCGCTGGACAAGCACATCAGGCACGCAGCCGCCCTCGTGTGCGGCGCTCCCTCGCTCAACAGCCTCGATGGCGAGCTGAGAAGCCTGATCGACATCTGTTATGACGAAAGCTGGCAACAGGCGGCGACCGCGCGCGATCCGCGCGCAAACGGTTCCGTCACGGATTTTCGCGTGCGCAAGTGCATCAAGATGATGTCGGAGAGTCCTGGCGCCGAGATCGAGCTCGATACCATCGCGCGCGAATCTGGCCTTTCCCGGCCGCATTTCTACCGGCTCTTCCGCACCCAGACCGGCGTCACGCCACACCTCTATCTCAACACGCTGATGATGGAGCAGGCGCTGGAGGCGCTGGTGGCGAGCGAAGCGCCGATCGCCGATATCGGCTTCGATCTCGGCTTCTCGTCGCAGAGCGGATTCACCCGCTTCTTCGCTGCCAATGTCGGCATGGCGCCGACCGATTATCGCCGCGCGGCCAAGGTTTTGCGCGCCTGAGGTCACGCGAAAAGATACTCACGATCAAGCGCCTCCCTTACAGCCGCATTAGGATGCGACAAACGCGATCCCGAAACGAGGATCGCGCGCGATAGGGAGCGCACGTTCATGGCAGGGCTTGCGGCCGGCGACGGTCTGCGTGCCCCTCCGCCCCGCTTGCGGGGTGAGAGATGGGGTGACGCGAAGACGGAGCGGCGATCATGACCCGCTTTGTCGAACGCCATCCCGCCTGGGCACTGATTGTCATCATCGCAATCGCGGTAGCACTCTGGCTGATTTTCGCAGTGTGGCCGCAGAGCGTCGAAGATGCGTTCGGCCGCAAGCGGGTCTTCCTCAACGCGCTCTTCAACGGCATCACGCTCGGCGGTCTCTATTTCCTCGTCGCCAGCGGCTTTACGCTGATCTTCGGCTTAATGCGTAACGTCAACCTCGCGCACGGCTCGCTCTATTTGTTCGGCGGCTATGTCGGCTACGCCATCAGCGTCGCGACCGGTTCATGGGTCCTCAGCTTCATCGTCGCTTTCATCCTGACGGCACTGGTCGGCGTCCTGCTCCAGGTCCTCGTCTTCCGCCGCATGGAAGGCCAGGACCTGCGCCAGACCATGGTGACGATCGGACTCTCGATCGTGTTCGCCGATTTGATGCTGTGGGCATGCGGTGGCGATTTCTATCAGATCCAGACCCCGAACTGGCTGATCGGACCTGTGGAGCTGCCGCTGGTCACTGCGGTCAAGTCCTCAGGTGAGCCGGTCTATCTCCGCTATCCCCTGGTCCGACTCGTGATCTTCGTCGCCTCCGTCGTGATCGGCGTGGCGATGTGGCTGGCGCTCAACCGCACGCGCATCGGCATGATCATCCGCGCCGGGGTCGACGATCGCGACATCCTGGCTGCGACCGGAGTACGGATCCAACTCGTTTTCGTGGTGGTGTTTGCGCTCGGCGCCGGCCTCGCTGGCGTTGCGGGCGTTGTCGGCGGAACGTTCCAGTCGCTCTCACCCGGCGAGGATATCCGCTTCCTGCTCGCCTCCCTCGTCGTTGTGATCGTCGGTGGCATGGGCTCGATCCCAGGGGCTGCGCTGGGCGCGCTCATCATCGGCCTCGCCGAACAGCTCGGCTCAGTCTACATCCCGACCTACGCCATCGTCGTGACCTTCCTGATCATGGTTTTGGTGCTGGCAATTCGGCCGCAGGGCCTGTTGGCGAGGCGCTGACATGTCCCTCGCTCATGACGCCCGCGTCCCGGTTCGTCCCGCCACTGCGGTGCAGCGCTCGAAATTGCGCGGATGGCCGGAGATCGACAATCCGGCGGCCTGGGCCGTCGCGGCCATTCTCCTAATCATGCCCCTGATCGCCAACGGCTTCTTCCTGATCGAGATCTTTGCGACCACGCTGATCCTCGGAACCATGGCGCTGAGTCTGATGTTTCTTGCCGGCTATGGCGGCATGGTCAGCCTGATGCAGCTCACCATCGCGGGTTTCTCCGCCTATATGGTCGCGGTGTTTGGCGTCAGCGGCAACGCCAATATCAGCCTGGGCTGGCCGTGGTGGCTTGCGGTCCCAATGGCGCTCGCGCTCGCGACCATATTCGGCACGCTCGGCGGCGCGCTGGCGGTGCGCACCGAGGGCATCTACACCATCATGATCACGCTCGCGATCGGCGCGGCGTTCTATTATTTCACTAACCAGAACTGGGCGATCTTCAACGGTCATACCGGCATCAATACCGTTGCCACACCGCATTTCTGGGGCGTCAACTGGCGCGCCGACATTCCATTCTACTATATCGTCCTCGCAGTAGCCGCGCTGTGCTACTTCGCCGTCGACTACATCTCCCGCGCACCGTTCGGCCTCGCGTTGCAAGGTGTCCGCGACAATCCCCGCCGCATGGCGGCACTCGGCTTCAACGTCAATGCGCATCGCGTCGCGGCCTACGTCTTCGCGTCCTTCGTCGCGGCGCTGGCAGGGGTACTCCAGGTCTGGAATTACCGGCAGATTTCGCCGGGATCCGTGAGCGTTGGGGCCTGCATCGATATCCTCATCATCGCAGTCGTCGGCGGCATCACGCGTCCCATCGGACCCTTTATCGGCGCGCTGATCTTCGTACTGCTGCGGACCTTCGCACTCGACTTCCTGGTCAAGCTGGGGCTCGACGGCAACCGCTTTCGGCTCCTGATCGGCCTCGGCTTCCTCGCTATCGTGTTCTGGTCCTCGGACGGCGTCATCGGACTCTGGCAGAGCTGGCGGCGCCGCCAACGCTCCGGCGCGGCAAGTTCAAGCGGACGACGTGGCCGAGAATCTGACCAAGGATCCAGCCAAGGATCCCACCATGGATAGCGTCGCGCAACGCCTCTCTGTCGTGGGCGCCGGCGCGGCGCTGGAGCTGCGCGGCGTGACACGTCTGTTCGGCGCGCTGGCGGCACTCACCGACATCACCATTACCGTCCGCCCCGGCGAACGGCGCGCCGTGCTTGGCTCTAACGGCGCCGGCAAGACTACGCTGTTCAACTGCATCACCGGCGACTTCCCACCTTCTTCCGGCACCATCCGCTTCTTCGGCGAGGACGTCACGCACTTCCCGCCCTATGAGCGCATCCGCCGTGGCCTGCGCCGGACTTACCAGATCTCCGCGCTGTTTCCGGGCCTTACCGTCCAGGACAATGTCTACCTCGCCTGCCGTGGCGTCTCACGGGGACGCTTCTCGTTTCTCCGCCCCGGTCAGAACGATGCGTTGATGCACGCGGCCGAAAATCTCGTGCAGGCCGTCCATCTCTCGGGCGTGAAGGATCAGCGCGTTGCCGAGCTCGCGCATGGCCAGCAGCGCCAGCTCGAGATCGCACTTGCGCTTGCCGGCGCGCCGCGATTCGTCCTGTTCGATGAACCCGCCGCGGGGCTGTCGCCGACCGAGCGTGCCGAGCTGATCGAGATATTGACCTCCCTGCCCGCGCATATCGGCTACATCATCATCGAGCACGACATGGACGTCGCCCTGCGCGTCGTCGAGAGCGTCACGATGATGCACAACGGGCGGATCTTCAAGGAAGGCCGTCCGCAAGAGATCGAGTCCGATCCCGAAGTGCAGGAGCTTTACCTCGGAGGCGGCCATGAATGAGGTCCGCCGTACCGCCGCCGCGCTCGAAGTCCGCGGCCTGGACGTCTATTACGGCCATTCGCATGCGCTGCAGGGCGTGGATCTGACGCTCGAGGCCGGCGTGTTCTCGGTCGTTGGCCGCAACGGCATGGGCAAGACCACGCTATGCAAGGCCATCATGGGGCTGGTGCCGGTCAGCGGCGGCTCGATCCGCATCCGCGGGGATGAGATCACCCGACAGCCGCCTGCCCACATAGCCCGACTCGGCGTCGGCTACGTTCCGCAGGGACGGCGGCTGTGGCGTTCACTCAGCGTCGATGAGCATCTGCGGCTTGCCGCCGGCTTGCGCCGCGGCGCCTGGACGGTCGAGCGCATCTACAAGACGTTTCCGCGGTTGGCCGAGCGCAAGGATCACGGCGGCGGCCAGCTCTCCGGCGGCGAGCAACAGATGCTTGCGATCTCGCGCGCGTTGCTCACCAACCCGCGGCTCCTGATCATGGACGAGCCCACTGAGGGGCTCGCGCCCGTCATCGTGGCCCAGGTCGAGGAGATGCTGCTACGACTTGGCGAGGACGGCGACATGTCCGTGCTCGTGATCGAGCAGAATATCGGCGTGGCGACCGCCGTGTCGCGCAATGTCGCGATCATGGTCAACGGCCGCGTCAACCGCATCATCGATTCGGTGCGGCTTGCCGCCGATCGCGAACTGCAGCAGCGCCTGCTCGGTGTCGGAATGCACGCCGGACTCGAGCTCGACCTCGACGTGCCACCGGCGGATACGGAAGCGAAGCCTCCTCCGCAGCAGACGCGTCCAGGCGGCGCGATCCGCATCTACATGTCAAACCCGACGCCGCCGACACGGTGGTCGCAACCTGTGCCGATCGCCCGCATCGAGGCTGCGGCCCGCATGTTCTCGACACAGGTGATGCGACTCGACGAGACCGCACGGCGACGGCGCGAACCGGTCGCCGCACAAACGCAGGGCCCTCCGGTCGTCCTCGTCGTCGGTACGCTCGACACCAAGGGCACGGAGCTCCGCTTCATCCGCGACATCATCGCCGGGACCGGCCTGCGAACCCGATTGGTCGATGTCTCCACCAGCGGCAGGCACGCGGCCAGCGACGTCTCCGCCCAGGAGATTGCCTTGAACCATGGTCGCGGCGGATCGGCGGTATTCGGACCCGACCGCGGCGCCGCCGTCGCCGCGATGGCCGAGGCCTTCGCCAGCTGGTTGCGACGCCAGAACAATGTTGCCGGCGTGATTTCTGCCGGTGGCTCGGGCGCAGCGTCGCTGGTCGCGCCCGGTATGCGGATGCTTCCTGTCGGGGTGCCGAAGCTCATCGTCTCGTCCGTCGCCTCTGGCGACGTCGGGCCCTATGTCGGCCCCGCGGACATCACCATGATGCATTCGGTTACCGACGTTCAGGGCCTCAACTCGATCTCGCGCGCCGTGCTGGCCAACGGCGCCAACGCGCTGGCCGGCATGGTCAAGGCGCGCCTTGATCAGCATTCGCGGAAGGATCGCGGCGACAGCGGATTGCCGTCGGTCGGCATCACCATGTTTGGTGTCACCACGCCGGCGGGGCAGAAGATCGCGGCCGACTTGCGCGAGGATTTCGAGTGCCTGGTCTTCCACGCCACCGGCGTCGGAGGACGCTCAATGGAGAAGCTCGTCGATTCCGGACAGCTCGCAGGCGTCATCGACCTCACGACCACGGAGGTCGGCGATCTACTGATGGGCGGCGTGTTCCCGGCCATCGACGACCGCTTTGGCGCCATCATCCGCAGCCGGGTGCCTTATGTCGGCTCGGTGGGCGCTCTGGACATGGTGAATTTCGGCGCCCCCGAGACCATCCCGGAGCGCTACCGCGGCAGGAAATTCCACGTCCACAACCCGCAGGTCACGCTGATGCGCACCACTGCAGAGGAGAACGAGCGCATGGGGCACTGGATCGCCGACCGGCTCAACCGGATGGACGGCCCGGTGCGCTTCTTCCTGCCTGAGGGCGGTGTCTCCGCGCTCGACGCGCGAGGACAGCCATTCTGGGATCCGGACGCCGATGCGGCGCTGTTCCGCACGCTGGAGCGCAACGTGCGGCAGACCGCCAACCGTCAGCTCATCCGCATTCCCAAGAATATCAATGACCCCGAGTTCGCCTCCACCATCGTCAGCGCGTTCCGAACATTGTTCGGCCGCATTGGGGCGCGCCGGAGACTAGCGAGGTGACCGATGGCCCGGTTTGAACGCGCTGCACTGTTGAATCGCTTCCGCGAGATGGCAAGGCGCGGCGAGCCCATCGTCGGCGGCGGCGCCGGCACCGGCCTGTCGGCCAAGTGCGAGGAGGCCGGCGGTGTCGACCTCATCGTCGTCTACAATTCCGGCCGCTACCGCATGGCCGGCCGAGGCTCGCTCGCGGGATTGATGGCTTACGGCGACGCCAACGCCATCGTGCTGGAGATGGCCGGCGAAGTGCTGCCCGTGGTGACCAGGACGCCAGTGCTCGCCGGCGTCAATGGCACGGATCCGTTCCGCGACATGGATCTTTTCCTGGACCAATTGAAAGCGCTCGGATTCGCTGGCGTACAAAACTTTCCGACCGTCGGCCTTATCGACGGCGTGTTCCGCGCCAATCTCGAAGAGACCGGTATGTCCTATGCCCTCGAGATCGACATGATCGCAAAGGCGCGCGAGAAGGACCTGCTGACGACGCCCTACGTCTTTAGCGAGAAGGAAGCTGCCGCGATGGCGATCGCAGGCGCGGATATCATCGTCTGTCATCTGGGCCTGACGACCGGGGGCAGCATCGGCGCGCAGACCGCACTCAAGCTGACGGATTGCCCAGCGCACATCGATACCTGGGCCTCCGCCGCGCTCGGCGTCAATCCGGACATTCTGGTGCTCGCTCACGGCGGACCAATCTCCGATCCGGACGATGCCGATTTCATCATGAGGAACACACGCAACTGCCATGGCTTCTACGGCGCCTCCTCAATGGAACGGCTGCCGGTCGAGCGGGCGCTGACGGATCAGGTTCGCAAATTCAAGGCGATCGGCGCGCGATAACGCCGAAAGGTCGAGGGAGAGAAACATGTCAGGGACTCTGGTCGGTGAATTGATCCTCTGGCTGATCGTCGCCGTCGTGGTGATCGTGGTCGGCGTCTACATCGTGAACTGGCTCTATCACCGCTCGTCCAAGGAGACCTCATTCGTCCGGACCGGCCTGCTCGGCGAGCGCGTTGTGATCAACGGCGGCGCCTTCGTGCTGCCGTTCATCCACGACTACACGCCCGTCAACATGAACGTGCAGCCGATGGGCATCGTGCGCTCCCGCCAGGACGCCGTGATCACCCGTGACCGCATGCGCGTCGACATCGAGGCCGATTTCTATGTCCGCGTGCAGGCGACCCGCGAAGCCGTGTCTATCGCGGCCGCCACACTCGGCCGCCGCACCATGGAGCCCGAACAGCTCCACGCCCTCCTCGCCGGCAAATTCATCTCGGCCATTCGTTCCGTTGCCTCGGAGATGACCCTCGAGCAAATGCACGAGCAGCGCGGTGAGTACGTCGCCCGCCTCAAGGCGAACGCCGCAGAGGCCCTCGCCCAGAACGGGCTCGAGCTGGAATCAGTCGCGATCACCGATCTCGACCAGACCGATCTCGAATTCTTCAACCCCTCGAACCGCTTCGACGCCGAAGGTCTGACCCGCCTGATGGAGGACATCGAGGCCAAGCGCAAACTGCGCAACGACATCGAGCAGGATTCGATGATCAAGATCCGCTCCCGCAACCTGGAGGCCGAGCGGCAGGCTCTCGAGATCGAACGCGAAAGCGAGACGGCGCGCCTCGAACAGGAGCGTGACATCGAGATGCGCCGCGCCCTGCAACGCACCGAGGTCGCACGCGAACGGGCCCTGCGCGAGACCGAAGCTGAGCAGGCGCAGATTTCCGCCCGTGAAACCATCGAGAAGGCGCGAATCGCCAACGACCAGGCGATCGCCGAAGCCCGTATCGCCTCGGAGCGTGAGACCCGCCAGCGGGAGATCGAGCGCACCCGCACCATCGAGGAGAAGGAACTGCTCGCACGGGAGGAAATCGAAAAAGCCCGGATCGCCAACCAGCGCTCGATCGATACCAGCCGCATCGCTTCCGAGCGCGAGGTGCGCCAGCGCGAAATCGAGCGGATGCGGACCGTCGAGGAAGCCGAGATCACCGCCCGCGAAGCGATCGAGAAAGCGCGTATCCAGCAGGACCGCGTCGTGACCGACGCCCGCATCGCTAACGAAGAGGAGACCCGGCGCCGCGAGATCGACCGGACCCGCGCCGTGGACGAAGCCGAGATTGCTGCCCGCGAGACGACCGAAAAGGCCCGCATCGCCCAGACCATGATTGTCAATGTCGAGCGCATCGCATCCGATGAGCGCACCCGTGCGCTGGAGATCCAGCAGGTGCGTAACATCCAGGAAGCCGAGATTGAGGCGCAGCGCGCGGTCGAGGCGGCGCGCATCGACCGGGAGCACAGGCTCGCCGTCGAGCGCATCGCGGTCGAGCAGAATACCCGGCAGTTGGAAATCGAGCGAAATCAGACGCTGGAAGTCGCAGAGGTCGCGGCGCGCGAAGCCACCGAAGCTGCCCGCATCACCCAGCAAGAGCGCGTGCGGTCGCTGGAAATCGCCCGCAACCGGGCTGTCGAGGAAGCCGACATTGCCTCACGCGAAGCCATCGAAGCCGCCCGGATCGCGCAGGAGAAGTCCGTTGCAGCCGAGCGTATCCAGGCCGAGCGTGACACGCGCGCGCTCGAGATCGAGCGTACTGCCGTGATCGAGGCCGCCGAGTTGAACCGGCGCGACACCATCGAACGCCAGCGCATCGGCGTCGATCTCGCGCTCGAATCGGAGCGCATCACTTCCTCCAGGAAGCGCGAAGTACTCAACATCGAGCACAAGAAGGCGATCGAAATCGCGGATGAGGACCGCGTCATTGCGCTCTCGACAAAGAAGTCCGAGCGCATCGACGCCGACCGCCTGGTAAAGCAGGCCGAGATTGTCGCGCGCAAGGAGGTCGAGACCACGGACGTCTCGCGCGAGCAAGCGCTGGAGGCGGCGCGGATCGAACGACGCCGCTCGGTCGAACAACTCGAAGTCGCCCGCGTCCAGTCGCTCCAGGAAGCCGAGATTGCCGCGCGCGAAGAGGTCGACCGCGCCCGCATTGCCTCCGACCGCGGCCTCGACGAGGCGCGCATCGGCCGCGAGCGCGAGCTGCGCAAGCTTGAAATCAATCGCGAGAAGGAAGTCGAGACCGTTCTGATGGAGAAGGCGATTGCCATCCATCTGAAGTCGTTGGAGGAATCCGCGGCCAAGGCCTCAGCCGAGGAAGCGCGGGTGCATGCCACTGAGGCCACCGAGCGCGTCATTACCGCGCGCGAGAGCGAGATCGCGAAGCGCCGGAAGACGGTGGAGATCCTGATCGCGGAGAAGCAGGCCGAAGAGACGCGAATTGCTGCGGAAGCCGAACGGATCCGCGCTGCAGTCGAGGCCGAGGCGCAGCGTATGCTCAACGAGGCCGAGAACGTGCTGACCGACCAGGCGCGCTACTCGCTATTCCGTAGAAAGCTGCTCGACCGCATCGAGGGTATCGTCCGTGAGAGCG
>NZ_JADPJF010000148.1:676380-688300 GCF_023073295.1 Bradyrhizobium sp. 23 | reverse complement strand
AAGCCGATGGAGAAGATCGAGGGCATCCGCATCCTTCAGGTCGATGGCCTCAATGGTAACGGCCATGGCGGCAATGGCAGCCGCAGTGCCACCGACGAGGTGATCGACTCGGCACTGCGCTACCGCGTCCAGGCGCCGCTGATCGACTCGCTTCTGGCGGACATCGGCGTCGAAGGCGGCAACCTCGCCAGGATGCCGGGCCTGATCCGGGAGGCTCGCGACATGCAGGGCATCAAGGACTCCGCGCGCAAGGGCGGCGGTGGCGAGAAGCCAGCCGCTGCACCCTCGCCTGCAGCCGACGGCGAGCCGCCCGCCGAGCGCAGCCCCCGAAAGAAGAGCTGAGGTCGCACCATGGCCCGCGTCTACGTCTCGACCGTCGTCAAGGCGCGCAACGATCGCGTCTGGGCGCGAGTGCGCGACTTCAACGGTCTGCCGAACTGGCATCCCGCGATTGCGGAAAGCCGCATCGAGGGTGGCGAGCCCTCCGACAAGATCGGCTGCGTCAGGGATTTTCGCCTCCGCAACGGCGATCGCATCCGGGAAAAGCTGCTTGGCCTGTCCGATTACGACATGTTCTGCACCTACTCGATCCTCGAATCCCCGATGGGGGTCGAGGACTACGTCGCGACGCTTCGGCTGACGCCGGTCACGGATGGCGACCAGACCTTCATGGAATGGACCGCTGAGTTCGAATGCGCACCCGAGCGGGAGGCGGAGCTTGTCGCGAATATCGGCGGCGGCGTGTTCCAGGGCGGCTTCGACGCCCTCAAACGCCAGTTCGGAGGCTGAGCGCAGTGCCGCATATCGTCAAGAGCACGATCCTGGATGCGCCGACCGGGTCCGTGTGGGCGGTGCTGCGCGATTTCAACGGGCACGATCGCTGGCATCCGGCGGTCGCGGCCTCCACCATCGAGCGGGCGCAGGCCTCGGACAAGATCGGCTGCGTCAGGCGGTTCAAGCTGCAGGACGGCTCGGAGCTGCGCGAGCAATTGCTGACGCTGTCGGATCTGGAGCAGACCTTCAGCTACTGCCTGCTCGATACGCCGGTCCCGATGTTCAACTACGTAGCCCACGTCCGCCTGCTGCCCGTGACGGACGGCGACCGTACCTTCTGGCACTGGGAATCGCGCTTCTCGACGCGGCCGGAGGACAAGGATCGTATCACCCACATGGTCGCGGAAGATATCTACCAAGCGGGATTCGTAGCGATCCGCCGACACCTCAAGGAGGCTGTGTCAACATGACTGTGACGGTGAAGACCTTCACAAGCTCGAGCGAGGCCGCCGCCGCGCTGTCGTCCGATCGCACCGCTCGCTATCTCGGTGGCGGCACGCTCGTGATGCGCGCTCTGAACGAAGGCGATATCTCGCTCTCGACCATCGTGCGCGCCAATGACCAAGCCTTGACGCGCATCGACCCATCTGGTCCGCGGATCACCTTGGGTGCTGGCGTAACTTTCGCCCGGATTCTGGGCGAGCGTGACCTCGCTTTCCTGCACGCCCCTGCCCGCTCGATTGGCGGCCCGGCGGTGCGCAACATGGGTACGGTGGGCGGCAATCTGTTTGCGCCTAATCCCTATGGCGATTTCACCGTCGCCCTGCTTGCGCTCGATGCCACGGTGGCCCTGCAAGGCGGCTTTGGATCGCGCGACATTCCAATTGAGGAGTTTTTGCAGTCGCGTGAAAGGCAGGCGGGCATGCTCGTGCTGTCGGTGTCCTGCACGCGACCGACAAGCCCGGAGGCTTTCCGCTACCGCAAGATCGCGCGGATCAAGCCCAAAGGCGGCTCGGTCATCACGCTCGCCGCACATCTACCAATCAGTGGCGGACGGATCGCCGGGGCACGAATTGCATTGGGATCGATGGCGCCGACGCAAATACGTGCGCGGGCGGCCGAACGCGCTTTGGAAGGCCGATCGCTCGATGCCGCGACCGTTGCGGCCGCAGCCTCCGCAGCCGCGGAAGGAACATCGCCATCCGACAACGCGCTCGGCAGCGCCTGGTATCGCCGCGAGATCGTCGGCGTACATCTGCGTCGTCTTCTCTTGGGTCAGGAATAGATCGTATGGCCAAGACTGCCCTGCAATTTCGTCACAACGGCAGCGAGGTCGCCATTTTCGTCGATGGCGGCACCAACCTGCTCGTCGCCCTCCGCGAATTGATCGGCGACATAACGCCGAAATTCGGTTGCGGCCAGGGCGGCTGCGGCACGTGCAGCGTTCTGATCGATGGCGAGCTTCATCTCTCCTGTCTGACGCTGGCCGAGACGGTCGCGGGCCGCTCCGTCGAGACGCTGGATAGCCTGAAGCAGGGACCGAACCTCCATCCGCTGCAACGCGCCTTTGCCGAGAATTTTGCTGCCCAGTGCGGATATTGCACGCCGGGCATGCTGATGGCTGCCAAGGCATTGCTCGATCGCAATCCCTCCCCGAGCCGCGCTGAAGTCGTCGAGGCGATCTCCGGCAACATCTGCCGGTGCACCGGCTACGAGCCGATCATCAACGCCATCCTCGCTGCCTCCGGCGGCCGGGTGAGCGCCTGAAGGACCAGATCATGCTGGAACTGCGCAAAGACATTTTCGCCGACGAGCGCGACGACGATCTCAAGGAGATCGGCAAGGGCACACAGCGCCAGGACATGCTCGGCCATGTCACGGGCACATCGAGCTATTTCAACGACCACAAGCTCCAGGGCATGCTGCACCTGAAAGTCGTTCGCTCGACCCATTCGCACGCAAGGATCCGGCGGATCGACACAACCGACGCTGAACGCTCAGCCGGCGTGCGCCGGATCATCCGCGGCTCGGACGTGCCCCGCAACCTCAACACACTTTTGAGCCTGATCAATTTCGGCAAGGACGACGAGCCGTCGCTGGCCGTCGACAAGGTCCGCTACAAGGGTGAGCCGATCCTAGCCATCGTCGCCGACAGCGAGCGCGAGGCTTTTGAGGCCATTGCGAAGGTACGGATCGACTATGAGCCGCTGCCGGCCGTGTTCGACGTGGAAGATGCGCTGAAGGCGGGCGCGCCCGTCGTCAACGATACCTATCCGAAGAATGCCTTCATTTATCACGACAGATACGACCACCAAAAGCTCCGCTTCGGCGATGCCGATGCCGCACTCGCGACTGCCGATCACGTGCTCGAACAACGCTACCAGATGTCACCAATCGAGCACGCGCCGACTGAAACCAACGGGTCGATCGCGGCGCCCGACACCAACGGTCGCTATGTCGTCTATACGTCGACGCAGGCGCTGTTCTTCTCGGTTGACACCTGCGCCAAGATTCTCGACGTCCCCTCCAACACCTTCCATTTCATCGGCGGCACCGTCGGCGGCGGCTTTGGCGGCAAGGTGGACACGCTGACCGAACCTTTATGCATCCTAGGTGCGATGCTAACGGGACGTCCAGTGCGCTACGTGTTCGGACGCGAAGAAGAGATGCAATACGGCCCGCCGCGCGGCGCCGAGCGCATCTACATCAAGGACGGCGTGATGCGCGATGGCCGGGTCGTCGCGAGAAAGATCCGCGCATATTTCGACAGCGGCGCATATACGCGGCTCTCCAGTTATGCAGCCGTGAAATGCGCAGCCCACCTGCCAGGGCCCTACACCATCCCGAACGTCTATGGCGACGTCTACTGCGTCTTCACCAACCGTACGCCGGCGACCGCGATGCGCGGCTTCGGCGTCACCGCAATGGATTTTGCGATTGAGTGCCAGATGGACAAGCTCGCGAATCTCATTGGCATGGATCCGATGGAGTTCCGCATTCTCAATGCCTATCGCGACGGCGACATGAAGGCGCATCGGCGCGAGGCCAAGAACACGGCGCTGATCGAGTGCGTCCAGGTCGCCGCGGAGAAAGCCAAATGGCCGATCCGCGACGAGTTCAAGCGCGCCTCCTCGCGCAAGGACGGTGGCGGCAGCCGCGCCGCCATCCCGCGGACGCCTTCCGACACCTCCGCGAGGACAGCTGCGCCGGCGCAGCAGCGCACGAGCTATGATCGCCTGCCGACGGCCGGGTTACGGGAACCGCCGCGCGAGCCCCCACCACCCGCTCCGCCCCCGCCGCAGCCACCGCGGCCGGCATCGCCCTCGCATGGGGCGGGCCGCTTCTCATCCGTGTTCGGCACCAGGAGACGTTGAGATGACCCGACATCGCGGACGCGGCATCGCGTCGGTCAACTATCCCATCGGCATGAACCTCGGCGGCGATCCCAGCCAAGCCCTGGTTCATTCCAATCCAAGCGGCAAGTTCACCGTGGCGCTATCCTCGATCGACCTCGGCCAGGGCATGAAGTCGGTAACGCGGCAGATTTGCGCAGAGACGCTCGGCGTGCCCGTCGAGGACGTCTATGTCGACACCGCCGATTCCGACACCGGCCCGCACTGCATGGGCTCGTTCGCCTCGCGCGGCACCCATCGCGTCGGCAATGCCGTGATGGCGGCGGCGCGCGAGGCCCGCGGCGTGATGATGGAGGCCGCCGCGGAGGAACTGGAGGTCAACGCCGCCGATCTTGAAACCGACGGGCGTGGCAACATCCACGTCAAGGGCGCGCCGCACCGCTCGATCTCCACCAAGGACGTCGCCATCGCCGCGCAGTTCAAGCAAGGCAAGACCATCGCCGGCCGTGGCATCTTCCTGGTTCCTCTGTCCAATGTCGATCCGGAAACCGGCGAGATGTCGCCGGCGACCTGTTACGCCCATGCCTGTCTCGTCGCCGAGGTCGAGGTTGACGACGAGACCGGCGAGGTCACGATGATCCGCATGGATTCTGCCTATGAGCTCGGCCGTGCGCTCAACCCGCGCCTGGTCGAGCAACAGCTCGTCGGCGGCGCCTGGATGGGCGTCAGTCACGCGCTCTACGAGACGCCAGAACCCTATTATCCCGACCCGGTCCACGGCCCTCGCGACTTCGTCGAATATGTCATGCCCGGTCCTGGCGATATCTGCCCGCACGACATCGCCGTATTGGAACGCCCCGCTCCCGATGGCCCCTTCGGCGCCAAGGGGCCCGGCGAAATGTGCGCGAATCCCGTATTGCCGGCGGTTGCGAACGCCATCTTCAACGCCGTCGGCGTGCGCATCGACGATCTGCCGATTACGCCGGAGAAGGTGCTGCGCGCGATCAAGGAGGGCGGCGCGCGCCCTCAGGCGCGGCGCTGAGGTCTCGATGGCCGTCCGCAGCAACATCGTCGGCATCGACAGCCCAGAGGCACTGGAGAAAGCGCTTCGGGCAGCCTATTACCTTGCCGACGAGGGGCTGGCGACCGCAGCCTATCTCGGGCTGGCACTCGGCAAGCCATTGCTGCTCGAGGGCGCGCCGGGCGTCGGCAAGACCGAGGCCGCCAAAGCCATTGCCGCGGTCCTCGGCCGCCGCCTGATCCGCCTGCAATGCTACGAAGGCATCGACGCATCTGCCGCACTCTACGAATGGAACTATCCGCGCCAGATGCTCGCAATCCGCCAGGCCGGCGATGAGAGCGTCGACATCTACGGCGAAACGTTTTTAATCGAGCGACCGATGCTGGCGACGCTGCGCGCACCTGACTCAACTGTGCTGCTGATCGACGAAATCGACCGCGCCGACCAAGAATTCGAAGCCTTCCTGCTCGAGTTCCTGTCCGACTTCCAGATCTCGATTCCGGAGCGCGGTACGGTTCGCGCCTCTGAGCGCCCGGTTGTCGTCCTGACCTCGAACCGCACGCGGGATCTTCATGAAGCGTTGCGGAGGCGATGCGTCTATCACTGGATCGACTATCCCTCCGCCGAGCGCGAAGCGCGCATCGTGATGATGCGGGCCTCCAGCGTCGCCGAGGGCACCGCGCGGGCCGTCGTCGCCGCCGTCGAGAAGCTGCGACGCGAACCACTCAGCAAGGCGCCCGGGATCGCCGAGGCCGTCGACTGGGCCGAGGCCGCCACGCTGCTGCACAAGGGCGGCGCACGGTGGCCTGATGCCTTCAGGCGCTCGATCGGCGTTGCCTTGAAAGACGAGGAGGATCTGCACTTCATTTCGCCGCGCCTCGATGCCCTGCTGGCGGAGGCCTCTGCATGAGCGCCGAACCCGAATTGCCGCGCGCTGCGCGTGTATTCATCTCGTTCGTCGGATTGTTGCGAACGAACGGATTTGCCGTCGCACCGGAACAGACGACGTCGTTCCTGGCCGCAATCCAGTTGCTCGGTCCCCGCAGCCTGGAGGACATTCGGCAGGCAGCCCTCGCAACACTAGCCCCTCCACCAGAGCGTCGCGCAACGTTCGACCGGCTGTTCGATCTGCATTTTCGCGGGAACGAGGCAATCGACCGCGTCAATGACGGTGAGGACGACGAGACTGTTCGGCTGCAAGAGGAGGCCCGTGGAAACGACGAGCCGCTGTTGTCGGACGAGGCCAACGAGTCCGGTCTCGCAGCTGCGCGCGCCGAAGCCCTGGTCGAGCGCCGCTTTGCGCAGCTCTCGACCACCGATGCGCTGCGCCGGCTGTCCCGCGAGGCGCCGAGGCGCCTGCCGAAGCGGCGCGGCCATCGCCGCATGCGGGCTCGCAGCGGACCCTACGCGGATTTGCGCCGCACCCTGCGCGACTCCGTTCGCAGCGATGGCGAAATCCTCCGGATGGGGCGTTTGAAGCGGCGGCAGCGCCCACGCAAGGTGTTGCTTCTGATTGACGTCTCCGGCTCGATGAAGACCCGCACCGAAGAGAATATGAAGTTCGCGCACACGTTGGTGCAGGCGGCGCCCAACGTCGAGGTCTTCACCTTCGGCACGCGGCTGACCCGCATCACCCGCCCGTTGCGACTCAAACGCCGAGAGCAGGCGCTCAGGGCGGCGGCCCATGCGGTCAGCGACTGGGACGGCGGCACCCGAATCGGTGACGCCCTTCAGGCCTTTCTCGCCGTGCCCCGCTTCGGCGGATACGCTCGGGGCGCTGCCGTGATCATCGTTTCCGACGGCCTGGAACGGGGCGAACCCGATGCGCTGCGCGATGCGGTCGCGAAACTATCGCGCCGTGCGTGGCGCGTGAGCTGGCTGACGCCGCTCGCGTCTGGTCCCGACTTTCGCCCGCAGACCGAAGCGCTGGTCGCGATCGAACGCTTCGTCGACGACCTCGTCGATGGTGGCTCGAGCGCGTCGATCGTCGCGCACGTGCTGGCGCTGGGACAAAGGAGAGTTGCGTGACCGACGTCGTCGATGGACACCATCATATCTGGCGCCAGACCGACCTGCCCTGGCTGGTGGGTCCGATGCAGCCGCGCATCTTCGGTCCATACGAGCCGATCCGGCGCGATTACCCGATCGAGGAATATCTCGGCGACATCGAGGGCAGCGGCGTTACCCGCTCGGTCTATGTCCAGACCAACTGGGCCAATGACCGCTTCGAGGACGAGGCCGCTTGGGTGCAGCAGACCGCCGAGGAGCACGGCTGGCCGCATGCCATCGTAGCTTACGCCGACTTTTCGGTGGACGACGTGCGTCCACAGCTCGACCGCCTGAAGCGCTATGCCCTCGTACGCGGCGTTCGCATGCAACTGCATTGGCACGAGAAACCGCTTTATCGCTTTGCCGCGCGGCCGGACCTTTGCACCGATCCCGTGATCCAGCGCAATATCGCCCGCCTTGCGGATTATGGCTGGAGCTTTGACCTTCAGGTGTTCACGCCACAGATGCCTGACGCTGCGCGCCTTGCGGAATCCTGCCCTAAGGTGACCTTTATCCTCCAGCACGCCGGCATGCTGGAGGACCTTTCACCGGCAGGCCGCGCCGCGTGGCGCGCCGGGATGGCCCGCCTCGCCGCATGCCCGAACGTCGTGTCGAAACTATCGGGGCTCGGAACCTTCATCCACCGCAACGACCCCGCGCATGTCGCATCCGTCCTGACCGATACGATTGCGATCTTCGGCGCCGAACGCTGCCTGTTCGGCTCGAATTTTCCGATCGAGAAATTGTGGACCAGCTATCGCGCGTTGATCGATGCATTCCGTGCCGCCGCGGCGCCGCTACGCGATGATCAGCGCGAAGCCATTTTCAAGACCACCGCTATGCGCGTCTATCGGCTCTGAGCGCCGAGGAAACAACGAGAACGGACACAGGGAGGGACGGAATGCCGCTGGAGATCAAGATTTTGGACTATGGCGATATTGAGCTGGAATCGAGCTTTTTGGTTCTCGGCCGCGATTGCGGCCGCACCCGCCGCGTCCTCACCCTCGGTTTCCTGATCCTCGGCGGCAAGTATCCGGTCGTGGTAGACACCGGTTACCGTTCCAACCAGATCATGGAAACGCTGGGGATGCGCGGCCTGCAGTATCACGAGCACATGATCGAGAACCAGCTTGCGCGGCACGGCGTGCGGATGGGCGATGTGCGTTTCGTCTGCCACACCCATCTGCACATCGACCACGCCGGCAAGGACGATCTGTTTCCGATGAACACGACCGTCGTCCTCAACCGCCGGGAGCTTGAATATTCCGTGTCCGGCCTGATGCATCCGCAATATCCGGCGCCGGATATCAAGCATCTGATCGACCGTCTGCACACCAAGAGTGCGCTGCGCTTTCTCGACCTCGAGATTACAGGTCCCATCGAGCTGATGCCGGGCGTCTACTGCGACGCTGCGAATGCGCATACCGAGGGCTCGATGAACATCATCGTCGAAACCGCCGACGGCATCGCCACCATCTGCGGCGACGTGATCTACGATTTCAACGATCAGATCGTGACGCCCTTCAACGAGATCCACGACTGGGAGCCACGCACCACTGGCAACCACGGCACCACCAAGCGGGCCGAGAAGGCCGCCATCAAAAAGCTGCTCAGCAATTCGCGCTATCTGCTGCCGGTCCACGACCGCCCCGCCAAGATCGAAGGCGGCAACGTCGTCGGCCGGCTGCACGACCAGGTGCCTGGGCCGGTCGTGCAGTCTCTGCCCCAGCGCAACTGGTTTCCGGCCTAGACGCCAGAGGATCGACCGATGACCCACGTCACCTTGCGCTCCGAATTCGAGACCCTGATCGATCCCTACGCACCAGTCGCGCAAATCGGCACCGGTTTTGACTTCACGGAGGGACCGATCTGGCATCCGGTCGATCATTATCTGCTGTTCTCAGACATGCCGGGCGACGTGCGCCGGCGCTGGGATTCGCGGCACGGCATTGCCGAGGTCAAACGCCCGTCGAACAAATGCAACGGCATGACCTATGACGCCGAACTTAATTTGGTCGTTTGCGAGCACGCGACATCGTCGTTGATCCGCGAGCGGCCGGACGGGCGGCGCGAGGTGCTGGCCTCGCACTTTGGGGGACAGGAGCTCAACAGCCCCAACGACGTCTGCGTGCACTCCTCCGGCGCGATCTATTTCTCGGACCCCTGGTATGGCCGCATGCCGGTCTATGGCGTCGAGCGGCCGAGGCAGCTCGGTTTCCAGGGCGTCTATCGCGTCGTGCCCGGCGCCGAGCCGAAGCTGGTCGTGGATCGCAATCTGTTCGACCAGCCGAATGGGCTGTGCTTCTCGCCCGACGAGAAATTGCTCTATGTCAACGACACCGTACAGGCACTCATCCGTGTATTCGACGTCAACGGCGACGGCTCGCTGTCGAGTGCGCGTGTGTTCGCGAGCGGTATCCGCTCCGAGCTCGAGCCCGGCTTGCCCGACGGCATGAAGTGCGACCAGCACGGCAACGTCTGGGTTACGGCACCCGGCGGGGTCTGGGTCTATTCGCCGCGGAGCGAGCTGCTCGGCAAGCTCCGCTTGCCCGAACTCGTCGCCAACCTTACCTGGGGCGGGCCGGATTTCCGCACGCTGTATCTGACTTCGACGCACTCGGTCTATGCCATTCCCACCAGGGTCGGACCGCGCCACGAGCCCTATATGAGCGGCAAGCGAGGCAGCGGCACGGCGGCCGCGGGCTCTGCTTCCGCTGCCCCCATCCTTGCCGACGGCGAAATGCAGCTCGACCCGCGACGCTGCGCCATGATCATCCAGGATCTCCAGAACGACGTCATCATGGACGGCGGCGCCTTTGCCGATTCCGGCGCGCCAGGTCACGCGAAGCAGCAGCGCGTCGTCGAGAATGTCCGCCGCCTGGCCGAATCGGCGCGGGTGCGCGGCGTCGCTATCATTCATGTCTGGTTCGTCGTCGAGCCCGGCGCGCCCGGCGTGACGCTGAATGCGCCGCTGTTCGAGGGTCTCGTCGACAGCAAGGCGATGGTGCGCGGAAGCTGGGGGGCGGCACCGGTGTCAGGTCTCGAACCCCGGCCCGGCGATTTCGTGGTCGAGAAGGTACGAATGAGCGCCTGGGAGGGCACGAGGCTCGAAACGATCCTGAAAGCCACCGGCCGCGACATGATCATCAACACCGGCGCCTGGACCAACATGTCGGTCGAGCACACGGCGCGGACCGGTGCCGACAAGGGCTACTTCATGATCGTTCCCGAGGATTGCTGCTCGACCATGAACGCCGATTGGCACGCCGCGTCGATCAATTTCGCCATGCAGAACGTCGCCGTCGTGACCAAGGCCGATGCGGTCATCAAAGCGCTGGGATGAACGGTGGCGAAGCTCCTGCACCTGTCCTGCTCGCCCCGCGACGACTCCTGGTCAGGCGCCGGCGCACGCGTTTTCCTCGACGGCTTTCGCCAAGCTCGGCCCGACTGGGACGTGGACGTTATGGATCTCTGGCGCGAGCGCTTGCCGGAATTTTCAGGCCCCATTGTCGAAGCCAAATATGCACGGATGAAGGCGCAGGCCTTCAACGACGCGCAGCGCGACAGCTTCGCGGAAGCCGAGCGGATGGCGGTGCGCTTAGCGCTCGCCGAGCGGGTGCTGATTTCGACGCCGATGTGGAACTTCGGTATTCCCTATAAGCTCAAGCAATGGTTCGACATCATCGTCCAGCCCGGGCTCACCTTTCGGTTCGATCCGTCGCTGGGGTATATCCCGTTGCTGAAGGACCGGCCGACCATCGTCATCATTGCCAGTGGCAGCGATTTCGCCACCGGAATGAACCGCGGGCGCATCGACATGGCAACGCCTTACCTGCGCGAAATTTTGCGTTTTGTCGGCATCAGCAATGTCCGTTTCATTCCGATCGGACCAACCACTGGACCACAACAGCCCATCGAGGCGTCCCGCGAAAGAGCCCACCAACGTCTGGCCGCAATGGCCGAGAGCTTCTGATGCGCCCCGCAGGTCAGTCGAGGCTACGGCAGATTGTCCCGCAGAAAAATGTCGATGCGGATGCGCTCCTGGTCGGGGCTGATCGGCTCACCCGAACAATGCGCGAGCAGGACTCGCGCCGCAGACCGTGCCTCGTGGCCGGGATCCTGGTTGATGATGGCATCGAGCGTGCCGCGGACCAGGAAACGCCGCGTGTATTGGGTCAGCTCATGGGCAATCCAGACCACCTCGCGCGACCGTCCCGAGGCCTCGAGCGCGTCGGCGATGCCACGGTTCCCGGCGCCGCAGCAGTATATGCCGCGCAGATCGGGCTGGCGCGCGAGCAGTGCCGCAGTGAGCTCCCGGGTGCGCTCGCTGTCGTCGCGGCCCTCGATCACGGGCAGCGCGTGCAGGTTCGGATACTCGCTGGACAGGATCTGGTGGAAGCCGAATTGCCGTTCGGTGTGATCGCGCAGCGACAACGATCCCGCGATGACGGCCACCGTCCCCTTGCGACCAGTGAGGAACCGTCCCATCAGCGTTGCAGCGGTGCGGCCTGCCGCCGGGTTGTCGATGCCGACATAGTGCAGCCGGCGCGAGCTCGGCGCGTCCGACACGAGGGTCACCACAGCGACCCCGCGCGCAGTGAGTTCGTCGATCGCGGCGCGCACCCTGGGATGGTCGAGCGCGATCACGGCGACGCCCTGATAGGCAGGCGAGAGATTTTCCAGCGCGGCGGCGAGTACGTCCGGATCGAACACGTCGACACGC
>NZ_JADPJF010000148.1:668680-676303 GCF_023073295.1 Bradyrhizobium sp. 23 | reverse complement strand
AGGATATCAATGAAGCCGCGCTGGCCGGCGAGCCAGTCTGCGGTGCGCTGGACCTGCTCGGTCAGGTTGGTCATGAAGCTGTTGCTGCCCGTCGGCAGCACAAAGGCAAAGCGGAACGTCTGCCCGCGGGCAAGCCGCGCGGCCGCGACGTCGGCTCGATAGCCGAGTTTTGCCACCGCGGCCTCGACCCGCGCGACGGTCTTGGCGCGCACGCCCTCGCGCCGGTTGACGACGCGGTCGACCGTGGCGAGCGAAACACCCGCCGTGCGCGCAACGTCCTCAAGCGTGGCACGAATCACCGGCTGGCTCGCACCAGCATTCATTCGCGCGCCGCCCACAGCATGCCGCGGGTCATCAACGTTCGGATTTCCGGTACGTCGAGTTCGTAAGCGCGGTGGCCGAGCGAGGAATAGAACACCCTGCCCGCGCCGTATCGCTTCTTCCAGACCACGGGCATTACCACGCCCTCGATCCAGGGCGCGTGCTCGCCGGTGAAGGTCGTCGTCGCCAACACCTCGTTGGCGGGGTCGACATGCATGTAGTACTGCTCGGAACGATGCTCGAAACTCTTCAGGCCCTTCATGATGGGATCATCCGGCTTCGTCAAGTCGACCTTGTAGTCGATGATGTTGCCGGGATGCGCAACCCACTGCCCGCCGCACAGGAACTGGTAGTCGACGGAATCGCGGAATGCGTCGCCCATGCCGCCATGATGGCCGGCGAGCCCGACGCCGCTCCGGACCGCAGCGCAGAGATTGAGCGCTTCCGCCTTCTCGATTGTCGACATGGTGTAGATCGGGATGATCAGCGACAGGTCGTGAATCGCGGGATCGGCGAACGCGGCGGTGGTGGTTTCAGTCCGCACCTCGAAGCCTTCAGCCTTCAGCCAACCACGGATCATCGAAGCACAGAGATCGGGATCGTGCCCGGGCCAACCGCCCCATACAATCATTGCCTTGCGCATGTTTCTGTCCTCAGTCGATCTGTCCGGTTTCACGCCCGGCCGGCAGCATCGCCGGCCGCTCGACGCGGCTCTCGATCTTGACGCGCCGGCCTTCCTCGGCAGAGATCTGGAACGCCTCCATCACCTCCAGCACGTGGAAAGCGAGCGCGCCGCTCGCACGATGCGGCCGGTTGTTCAGTATCGCGGAGGCCATATCGGCGGCGCCAATGGAACGGAACTCGCCATCGACATGACCGTGGGTCAGCGACACCGGTTCCCAGTCGCCGCCGGTCTTGGCGACCTGCACCTCGCCACCGAAGCGGTTCGGATCGGGCACGAGCATGCTGCCCTTGTCGCCATAGATCTCGATCGGCGCGTGCCGGTGCTTGGGCACGTCAAAGCTCATCGCGATCGAGACGACCGCCCCGCTCTCGAATTCGAGCGTGCCGGCGACATGGGTCGCAACTTCGACCGGGATCAGCGTTCCGTTCATCGGCTGGCTGGTGACCAGCCGTTCGGATTTCGGGCGCGCGGTCGAGCCCATCACGCTCGCCACCGGGCCGAGCAGCTGCACGAGATCGGTGATGTAGTACGGGCCCATGTCAAGCATAGGGCCGCCGCCGCGCAAATAATAGAAACCCGGCGCCGGATGCCAGCGCTCATGGCCGGGGCAGCCGAAGAACGCGCTGCCGGCCACGGGCGTGCCGATCGCGTCATCGTCGATCAGCTTGCGCGCGGTCTGGTGCCCACCGCCCAGGAACGTATCGGGCGCGCAACCGACGCGAAGATTCTTCTGCGCGGCGAGCTCCATCACCTTGCGGGCTTCGGCGACGTTAATGCCGAGCGGCTTCTCGGAATGAACGTGCTTGCCGGCGTTCAGCACCGCCAGGCTGACGTCGGTGTGGGCGAGTGGCACAGTGAGATTGATGACGATCTCGACGTCGTCTCGCTTGAGCAGCTGATCAACCCGCATCGCCGGCAACCCGAAGGCGGCGCCCTGCCGCTCTGCCGCATCGCTGCGCATATCGGCGAGCGCCTTGATTTCCATGACCGCGAAGCGCTGGGCCGCCTTCAGATAAGCGGTGCTGATATTGCCGCAGCCGATGATGCCGATGCCGACTTTTCTCATTGTGATCTCCGTGAGGTACCGTTCATCCCTTGACCGCGCCGGCGGTGAGGCCTGCGACTATGTGCTTCTGCGCCAGGAGGAAGAGAATGATCGTCGGCAGGATGGTCAACGTGATGAAGGCCAGGATCAGATGCCACTCGGACGAATACTCGCCCTGATAAATCATGATACCGAGCGGCCAGGGATAGAGCGCGTCGGTGTTGAGCATCACCAGCGGCAGCAGATAGGCGTTCCAGCTGTTGACGAAGGTGATGGTACCGACGGTCGCCAGGATCGGCCGGGACAAAGGCAAGGTCACATAGCGGAAGAATTTGATATAGCTGCAGCCGTCGACCAGCGCGGCCTCCAGCAATTCGTACGGGATGTCCTTGAAGAAACGCCGCAGCAGCAGCACGCTCATGGCGAGACTGAAAGCCGTCTGCGGCAGGGCAACGCCAAAATATGTATCGAGCAGCCCGAGATCGCGTACCTTGATGAAGAGCGGCAGCACCGCCGTCGCGGCCGGAAACAGCAGGCCCAGCGTCAGGTAGCTCAGCAGCATCGAGCTGCCGTAGAACCTGATATGGGCGAAGGTGAACGCCGCCATCGAGGCGACGATCAGGGTCAAGGCTACCGTGAGGGTCGAGATGATCAGCGAGTTGCGCAAGAGCTGCCAGTAGCGTGCCGAGAACAGGATGTCGGCATAGTTCTGCCACTCCCAGTGACGTGGCAGGCCGAACGGATTGACGCGCAGTTCGCCGAGCGACTTGAAACCACCGAACAAGGTCGCGAGCAGCGGCACCATTACGATGATGGCAACAACGGCCAGGAACACCAGCTTGAACAATACTGAGGGATCGAACGGCGCTCGGATGGTCCTGACGTTACTCATCGCGCATGAACCATCGCTTGTACGTGAAGGCAAAGGTCACGCAGATCGCAAACAAAATGACGCCGATGGCACTGCCGTAGCCGACCCGCATGCGCGAGATGCCGTTGTTGTAGAGAAAGCTCACCATCGTGTTCGAGGAGTCCGCTGGCCCCCCGCGCGTCAGCGGCATGACGAGGTCGAACAGCTGCAGCGAGCCGACGATGGCGAAGAACACGGATAGCCTTATCGTCGGATAGAGCAAGGGGATGACCACATGTCGCAAGGCTTGCGATCGGGTCGCGCCGTCGATACGCGCCGCCTCGACCAGGCTCTTGTCGAGGCCCTGGAGCGCTGCGATGAATAGCATCATGTGGAAGCCAAAGTACTTCCAGACGACCACGATCAGCACCGCCAGCATGGCCGTATCCGTCGATGCAAGCAGATGCGGCGGCTCGGCGCCGAAGCTGCGCCAGATCGAGGCCACAAGGCCGTAGTCGCCATCATAGACGAAGCTGAAGATCAGCCCGGTTGCGATCTCCGCCAGGATATAGGGCATGAAGAACAGCATGCGCAGCGCCACCGCCCCTCGAAAGCGTTCGGCGAGCATCAAGGCCAGGGTGAGCGCAAGCGGCAGCTGGATGGCGAGCGAAACAGCGATGATCAGGCCGTTGTTGCGCAGAGCGAGCCAGAAGGCGCGGGTCTCCAGCACAAAGCGGTAATTGTCCAGGCCAATCCAGTTGGTCGGCCTGCCGAATCCGTTCCAATTGAAGCCCGAGTACCAAGCTGCTTCGCCGATCGGCAGCACAACGAACAACGTGAACAACAGCAGCGCCGGCGGCAGGAACAGGATGAGCACCGTCAGCCTGCCGTCCCAACTCGGGCCACGGACCGTGACCTGCGGGACCATCTCGCCAGCAGCGCCGATCGCCGACACGCTCGCGGTCCGCCGCGTCACCGTCAGTTGCCCTGTTTCCACGCCGCCTCGATCGCCTTGGCAGCCTCTTGCGGGCTCATGCTGCCGCCGGCGATCTCGGCCGTGACGTCGTTGACGACGCGGCCGACGGACGGACCCAGGCTCTGGTCATAGAAGTTCTGGTGGTAGTTCGACTTCGCCAGATTGGCGGCGATCAGCTTCATGAAGCCGTTGTTGAGGCCGACATCCGCGCCCTGCACCACCGGGATGATGAAGTTGCCGGCGGCAAGCCGCGTCTGCACCTCTTTGGAGACGAAGTATTTCAGGAAATCGACAGCCTCCTTCGGCGAGCCTTTCGTAATCAGCCAACCGGTGATGCCCCCGAGCGTATCGGTCGGCGCGCCCTTACCGCCGGTCACGACCGGGAAGTCGAACCAGCACATCTTGTCCTCGGTCAATCCGATCTTGTCGGCGGCGAGAGCGCGCTGCAGATGATAGACCGTGCTGATCGCGAGCGTCATCGCCGCCTTGCCGTCGCCGAAATAGCCGACCGCCTGCGGGTTCTTGAAACCCAGGAAGCCATTCTGGAACGGTTGGAGATCCACGAGTTGCTTGAACAGCTCGCCGGATTTCTGGAAGGTTCCCCCGGCAAAGCCGCCGTTCTCGCCACGCAGCGCCGCATCGAACGCCGCCTTGCCGCCGATGCGCACAGCAAGATGCGTCCAGTAGAAGTGCAGTGGCCACTTATCGGCGCCGCCGACCACGATCGGGGTCACGCCGGCGGATTTCAACGTCTTCACGGCAGCAAGCAGATCGTCCCAGCTCTTGATCCCGGCAGGGTCGACCTTCGCCTTGGCCATCAGCTCCTTGTTGCAGAGGAAGCCGACCTGCGAGAGCGCCGTGGGCAGACCATAAACACGGCCGTTGCTGGTGAAGGCGGCGAGCGCCGCCGGTGTGAGACTGTCGCTGTAGCCCTTCACAGAATCGGTGATGTCGTCGAGCACACCGGCCTCGATCTGCGTCTTCAGGACACCGCCGGCCCAGCTGTAGATGATGTTGGGCCGGTCTTTGGATTGCAGGATGGTCGGCAGCTTGGCCTTGTAGGCCTCGTTCTCGAGGAACTGCATCTCGACCTTGACGCCGGGATGCGACCCCTCATAGGCGCGCGCAACCTCCTCCCAGATTTTGACCTGGGCCGGGTTGGCCTCGATGTGCAGCCACTTGACCGTCGTTTCGGCCGCAGCGAGTTTCGCTCCGAACAGGCATGCGACAACGGCTAGTCCCAGTTTCCCGAGCAGTCTCATCACATTCCTCCCAAGGGCTCTTATTCTTTGATGCAATCCTGCCTTCGATTTTTGAGGTACGCAACTGAAATTCTGACCTATGCACCTCACGAGGGAGGTCGCTAAGGTGAGCGGGAGAGTCGGGCCGCGTCGCGCTGCCCCCAACGCAAATCGAGGGATATCCATGGCTGCCGTTTATTCCGACCTCGCCGGCAAGGTCGTTCTCGTCACCGGAGGCGCATCGGGAATTGGCGCTGCGATCGTGCGGCGCTTCGCACAGCAGAAATCCAATGTCGTGTTCTTCGACATCAATGTCGACGCGGGCCAATCGCTGGCACGCGAGCTCTCGGATCAAGGTCTTAGCGCGCGTTTCATGCGTGTCGACTTGACCGATATTGCCGCGTTACGTGCCGGTGTCGCGGAGGCGCGCAATGTGCGCGGCGCGATCAACATCCTCGTCAACAATGCCGCGCATGACGAGCGGCACAGCACCGAGGAAATGACACCGGAATATTGGGACGACCGCATCGGGGTCAACTTGAAGCACCAGTTCTTTGCTGCGCAGGCCGTGTTGCCGGACATGAAGGCGGCGAACGCCGGCGCTATCATCAATTTCGGCTCGGTATCGTGGATCGCCGGACAAGGCGGCATGGCCGCCTACACCGCCAGCAAATCGGGTGTGATCGGTCTCACACGCTCTCTGGCGCGCGATTACGGCGCCTACAATATCCGCGTGAACGCGATAGCGCCTGGATGGATCATGACTGAGCGCCAGCTCGATAAATGGATGACACCCCAGGGCGAGGTCGAGCTCATGCAACGACAATGCCTGAAGCGCAAGCTCATGCCCGACGAGGTCGCGAAGTTCACCATCTTCCTCGCTTCCGACGAGGCTTCTGCCTGCACAGCCCAGCACTACATCGTCGATGGCGGCTGGGTCTGAGGCGGACCAGACCAGATCGTGCATCGGCGCGCCGCTACTTTGCCAGGCGGAACTTCCCGCCTTCGACCTTGATGAGAAAGGCCGAGCGCTCATCATAGCCGTTGTGATCGGCCTTGCTCATGTTCGACAGCCCATTGTTGAGATAGATGTTCTGCCCACGCTCGAGTGCGTCCCGCAGCGCCGCGCGAAATTCGATTGTGCCAGGCTTTGCCGTCTTCAGCGCATCCGGTGCAGCTTTTCCGATCAGTGCCACGACATCCCAGAGGTGAGCAGCGAACATGTTGGGCTTTTGTCCGTTCGCCGCTTCATACGCGGTCACGAACTCCTCCGTCGAACGACGGAACGGATCTCCTGCGGGAAGATCGGCGGCAATGGTAAAAGCTTCGCCCGCGAATACCGCACCTTCGACGTTCGCGCCGCCGAGCTTGATGAACTCCTCACTGGCCACGCCGTGTGTCTGAAATATCTTCCCGGCGTATCCGCGCTCGCGGAGCGCCTGCTGCGGCAGGACGGCCGGAGTTCCTGCGGACGCGATGAAGACGGCATCGGGATTGGTCGACATCACCTTCAGCGCCTGACCGGTGACGCTGGTGTCGGCGCGCGCGTAGACCTCATGTGTGGTTACGGTCAGCCCCAACGCAGGCGCGATGCGGCTCACCTCCTTGTAGTAGCCCTCGCCGTAGCCATCCGAAACGCCGATATAGCCGAGCGTCTTCACGCCTGATGTCGCGATATGCTTGAGGATGGCGGCCGCCATGAGGTCGTCATTGGGAACGACCTTGAAAGCCCAGACGCGCTTCTCATCCATCGGTTGAACGATGGCGGTAGCGGCAGCGAGCGACAGCAGCGGCGTCTTCGATTCGAGTGCAACATCCAGCATCGGCATGGTCACCGGGGTCAGAGAGGAGCCGACCAGCACGTCGACCTTGTCCTGGATCACCAGCCGGCGTGCGTTCTGGACCCCTTTGGTCGAATCCGACTCGTCGTCCAGGACGATATAGGTCACCTTCTCTCCACCGATCTCTTTCGGAAGAGCTGCAACCGTCTTGAGCTGCGGTTGTCCCAGAGCGGATCCCGGGCCGCTTGCCGAAATCACAATTCCAATTTTGATGTCCGCGTGAGCAGCATTTCCAAAAAGGACGCATGCCACAAGAAGCGAGGCTCGCGCGAAACCGATCTTCATGTCCCGTTCCTCCCTGTCCGCTTTGATGACTCCGCCGGCTGCATCGGGCGCCCCGGCTCGAGCTTGCACTGCTCTCCGGGACGCACCGACGCTGCCCAGAAGGCATGTCGTCCGACATACGCGTTCCCTCCTGCGGTCCCGAGCAAGCGGGCGGATCATGCTAAGCGGATCGCGGCAACGTGTCTGTCCCTAGCGTTAGGGACAAGACATCGGTGCTCGAACCGGAATCTCGAGGTAGGCCGACACGCCGTCGCGTTCTCGCGGCTGATTTCGCCCGAGCTTTGCTTGATCGCTCCACCCTCTTGTCCAAGAGGGCGCAGGGAAGGCCGGGTGCCGGCTGGCACCCGCGGTCCGCTGCGCGAAAAGCACACGCAGAGAG
>NZ_JADPJF010000148.1:658310-668534 GCF_023073295.1 Bradyrhizobium sp. 23 | reverse complement strand
TTATGCCGTGCTCTCCCGGGAGCCGAGTTCCTGCTGGCCTCCCTCACCCCTGCGAAAGTCACCGGCACCGCGCCGGTTGACGCGACTGCCGCATCCGCAAGAGCTTGACCGTAGCAACGACGGCCAGGACCACACGGTTTTGCCGTACGCGCTCGCCATTTCGCCGCAGTTTTTCCAGCCCTGTCGACGGAGCCGGAAACTTACAGACGAGACGAAGCCTAGCAGCGCCGCTCGTCGGAACGCAGCCTTGGGCTCACGGAGAGCAATCCGCCCTGCCCTTGGCCTCTCGCACCCGAACGCTGCCGCGTCCACCGCAAGCCCGGCTCGCGAACATGACGACCACAAGATCGCCCCTCAAGGATGAGCCGGGATGGACGACACATACGCCGTTTCCGAATTTCGGTAAAGCGGAATATATTTGACGAGGGGGGTTGACGCGGTCGTGGCTGTTTCGGCTGCGAGGCCGCTCGATGAGGAATTAACGGTTTGGTAACCATACGCGCCTCGCTCGAAGGATTAATGCAAATCATACGCCGCCGGTGTCTCCCCCGTAACGACCCTGCTATAGAGCGTAGATCCGGCTCCATCAATTCGTCCCGAGCCATCTGCTTTCTTGGTTGCGTATGAACAGACCTAGCAACACATTCGACATCGCCATCGAGCAGGGATTCGACTTCCTGTCGCCGGACTACGCGGAGCTGTTCGACAACTCGGCCGCCACCGCGTTCCAGCATCCGCTCTGGCTCGACACCCTCTACACCAGGCTCGCGTCTCATGTGGGCGCAACTCCTCTGGTTGTCGTGGTCCGCCACCGCGCGACGGGCGCCCTTGCGATGGTGTTGCCCTTGCTGCGGATCCGGCGCGGCCCGATACGGACCGTCGAATTCGCCGACCTCCGCGTTTCCGACTACCTCGCGCCCGTATGCAGCCCGCAGGTATTTTCCGAGCTGCTCAAGGACGAGAGTGCCTGCGCAGAAATCCGGTGCCTCGTCCGCCCGTTCGATCTGCTCCGGATGACCAAGCTGCCGGATGGACGGCTTCCGATCGAGAACCTGCTGGCTGCGCCCCGCCGCATAGCGATGGACACCAATGCCTATGCGACCGTTCTGGTCGCGCCCTTCGAGCAATGGCGCGCCAGTGCGCTGGACCGTTCCTACCAGAAGGAGCTCGCAAAGAAAGCCCGGCAGCTCCAGAAGAAGGGGGACTTGAGTTTTTCATGCTGCCGCGACAGTGCCGCTGTCTTGGAGGTGCTGGACGTGATGAAGAAATTTCGCGGGCCGCGCTTTCAGGCACATGGCGACGGAGATCTGCTCCAGCGCCCCGAATATTACGGCTTCTATTCCGACGTGGCGCAGCGCGGCCTCGGCTCCTTTGTCCGGCTCTATGCGATGAAGATGAACGGCGAGGTCATCGCAGCCGTGCTCGGACTCAGCCATCACGGCAGCTTCCTCGTGATCATGGGCGCCTTCGACATTGCCGGATACAAAAGCCAGTCCTTGGGCGCGCTGATGTTCGAGCAGGTGGCGAAGGATTGCATCGAGCGCGGGGATCAGATGCTCGATTTCACCATCGGCGACGAGCCCTACAAGAAGCAGTTCGGCGCTCAGCCTTCACCGATGTGGACGGTCACGCAGGCGGGCAGCACCACGGGCGCCATCTCCTTGTTCGCACTGAAACAGGCGCCTTGGCTCAAGCTGGCCGCCAAGCGGATGTCGGAGTTCAGGTTCCTGCCGACCCGGACCTCAACGCCGACGCGCTGACCGGTGCGAGGGGCCGACCGGGTGCCGCTCTCAGGCGCGTAGCGCGCTTCGAACCTGGGCGAGCCAGCCGGGCCGCATCTGATCGAGCCGGTGGGTGATACTGCGTCGCAGGAAGTGCAGCCGCCGCCGCACGTCCCAGCCAATATCGTTGCGGGACGTCAGGGCCTGCCGGAAGCGCGCCATCTTCAGTGACTGCTGGTCCGCCGCGACCTTGTCGGGATCGGAATAGAATTCAGAAATCTTCTCCCGGCCCATGCCCTCGGTCCCGAGCCAACGCGGCGCATATTCGGTGCAGAGGCGCTCGACGTCGACCAGCAGACGGGCGACGCCCGTGCCGGCGGCCGGACAATTCGTTTGGAACGCATCACCGATGAGCACGACTCCGGGCTGGAGATGTCCTTCCACGACGGACAGGTCCATCACCCAATTCTGCACCCGGTCGATCACGTGGAAATCGCCAAGGTAGGGCCGCAATCCCGGAAGCAGGCGCAAGACCGTCGCCTCCGGTTCACGGCGCAGCTCGCGCATGATCGGATCGGTCGGGTCTCGGAACATGAAGAGATTTGCCCGCATGCCGGCACGCACGGGAAACAGGCTGAGATAATCGATGCCGTCCGCTGTGCGCTCCCCATAACAGGTCAACGCCTCGAAATCGAACGGCGCGTGGTCGCGGCGGGCGATCGTGAAGCCGAACGAAACCGAATGGCGCTCGGCCAGCACGCGCCGCTTGATGGCGAGCTTGTAGCCGAGCACGCCCGCCATGCCCGTGGCCAGCACGACGAGGCGCGCAGTTATGCGCCCCCCTGACGCGAGCTCGACATGTTGGAGATCGTCGCGACAATTGACCGCAGTGACCTCATCGACAATGAGGCTGGACGGATCAGGCAGCTGGCTGCGCGCCATGGCGACGAGATCGGCATATGGAAGCCCGTAAGCCCGGCCGACGCTGACATCGACCACCTTGCCTTCCCTGATGTTGAGCACCTGATCATATCGACAGGCCACGTTGTCGAGCGCATCGAGGAAGCCCAGCTTGCGCAACATCTCCAGCTGACGGCCGCCTATTTTTTCGACCCGAAACTCGTCCGGATGGACCGCGCGCTTGTCGACGAGAGCGACACGATGCCCTGCCCGCGCGAGCACGGCCGCCGCGAGCGAGCCCGCAAGGCCGCCGCCGACGATCGCGATGTCGACGACGATCGCCGCGGTCGCAGATCCAGCGCTCGGCTCGGTCACGTTGCTATCCGCCGTCATGGTTCAGGCTCCCACGGTCAACGATGGTTGCCCGTGCAATTCTCTCGCCTGATGTCGCATCGTAGGACCAAACGCGATCATTTCTCGATATCTCGGTTAACGCAGCGGAGACCTGCCCGGCCCGATGAGATCCGGCACGCGCCTTGCTCGGGATGGCCATTCCCGTTGAGCCGGTCCGCATTCCAATGGCTCATCTCGCCTCATCGGCCGTCGATGCGGCGCTCTGCCGCCACGCGACCGGGCCGCACTTTGCTCTATCTGGGACAATGGGGTCAGCGATGTTCCATAGTGAAGCAACAGGCATGGCCGCGACGTCGCCGCGGAGGGCGGGATCATGGAGGCCGTCCATTAACACTCGCGGTTTTTCGGCATGCTAGGCTGTCGCAGGTAATCGGAAAATGTCTCTTCAGGGGAAGTTGCCCCTTAAATCTCCATGATCGAATCCATCGTCCAATTCATGCGGCGCGACGTGACGCGCGGTGTTGCCGGAACCATCCTTCTCAAGGTTGGTAGCGGCGCGCTTGCGTTCGCGTTGTTCTCGCTTGCGGCACGAACGATGTCGCCCGATGGGTTTGGCATCTTTGCGACCTGGCTTTCGGTCGCCCAGATGGCAGCGGTCGTCGGTCTGGTGGGCCAGGAATCGCTGCTGGTGCGATTTCTGAACGAGTATCGGGTGGGAAATCAGCCTGATCTCACCAAGGGCGTGCTGCTATCGAGCTTCAAGATTTCCTCCGTCGCGATGCTGATTGCGATCGGCGCAATCGCGATCGGCGCGAACATCAAAGGCGCCTCGTGGCTGCTGGTTGTCGCGGTGTCGGCCTACACAGCCGTGAATGCCGGACTGATGCTTGGCAGCCAGATCGCACGCTCGCTGGTCAGCATTCTCATGGGGGAAGGAAACAGGGAGTTCTTCTGGCGAGTCAGCGTGGTGCTGTTTCTGCTCGCAATCATGTTCGGCCATCGGCAGCTTGATCCCGCCGAATTGATCGCCGTGATGACGATTGCCATGTCGGTCGGACTGGTCGCACAGATCATCGCGATTGCGCGAGTTCTACCGGATTTCCGCGGCACGGCGGTGCGTTCCGAGCCGTCGCGCTGGAGATCGAGCGCGCTTCATTTCTGGGTCGCATCCATTCTCGAAGCCGCGAACCAGTATTTCGACGTCATTCTGGTCTACTGGATGCTGGACCCGGCAACCGCCGGAATTTATTTTGCCGCTTCGCGCCTGGCCAACATCTTCGCCATGCTGTCGGCCGCATTGTACAGCTTTGGCGCACGTCGGCTCCCCTCGCTGTACTTCAGCAAGAACCATCAGGAATTCGAGCGAACGTTGCGGCTCATGGCGGAAGTGACCGCGGTGTGCGTGGTCAGCGGACTCCTCCTGATCTGGGTTGGAGGTCCCCATCTACTCAACTTGTTCGGGCCACATTTCGCTGCGCAGCACTGGGTCCTGATCGTGCTCGCGATCGGAACGGCGGTCCAGGCGGCGGGCGGTCCGTCTGCGGCGATATTGCAACTGACCGGCCATGAGCGCGAGTATGTCCCCGTGATTGCCGGGAACGTAGCGCTACGGCTGGTTGGATTTCTCGTCCTCATTCCCTGGCTCGGCGTTCTTGGCGCAGCGATCTCGGCCACTGTGTCGCTCGCGTTAGCGACCATCGTCCTCAACATCCTCTGTCGCCGGCGAACCGGCGTCGATCCTTCGATTCTAGGGCTTCTGCGCTTCTCCGCATCGAAGCCCAGCGCCTACGCGGTCCGTGGCGCGGACTCCGGCGAATAGAGCGTCAGCATATGTCGCGCGTGTCCCGCATGAAGGAGAGCGCACCAGCAGCCGTCGGCGCACCGGCGGAATGTGCGTCGTTTTCATATGCTTCAGTGGGCCGGCTCCAACCCAAATATCGATGGTTAATCGGCGGTTGCCCGCGTCCTCTGCACTTCGTCGGGAACCAGCGGAATTCCCTCATGCCCTTGCGGCAGGGCGCATTAACTCCGTTTATTGCTAGTCGGTGTCCGCGCGATGCCCGCATGGTAGATACGGAGTTAAGAAGGTGAAAAATTCGCTTCTCTAATGGGTCGGGATCCGTGCTGCATTACCAGCCAAACAAGGCGTTGGGCGAGACGACTGCGACAGCACTCCCGTCGCCCAACGGTGGCGGACGCAAGCCGCACGTGCTGCTCGTACAGACCCAGGCTGAGAACGCCGGTGCGCAGGAGATCTCGCGCCTGCTTGGCGCCGGGCTGACCGCCCGCGGCTATCGCGTCACCAATCTTTTCTTCTTCCGCAAGTCGGATTCGTTCGATGAGCCGCCCCACACGGTCTATTGCGCGTCGAGCCGGCCGGGAAATCCGCTGGCGCTGCTGCAAATGCTGTGGACGCTCGGCCGCCATATCAGGGCCACCAGGCCTGACGCCGTTCTGACCTTTCAGCACTTCGGCAATGTCATCGGCGCCGGTGTGGCGCGCCTGATCTGCCGCGCACCTGTCATCGCCAATCAGGTTTCATCCGCGCTGTCGATGAGCTGGCCGGTCCGTACGGCCGACATCGTCATGGGCAGCCTCGGCTTCTTCGACCGCATCACGCTCAACTCGCTGGACATGCAGCGCGAGTATTCGCGCTACCCCAGGGCTTATCGCGCGCGCATGGTGCATGTCCCGCACGGCTTCGACGACAAGGCGCTCACCCTGTCGAAGCAAGCTGCGCGACAGAAGTTCAATCTCCCGCCGGATAGCCCCCTGCTCGGCTGCGCAGCAAGATTACACCCGCACAAGCGGCTCGACGCGGCGATATGTCTGTTGCCGGATCAACCCTCCTGGCACCTCGCACTGGCCGGGCAGGGAGCCGATGAGGCCCGGCTGCGGCAGTTGGCGGATGACTTGAAAGTATCGGACAGGCTGCATCTGCTCGGCGAAATCACCCCACGCCAGATGGCGGAGTTTCTCGCCGCTCTCGACGTGTTCGTATTTCCGACGCAGGCGGAGACCTTCGGCCTCGCCGCTGTGGAGGCTGCAAACGCCGGCGTTCCCTCGGTCGTCACCGATCTTCCGGTCTTGCGCGAAGTGTTGTCCGTCGAAGGGAAGCCGACAGCGCTGTTCGTCGATGCCTCCGATCATACCAAGCTGTCGGCCGCCGTCTCCAGGCTCCTGACGGACCAAAAACTGAGCGACGAACTGCGGCAAAACGCCAAAGGCCTGAAGCTGCGCTATTCAGTGGACGCCATGGTGGAGGAATACGTTCGAATTCTCGGCCAGGTCATTTGATCGGGGCGCATGGAAACGGATCGGCTCGACATGACCATCGAGTTTCGCTGTGAAATTGAGAATGCGCGGCGGTGGATGGGCCGCGAGACGCTGTCGATCGACGGGCGGGATGTACCGGTCCAGATCGCGTGGACGGCAACGGCGGAGCCGCGGCCGGCGGGTCTCGACATGCTGTTCGAACTCGAACGTTTGGTGTTGCACAAGGGCAAACACAGCGGCACCGAAAGGCTGAAGATCAGTCCGGACCGGATGCAGGCTCGCGCCGGCACGGCAGACGTCATCGTCGATTTCACCGGTGGCGCGCGGGATCCGAACTGCTCCGCCCGGCAGTATCTCCGCCCGCTGTTCAATGGAGTGGCAGGCGAAAACGCAGCTCTTGCCGCCATTCTCGCCGGCGATCTGCCGGTGATCGAAATCGTCGACGAGGTCGACGGTGCAGTCCTCGATCGTGGCCATCCCTCCGCCGAAATCGCGGCCGGTCTGAGCGGGGGCCTGGAAACGGTCATGGCGCGAACCCTGACCATGGTGGCCGCCATCTTGTCGGGACGACCGCGCATCGTGCCGCAGCTGGCACGACCGGCCCGAGCGGACAACGGCCGCCCGCCAACGGCTTATGTCGCGCGCGGCCTCACCATATCGATCGCCAAGGAGATCTATCGCCTCTGCTGCTATGCCCCGCATTGGCATGTCGGATGGCGCATCAACAAGGGCGCAGGCGTCTGGCAGACCGGAGACCTGTCAGGGCCTCGCTGGAACGTCCTTGCCGATCCCGGAAACCACTTCTACGCCGATCCTTTCCCCATCACATGGCAGGGAAGAACATTCGTCTTCTTTGAGGATCTCGATCACCGGATTGGAAAAGGAATCATTTCCGCGATCGAGTTCGACGATAAGGGCCCGGTCGGAGCGGTCGTGCCCGTATTGGACGAGCCCTGGCACCTCTCCTATCCGTTCCTGATCGAGGACGATGGCGCATTGTGGATGATCCCGGAGAGCTCGACCAATGGGGACGTCGCCATCTATAAATGCGTTCGGTTCCCGGACAAATGGGAGCGCCACGCGACGCTGCTTTCAGGACTTGAACTCGCCGATGTGACGATCACGCGGCACAACGGCCTGCACTATCTGTTCGGAGCCTGGCGCGATGGCACTGGCGGGTATTCGGATTCGTTGGCGATCTATCACGCCGAGCACCTCATGGGCCCGTGGTTGCCGCATGCCAGCAACCCGGTCCTGATCGACCGCGCGAGCACGCGGCCTGCGGGGAATTTCGTCACCATCAATGACAAATTGTGGCGCCCGGTCCAGGATTGTGCCGGCGGATATGGGGCAGCGCTCGCCCTGGCGGAAATCGTCGAACTGTCGCCGACGACGTTCAAGCAGATTATCCGCCACTCTCTGCGGCCAGGGCCAGCATGGCCCGGCAGGAAGTTGCATACCTTGAATCGCTGCGGACAACTCGAGGTGATCGACGGGTCGCGTGTCCAACCCAAGACCCGTGCCTTCGGAGGCAAATTTCCATCGGCTGTCTTGTCGCCGCGGACCAGCCCCTCTGCCGCCAGCTAGCGCGGATGGCTGAACAGGTCCGTCGTGGCGTCGTCGACGGCGATATCGACCAGCGCGGGACCGCTTGATGCCAACGCTTCGGTCAAGATGGCGTCGACGTCGCCGACATCGGTCACGCGCTGCCCCGGACAACCCATTCCCCTTGCGAGCGCCACGAAGTCGAGCCCGGGCAGGTCGATCCCGGGCGGGCGATGCGCCTGCATCAGCTGGCTGAAGGCGCGCATCGCGCCATAGCCTGAATTGTTCATGATCACGAAAGTGATCGGCAGGCGGCGTTGCACCGCGGTCCAGATTGCCTGGATGCAATACATCGCCGATCCGTCACCGATCAGGGCGACGATGCGGCGGCCTGGCCGCGCCAGCGCCACGCCGACCGAGGCCGGCAGGCTATAACCAAGTCCGCCGCTCGCCATCGTGTAGAAGCTGTCCGCGCCAGGCCGTGGTAGGAATTGTTGGATGGCGGGACGATGCGACGGCGCCTCCTCGACCACGATCGCATCGGCCGGCATCAACGCGGAGAGCCGGGCGAGCGCATAAGCGGGCGGAAGCGGATTTTGCGCGGCAGGAACGGCAGGCCGCATCCGCGCGGCCGGCACCTCGCGCTCCGCGATCCCTGGCATCGCCGACAGCAGCCCAGCCAGCGCCTTTGGGAGCGTGCTGATGATGGTGTCACCGACAGAAGCGGATGCGGCTTCCGTCGGATCATCCGTGATCTGCCAGACCGGCGTTCCGTCGTCGAGCAATTCACATTGTCCTTCGACATGGAAAGTAAACACCGGCGCGCCGACCACGACGATCAGATCGGCGCCGCGCAATGCGCGGGCGAGCCCTCCCGGTGCTGCCGGAAGGAAGCCGGCGAACAGCGGATGCAATTCCGGAAAGCTCGAACGGCTCGACATCGGGCTTGCCCAAACGGCCGCGCTCGCCTGCTCGGCCACAGCGACCATCGCGTCGACGCAGCCGCTGCGATCGATCTCGGGTCCGACAACGAAGATAGGTTTTTTGGCGGCTCGGATCGCCGCGCCGAGCCGAACGATCGCCGCCGGATCGGGCGCAAACTCCGTCGCGATGCAGCGGACCGGTGGAGCGGTTGCGGGCCGCGCCCAATCATCCGACGGGACCGACACGAATGTCGGACCGCGGGGATGCTGCATGGCGGTGAGGAAGGCCTGCGCGATCGCCGCTGGAACATCTTCGGCGCGCGCCGGTTCGGCGCTCCATTTCACATAGGGCTTTGGAAACTGTGCGGCGTCCTCGGAGAAGAGATAGGGTCGCATCCGCAATAGGCTGCGCGCCTGCTGCCCGGCTGTCACGACCATCGGTGTCTTGTTGCGGAATGCGGTGAAGAGATTGCCGAGGGCATGACCGAGCCCGGCCGCCGAGTGCAGATTGACGAACGCCGCTCGTCCCGTGGCCTGCGCATAGCCGTCTGCCATACCGACGACGCAGGCTTCCTGCAATCCGAGCACGTAGTCGATGTCGTCGGGCCAGTCGCCAAGGAAGGCAAGCTCGGTCGAGCCGGGGTTGCCGAAAACGCGATCGACGCCAAAGGAGCGAAGCACACCGAGGGTCGCTTCCCGAACCGTGAGAACTTTCGAATTCATGAATAGCGTCCTGATGGGCTTCGCTTGTTGCGCGGTCAGAAGGGATAGTGCTGCGGCTGGGTCTCGATGGTGATCCAGCGCAGATCGGTGAACTCGGCGATCCCGGCCTGACCTCCGAAGCGGCCGTAGCCCGATCCCTTCATGCCGCCGAACGGCATCTGCGCCTCGTCATGCACGGTCGGGCCGTTGACGTGGCAGATGCCGCTTTCGATCCGCTGCGCCACCGTCAGCGCGCGCGCGACGTCGCGGCCGAACACGGCGGCCGAGAGGCCGTACTCGGTATCGTTGGCGAGCCGCACCGCGTCATCCACGCCACTTGCCCGGATCACCGAGACGACGGGACCAAAGCTCTCCTCGGTATAGATGCGCATGCCGGGCACCACGCGGTCGAGCACGGTGGCCGGAACGACCGTGCCAACCCGGTCGCCGCCCGCGAGCTTGACGGCGCCTTTGGCGATCGCGTCGTCGATCAGTGCAACGACATGCTTGGCCGGCGCTTCGTCGATCATCGAGCCGATGACGACCGGACCGGAGCGCGGGTCGCCGGCCGGAAGCGCAGCTGTCTTCTTCGCGAGCTTGTCGACAAAGGACGCCGCTACCGCCTCGTCGACGATCACCCGCTCGGTCGACATGCAGACCTGGCCCTGATTGATGAAGGCGCCGAATGCGACCGCCGCGACGGCGGCATCGAGGTCGGCATCGTCGAGCACGACAAGAGGCGCCTTGCCGCCAAGCTCGAGCAGCACCGGTTTGAGGTGGCGCCCGGCGAGCTCGGCGATGAC